>NZ_CP098604.1:3987510-4294242 GCF_024499015.1 Xanthomonas hortorum pv. pelargonii | reverse complement strand
CCACCGGCGACAGCCAGCGGCGTAGCAGCACGTAGCCAACCACCGTCACCAGCATTACCGGCAGAAACCACAGCGGAGGCTGCACGTACAGGTCCGGGCCGATCCCGGTGAACATCGCCACGATCGGCTCCCACCACGGGTGACTGCCCCAACGTGCAGCTTTTTCGCCGATATTGCGCGTCAGCAGCCAGTACGCATAGCCAAGCAGATAGAACACCACATATGGCAGCAACAGGCTGCGCGCCTGCTTGCTGACGGTCTGCGACAACCCTGTGGCGCGCGAGGCGTACCCGGAGGCCAGCCAGCCGGAGACCAGAAAAAACAGCGGCACATGGAAGCTGTAGGCGAACAAGGTCATGCCGTGCGGCACGCCCTTGGCGTGGCAAAACACCACCAGCAAAATCGCGATCGCCTTGGTGGCATCGATACGCAAGTCGCGACCGCGTTGCGGGGTGGCGACGTGTGCGCCGGCAGTCGGCAAGACCGGCTGCTGTGCCTGCGTCGCCGCCAGATTCATCGCGCCCCTCCCGCAGGCAATGACAGCTGCCCGCCATCGTCGGTTGGATCCTGCTTGCTCACCTTAGCCGTCGTTGCAGCAGACCAGGTCGGCAGCATGTGCCACATGCAGCCGCACACGAACCACCACAGCGCCGAGGTCTTGATCGAAAAGTAGCCGTTGGACACCAGCAGACTCAGCGCGAACGCAAAGATCGCCAGATTCTTGAACAGCTGCCCTTCCTTGCTCGGCATCAGCAGCAGGAACGAATAGGACAACAGAAACGCCAGCACGCCAACGATCGACTGCGATGCGATGAAGTAGGCAATACCACTGTCGAAGTAGCGATACGCCTGCGCAAAATCCAGGCCCATCCAGGACTCGAACGACAGGTTGTTCATCGAATACACGGTGAAGAATATCCGCCCCATCGTGTTGTCCTGATAGGCGGTGATCCCGGTGATCCACACCAGCAACCATGCGGTCATGATCACCACCAGAAACACCAGGAACGCCAGTCGCTGATCCAGGCGTTTCAATAGCGGCGACAGCAACACCATCAGCACACAGGTGCCCGCCGCGAGGCGTCCATCGGAGGCAACGATCATGAAACCGATCAAGCCGACCGACAGAATCAGCATCGACGGCCGCATCCAACGCCAGAACACCAACACGATTGCGGTGAAAAAGCAGATGTAATTGCCCATCGTCACCGGCTCGATGAACATCGAGGAGGCGCGCGGCAAGTTGGAGCCCGGCAGGAAGTTACGCTCGCCCGGCCGCGTGGCGCTGACGAACAGATTGCTGTCTTCGTTCCAGAAGCCTTCCGCGCTCATGCCACGCGCATTGACGAAGAAGCTCTTCGGATTGACCAGATCGCCGTAGGCGCTTGGCATCGCCAGCTCGAAGGCGGCAACCAGCGAGACGATGATCGTCATGCGCACGAACAGCTTGGGCACAGACCCGGTATAGGCCGAACCCAGCACGACAAACGCAAACACCACCAGGGCATCGCGGAAAAATTTAGGATCGATCTGCCAGTTCACCAGAAAGCGCACGAACATCAAGGTGACGATCAGCCCCAACCCGCTGATGATCAACGCGATGCGCTTGCGGCTCATCGAGCCCAGGCCAAGCAGGAAGCACGCGGCGTAGATGATGAACTCGACTGCATAGGTGATCACCGGACGCACCGTGAACACGTTCGCGTTGATCAGCGCCAGCACCAGGTTGTAACCCACGCCGACCAACAGCGTCAGTTCGATCAGCAGGTTATGCCAGCGAACGCGGGTCTCCTCGCTCATTTGGATCAGCATGCAGACGCCTGCTTGAAAGGGGCGGCTGCGATGCAGCCGCCCGCGGCGCTGGACGCGCCAGGTCGCACACTACCCACCATCATCAGTACGCGGTCTTCTGTCCGAACACACGCACCGCGGTCAGCACGATGATGCGGATATCCAGCCACAGCGACCAACGACGGATGTAGTCGAGGTCGTACTGGATACGCTTCTTCATCGTGCGCAGTTCCGGGGTTTCGCCACGGAAACCGTTCACCTGCGCCCAACCGGTGATCCCCGGCTTGACGTAGTGCCGCTGCATGTAATGGTTGATCAGCTTTTCGTAGTGCGTGTTGTGCTGCGCGGCGTGCGGACGCGGGCCTACGATCGACATGCTGCCGCCCAGCACGTTGAAGATCTGCGGCAACTCATCCAGGCTGCTGCGACGCAGAAACGAACCGAAGCGCGTGATGCGGGTGTCGTTCTTGGTCGCCTGCTGGATGGTGGTGCCGTGGTCGTCATGCACGCGCATCGAGCGGAACTTGAACATGTAGAACTCGCGACCGCCAAGACCATGACGACGCTGACGGAAGAACACCGGGCCCGGCGAACTCATCTTGACGCCCACCGCAATCGCCGCCATCAACGGCCATAGGCCCATCAGCGCGATCACGGCCAGGATCTTGTCCTGCAGCGCCTTGGCGACCACGAAGTAATTGTCGCGATCCACACCGCCCTGACGCAGATTGATCACCGGCACATTGCCGATCTGCTCGCCAGACTGATTCAACAGACCGAAGTCGAAAAGATCCGGCACCAGCTTGACGTTGATCGGATAACGATCCAGACGCTGCAGCAACTGCTTGATGTGATCGCGCTCGCCCAGCGGCAGCGAGATCCATACCTGCTCGACCTGGTTGTCCTTCAGATACTCGATCAACGCGTCCGGGTCGCCCAGGCACGGCAACGACTGCCGCTGCTCGGTCACGGCGATGTCGTACGGCGTACGGAAGTAGCCGACCAGATTCATGCCGACCCATGGATTGCGGCTGAGGTAGTGATTGATCTTCATCACCGGATGGCGCAGACCCACCACCACCACACGCTGCACGTCCACGCCTTGCGTACGCAGATGGTTCAAGAAGCCGCGCAACACCGTACGTGCCGCCACCAGCGAAGCCAGGCCACCGACGAACCACAGGCCGATCCAGCCGCGCGAGACCTGCTCGCCCACCTGTACGATCAGCGCGTGCACCGCGAACAACGCGAACACACCACCGAACGCACCACCCAGGACCAACAACTCGCTCAACAACCCGCGACCGCGCCAGCTGCGATACAGCGGGAACAGCGCAAAGCAGATCACCGAATACAACAAGGTGGTGGCGATCGCGACCCGATAGGGCGCCGCCGGCACCCAGGAGCCGAACACGATGCGATACGCAATCAGTCCGGAGACCACGACCATGGTGAGGTCGAAGACGCGCAAAACCAGGTCGGCTGCAGCCGAATACTTGGACAACAATCGCGGCGAGGATGTGGTGTAGGTCGCGCTACTCAAGTCTGCCAAAAGCATGGGGATGTCCTCCAAACTCGATACGGCGCATGCGGGGGAACATACGAAACGCACGCGAGCTTTCAATCATCTCCGTCGAACGATCACCGCGGTAATACTTACCGACCCCAGATCGCACGACAGCGCTTTGTTTCAACAGAGACAAACTTTCAAACGAGGGATCCCAAAACTTACGGGATCCGACTTTTTCCACGCTGAATCAGTTGTCACTTAAATTAACCACCGTTTTGCAACATCACGATGTCAGTTCAACCGCGTCTCCGGCCCGTTGCCTCGCAGGAAGTAGCGCACGAGGGCCACAGCCACACCAAGGAATACGCCAAAGATGAAGCCTAAGGCGAGGTTCAATTTGAGTTTCGGTGAAGTCTTCGACGTAGGCACGTCTGCGGTATCGACGATGGTCACGTTGTTGGCGCCCACGTTGCTCGCAACACCGATCTCTTTGTAACGCTGCAGGAGCGCATCGTAAAGCTGACGGTTGGTATCGACGTCGCGCTTGAGCATGTTGTATTGGATGCTGCGACTCTGCAGATCCAGCTCGTTGCTGCGCAGACCGGCAATGCGCTCGTTGAGCAAACGCTCCTGCTGCACCGAGGCGTCGTAGGCGGCCTTCAACGATTGACGGATGTTGATGACCTCGCCATTGATCTGACGGCGCGACTCTTCGATCTGCGCCTTCAGGCGCCGCATTTCCGGATAGTCCGGCTTGAAGGTCGACAGCTTCTGCTGGTACTCGGTGTTCAAACGGATCTGCTCACCGCGCAGGCTCTGGATCAACGGATTGCCCAGCACCTGCGGCAACGACATGCTGTCGCCGGTGCTGACCTGACGCCATGCCGCCTCGGCCTTGATGCGCGTGTCCTGTGCAGAGGCAAGCATCGCGTTGAGATCGCCCAGGTTCTGCGCCGCAAGCGATGGCTTGTCATCGCCCATCGACACGATCTGCTCCTGAGTCGAATAAGAGACCAGCGTCTTTTCCGAGTCTTCGACCTTGCCGCGCAACTGCTCCAGACGTTCGGACAGGAACTTGGTCGCAAACGAGGACGCGTTCATCCGGCGCTCTTGCGTGCTGACGATGAAGACCTTGGTATAGGTGTTGGCGATCTTGGCGGCCAGCACCGGATCCGGCGAGTCGTAATTGACGTAGACCAGGCGCGAATTGAGGATCGGCTCGACCACCAATCCGGCCAGCAGAGTGTCGGTCAAGGTGCGCTCCACGATCGCCTGGCGCGAATCGACCGACTTGCCGGCTTCCGGATTCTTGGCCGCAGCCTTCTCCAGTGCCTCGTCGACCTGCGCCTTGAACGCCGGCTCCTGGTCCAGCTTGGCTTCGCGGATCACTGCACGCGCCAACGAACGGCTCTGCAGCAACTGGTACTGGGTCTGGTAGAAATCGCGATCCTGCGGCGACTCCACCGGCATCAGATTGTCGACGTTCACCACGTTGAGCGAATCACGCTCGATCTGCAGCGTGCTAGTGGCGCGGTACTTCTCCGGCATCAACAGCGTGATGCCGAAGGCCAGCAGCACTGCGAACAGCGTGATCCCGATGATCAACCAGCGCTGCGAGACCAGCGCACGCCAGTAGTCGAGCAAACCCACATCCGCCAGCTCGAGATGGCCGTGACGATGAGAAGAAGAGGAACGATTTTCGGAATTCATACTCATCGGTAAGCGCGCCACACCATTACCAAGGGGGTCAGTTCAAGCATGGTGCGCAGCCAGATGCGTGCGTCCGAGCGATACACCACAACGATGTCGCCGCCGTAGATCTCCGGGTCGGGATTGGCACCCTTCTCGATCTCGGTCAGGTCGAATCTAGCGATCATTTTTTGCCCATTGACGATGCGGAAGACAATGACATTGCCGCGGCTGGCCACCGTACTGACACCCTTTGCCTGCGCAATCGCTTGCTGCAAGGTCAGGTTGGAGCCGATCACCGGGTAGATCCCGGGCGCATCCACCGCACCAGTGACCGTGACCCGGCGGCCGTTGGACTCCTGCACGAACACCGACACTTGCGGCTGCTGCAGATATCCGGCGGCGTAGCGTTCTGCGACCAGTTTTTCCAGCTCGCCAACGCCCAGGCCGGTGGCCTTGACATCGCCGATCAGTGGTAGCGAGATGTGACCGTTCTGATCGATGCGGACCTGCCGCTCCAGATCGTCGACTTGAAACACCTTGACCAACAGCAAGTCGCCCGGCGCCAGTCGATACTCTGGCTGCACTGCGGACATCGCAAGCGGATCCGGGAGCGGCAGAGAGTCCGCCATCTTCGGACCGGTGCTGCAAGCGCCCAGTGTCATCGAGCAGATCAACGCCAGGCTGAGGCCTTGGCAGAATCGTTCGATCAGTCTTTTCATGCGTGTAGCTGGCTGCCTTGATTGGTGGGACAGGAACCCGCGCAGCATTCAACCGGCCAACACGCCAGCACGAACGTACGACAGAGAAATTCATCCCGTATGACATCGGGATCACGACAGGTGTGACGTGTTGCACTGCACTATGGCATAGAAAGAAAACATCGCAAGACGCTGCACGCCATTTTTTTGACGGCGTTGGCCTATTGATTCAAGTTCGTCGTTGCGACGTTAACAAAACGTGATCCAGTTACTAATCACGCGCTAATGATTTGGAGGATTTTCGGATACTTAGCACCGCTCTGTGATCCAGGTCCACAGCAGACGGGACCGTGTAAAGCGGGCTCTTCGGCCCTTTTCCTGCTGCAGCGCAATATGCCGTTCTGCATATGCGAACCCCTTGCTGAAGCCTCGGAATCGGCATGTTGCGACGCAACAAAAAAGCCCATGCCAGTAAAGACATGGGCCTTGTGCTTGGTCGGGGTAGCCGGATTTGAACCGACGACCACTAGTCCCCCAGACTAGTGCGCTACCAGGCTGCGCTATACCCCGAAGATGCTGCACTCCGTCGCGAGGACGGCCTGCGATTATAGCGGCTTTGCGACACAATTTCCTAGCGGCGCAGCAGTTGCAACACTTCTTCCAGCTCCATGCGCACCTGCTTGATGATCTGGTTGCTCAACGCCGACTCGCTCTTGGCGCCATCGCCTTCCAGGCGCAGACGTGCACCACCGATGGTGTAGCCCTGTTCGTACAGCAGGCCGCGGATCTGCCGCACCATCAGCACGTCGTGACGCTGGTAATAGCGCCGATTGCCGCGCCGCTTGACCGGCTCCAGGCTTGGAAATTCGGTTTCCCAATAGCGCAGCACATGCGGTTTGACATCGCACAACTCGCTGACCTCGCCGATGGTGAAGTAGCGCTTGGCCGGGATCGGCGGTAGCTCGCGATTACTGCCCGGATCCAGCATAAGCCTCCACCCGCTCCTTGAGCTTCTGGCCCGGACGGAAGGTCACCACCGTGCGGGCCGAAATCGGAATTTCCTCACCGGTCTTGGGATTCCGACCGGGCCGTTGATTCTTGCGCCGCAGATCGAAGTTGCCGAAACCGGACAACTTCACCTGACGGCCCTGCTCCAGCGCATCGCGCAGCACATCGAAGAAGGCGTCGACAAATTCCTTTGCCTCGCGCTTGTTCAGACCGACCTCGTCGAACAGACGCTCGGCCATCTCCGCTTTCGTCAATGCCATGCCAATCCCCTGGTTACCGCCTCAACTCCGAATCCGGGCGCGGTGCGCGCGCTCGATCACGGCCACCACATCGGCAACGACTGCGTCGACGTCCCGGTCGGTGAGAGTGCGCGAGTTATCCTGCAAAATCAAGCCCATAGCCAGACTCTTGAAACCTGGCTCGACCCCCTGCCCGACATAGCGATCGAACAGCTGCACCTCGCGCAACAACGGGCCAACCGTGGTGCGCACACTGGCAGACAGCGCCGCCCAGCTCACCTCTTCCGGCACCAGGAAGGCCAGATCGCGACGCACCGAGGGGAATCGCGACAGCTCGCCGGCACGCGGCAGCGCACGCTGCACCAGCGGCGCCAGCTGCAGCTCGAACGCGATCACGTCCACGTCGATCTCCAACTGCTTGGCCAGACGCGGATGCACCTGCCCGATCCAGCCGATGTGCACGCCATCGCGATGGATATCGGCCGACCGCCCCGGATGCCCGAATGCCTGCGTGGAAGGCTGGAAATCCAGCACCGCGCCACTGGCCGCAGCCAGCGCCACCAGATCGCCCTTCAGATCGTGGAAATCCACCTTGCGTGCAGACTCGCCCCACTGCAGCGCCAAGGCATCGCCACAGACTGCTGCGGCGACGTGCTGCGCTTCCTGCGGCGCGGCGCCGGTCTCGGCGGACGCGGTGAATACCTTGCCCAGCTCGAACAGGCGCACCCGCCCGGCCTGGCGGGCGGCGTTGCGGCCCAGCGTCGCCACCAGACCCGGCAACAAGCGCGGACGCATGATTGCAAGTTCCGCACTGAGCGGGTTCGCCAACGGCACCAGACCATCGGTCAGCTGCCAGCGCTCCAACAGGTTCGCATCGACAAAGGCGTAATTGATGGTTTCCTGCAGCTCGCGCGCCACCAGCTGGCGACGCACGCTGAGTTCGTCCAGCTGGGTTTCGCTCGGCATCGCGATCCGGCTTGCGCCACCGGGCAGCGTGGTCGGCACACGGTCGTAGCCGTGGATACGCGCAAGCTCTTCGATCAGATCTTCTTCGATGGCGATGTCGAAGCGACGGCTCGGCGCCATCACCTGCCAACCTTCGGCCACCGCGTCGAGCTGCATGCCGAGCGCGGTCAGAATGCGCACAACCTCGGCATCGTCGATCTGGATGCCCAGCACGCGCGAGATCCGCGCACGCCGCAGCAGGATGCGCGCAGGCTGCGGCAGATGCTGCCGCAATTGCGCATGCACCACCGGGCCCGGCGTCCCACCGGCCAGCTCCAGCACCAGCCGTGTCGCCACTTCGATCGCCTGTGGCGGCAATGCCGGATCCACACCACGCTCGAAGCGATGACCGGCATCGGTATGCAGCCCGAGCTTGCGGCCACGGCCCATGATCGCGGCCGGATCGAAATACGCCGATTCCAGAAATACGTTGCGCGTGGCCTCGGTGACACGCGTCTCCAACCCGCCCATCAGACCGGCCAGCGCAACCAGCCGGCCTGCATCGGTGATGGTAAGAAAGCTATCGTCCAAGGTGACCTGACGCCCATCCAGCAGCGCGAGCTGCTCGCCACTGCGCGAACGCCGCACACCGATCGGCCCCTGCAGCGTGTCCAGGTCGAACGCATGCATCGGCTGGCCGAGCTCCAGCATCACGTACTGGGTGATATCCACCAGCAGCGACACCGGACGCACGCCACAGCGACGCAGCCGCTCGGCCAACCACACCGGCGTTTTTGCCGCCGGGTCGATGCCTTCGATCACGCGACCGCAGTAACGCGGCGCCTCGTTGCCGGCCTCCAGCTCCATTGACAAGGTCCGCGTCGACACCGGCGCCACCGCGCCCGCATCGAAGGCCACCACTTCGCTGGCGCAGGCTGCGGCCACATCGAAGGCAATGCCGCGCACGCTGAAACAATCGGCGCGATTGGGCGTGAGCTTGATCTCGATGCTGGCATCGGGCAGCCCCAGATACTCGGCCAAGGCCTGACCCACTGGCGCATCGTCCGGCAGCTCGAACAGGCCGGAGGCATCGCTGTCCAGGCCCAGCTCCTTGGCCGAACACAACATGCCGTTGGACGCCACACCGCGCAGCTTGGCCGCGGTGATGGTCAGCGCACCGATCTGCGCACCGACCAGCGCCAACGGCGCCACCAGACCGGCACGCGCATTGGGCGCGCCACACACGATCTGCAGCAACTCGCCCTGCCCTGCGTCGACGCTGCAGACCTGCAGACGATCGGCCTCCGGATGACGCACCGCCTCGACGATGCGCGCCACCACCACCTGACCCAGGGCCTCGCCCAATGGCGTGACCTCTTCGACCTCCAGACCGATCGCCGTCAGCGTCGCGGCAAGTTCGTCGCGGCTGGCCTGGATGGGGACGTGGCTGCGCAGCCAATTTTCAGAGAATTTCATGAGGGGCCGGGAATGGAGAATAGGGAATCGGGAATCGCAACAGCGGGAGGTCTTCGGGGATCTGGAAGGTGGGCTGGGAGCGCGCTTGGCTGCTCCGATTCTCCACTCCCGATTCCCGATTCCCAGCCGTCAGGCAAATTGCCTGAGGAAGCGCACATCGTTCTCGAAGAACGCGCGCAGGTCGTTGACGCCGTAGCGCAGCATCGCAAAGCGCTCCACGCCCAGGCCGAACGCGAAGCCGGTGTAGCGCTCCGGGTCGATGCCGACGCTGCGCAGCACGTTCGGGTGCACCATGCCGCAACCCAGCACTTCCAGCCAGCGCGTGCTGCCGTCGGGCTGCTGCCAGGCGATGTCCACTTCCGCACCCGGCTCCACGAACGGGAAATAGCTGGGGCGGAGACGCATTTCGAAATCGCGCTCGAAGAACGCACGCACGAACTCGGACAAGGTGCCCTTGAGGTCGGCGAAGTTGGAGTGCTCGTCCACCAGCAGGCCTTCCACCTGATGGAACATCGGCGAATGGGTCTGGTCCGAATCGGAGCGATACACCTTGCCGGCCGCGATCATGCGCAGCGGCGGCTTGTGCGCATCCATGTAACGCACCTGCACACCTGAGGTATGGGTGCGCAACAGGCGGCCATCGCCAAAATAAAACGTGTCGTGCATCGCGCGCGCCGGATGGTGCGGCGGAAAATTCAAAGCTTCGAAGTTATGCCAGTCGTCCTCGATCTCAGGACCATCGGACAGCTCATACCCCAGGCGTGCAAAGATCTCGACGATGCGCTCGAGCGTGCGCGTGACCGGGTGCAATCCGCCGCGCTCGCTGCGACGGCCCGGCAATGTGACATCGATGCGCTCGCCAGCCAGACGTGCGTCCAGCGCAGCGTTTTCCAGCGTGTGTTTGCGCTCTGACAGTGCAGCGGTCAGCGCGTCGCGCGACAGATTGATCGCTTCGCCAGCGGCCTTGCGTTGATCGGCCGGCAGCGTGCCGAGCTGCTTGAGCTGGGCGGTGATGCTTCCGCTCTTGCCCAGCAATGCAACGCGCAAGGCTTCCAGTTGGTCCGGCGTCTGTGCGGCGGCCACATCGGCCAGCGCGCGCTCGGTCAGGGATTGAATCTCACTCATTGCACTCGCGCCTCAACTGCTCAGCCGAACGGTGTTTCCGGATGCACCGGAACGCATTACCACATATCTTGCCAGCCATCGAATCCACCGATGCCGACTGTCTAAAACGCAAAGGGAAGGACTCGCGCCCTTCCCCCGAATATCTGCTTCGCTCCGGTCAGAGAGTGCACACGAATGCACAAGCTCTGACGGGAACTACCCCTTCAAAAGTCCGCACATGGATGTGCGGGCTCTTGCGAAGGACTCGCACTTACACCGTGCGAGTTCTTGCGAGGGACCTGCATTTACGCAGCTAACGCGCCCTTAGCCTTCTCAGCCAGCGCGGCAAAGCCGGCGGCGTCGTGCACGGCGATATCAGCCAGCACCTTGCGGTCCAGGGTGATACCAGCCTTGAGCATGCCGTTCATGAAACGGCTGTAGCTCAGACCATTGATGCGGGCAGCCGCATTGATGCGGGTGATCCAAAGCGCACGGAACACGCGCTTCTTCTGCTTACGGCCAATGTAGGCGTACTGCTGTGCCTTGATGACCGCCTGCTTGGCAACGCGGAAGACCTTACGACGGGCGTTGTAGTAGCCCTTCGCCAGATTCAGAATTTTCTTGTGGCGGCGGCGCGCCTGCACACCACGCTTTACTCGTGCCATGGTTCAGTCCTCAGAGATAGGGAAGCATACGATCGAGACGGCCCGCGTCCTCGGGACGGACGTGGTTCGTCTGCCGCAAGTTGCGCTTCCGCTTGGTCGCTTTCTTCGTGAGGATGTGGCTACGGTTTGCGTGGCCGCACTTGTACTTGCCGGAGGCGGTCTTGCGGAAACGCTTGGCCGCCGCCCGGTTGGTCTTGATCTTGGGCATTGCAATGTCCTTGATGGTGTTTTGTCACTGACCCGGGCGGCAGTCTTGCGACCACGCTTTCCATCCTTGCCCTTGCCTGCTTGTAAGTCCTTGATCGAACACGATCCGGACAGGTCCTGTACCGCTTGCGCGGCGCCACGGTAAAACCGGGCCGCGCAGTATGCCCGTTGCCGGGAATTCTTGCAAATCGCTGCTGTCTGCACTGCAGCCGACCCCGCCGGGGCCGGCCGCAACGCGGGATCAGATCTTCTTCTTGGGCGCGATCATCATGACCATCTGCCGCCCTTCCAGGCGCGGACGCGACTCGATGACGATGTCTTCGCCAAGATCGGCCTCGATCCGGGACGCCATTTCGCGACCCAGCTCCTGGTGGCTCATTTCGCGGCCACGGAAGCGGATGTTGACCTTGACCTTGTCGCCCTCTTCCAGGAAGCGACGCATGTTGCGCAGCTTGATCTGGTAGTCGCCCTCGTCCGTGACCGGACGGAACTTGAGTTCCTTGATCTCGACCTGCTTGGTCTTCTTCTTGGCCTCGTTGGCCTTTTTCTGCTGCTCGAACTTGAACTTGCCGAAATCCATGATCTTGCAGACCGGCGGATCGGCCTGCGGCTGGATTTCGACCAGATCGAGGCCTTCTTCCTCGGCCTTGGCGAGCGCTTCGTCGCGCGACAACACGCCGACCATCTCTCCGTCGCTGCCGATCACGCGGACGCGCGGCACGCGGATTTCTTGGTTCTTGCGGTTCTGTTTGTTGTCAGGGGTACTGATATTGCAATCTCCCAGGGGAATCGAACCGGCGCATCCGGATCATCCAGACCGGCCGGGGTTGGCTCACGCTGCCTGCTCTGCCTGCAGACGCTCGACGAAGGCCGAGACCGTCATGGTCCCGAGGTCTTCTCCCGAACGTGTCCGCACGGCGACGGCGCCGTTTCCCTTCTCGCGGTCACCGACCACGAGCAGATAGGGCACGCGTTGCAGCGTATGCTCACGAATCTTATATCCGATCTTCTCGTTACGCAAATCGGCGTTTACACGGAAGCCTTGATTTGCAAGGGTTTTCCGAACCAAGTCCACATAGTCTGCCTGGGCATCGGTGATATTTGCGACAACGACCTGGACCGGGGCGAGCCAGGAGGGGAACGCGCCGGCGTGGTGTTCGATCAAAATGCCGATGAAACGCTCCATCGACCCGACGATCGCCCGGTGCAGCATGACCGGATGCTTTTTCTGGCTGTGCTCATCCACGTACTCGGCGCCAAGGCGGCCGGGCATCATGAAATCGACCTGCATGGTGCCCAGCTGCCAGGTGCGGCCGATGGCGTCCTTGAGGTGATATTCGATCTTGGGGCCGTAGAAGGCGCCCTCGCCCGGCAGCTCCTGCCACTCCACCCCGCACACGCCCAGCGCGCTGCGCAGCGCTGCTTCGGCCTTGTCCCAGGTGACGTCGTCGCCCAGGCGCTTTTCCGGACGCAGCGCGATCTTGATCTCGATGTCGTCGAAGCCGAACGCGGTGTAGACCGCCAGGGCCTGCTGATGGAAGGCGGTGACTTCGGCTTCGATCTGCGATTCCAGGCAGAACACATGCCCGTCGTCCTGGGTGAAGCCGCGCACGCGCAGGATGCCGTGCAGCGCGCCGGAGGGCTCGTTGCGGTGGCAGGCGCCGAACTCGCCGTAGCGGATCGGCAGATCGCGGTAGCTGTGCAGGCCCTGGTTGAACACCTGCACGTGGCCGGGGCAGTTCATCGGCTTGACCGCGTAGGTGCGCTTCTCCGACTCGGTGAAGAACATCGCGTCCTGATAGTTGTCCCAGTGACCGGATTTCTGCCACAGCGACACGTCCAGGATCTGCGGGCAACGCACTTCGCCGTAGCCGCTGTCGCGGTAGACCTTGCGCATGTATTGCTCGACCACCTGCCACAGCGACCAGCCCTTGGGATGCCAGAACACCAGGCCGGGCGCCTCTTCCTGCAGATGGAACAGGTCCTGCTGCTTGCCGATGCGGCGATGGTCGCGCTTGTCGGCTTCTTCCATGCGCAGGATGTAGGCGTCCAGCTGTTTCTTGTCGGCCCAGGCGGTGCCGTAGATGCGCTGCAGCTGCTCGTTCTTGGCATCGCCGCGCCAGTAGGCACCGGAAATGCGCGTGAGCTTGAAGGCCTTGAGGAAGCGCGTATTGGGCACGTGCGGGCCACGGCACATGTCCACGTATTCCTGGTGGTAGTACAGGCCCATCGCGGTGATGTCGTCGGACATGTCCTCGATCAGACGCAGCTTGTATTCCTCACCGCGCCGGGCGAACACCTCGATCACCTCGGCACGCGGGGTGACCTTCTTGATCACCTCGTAGTCCTGCGCGATCAATTCCTGCATGCGCTGCTCGATCGCGGCCATGTCGTCCGGCGTGAACGGGCGTTCGCTGTAGATGTCGTAATAGAAGCCTTCGGCGATGACCGGGCCGATCACCATCTTGACGTCCGGGTACAGCTGCTTGACCGCATGCCCGACCAGATGCGCGCAGGAGTGGCGGATGATCTCCACGCCTTCGGCGTCCTTGGCGGTGATGATGCGCAAGCTGGCGTCGTGCTCGATGACGTCGCTGGCATCGACCAGTTGGCCGTCCACCTGGCCGGCGATGGTGGCCTTGGCCAGGCCGGCGCCGATCGACTGGGCGACCTGCATCACCGAGACAGGGGATTCAAATTCGCGACGGCTGCCGTCGGGGAGCGTGATGTTGATCATGGGCAAGAATGAGGTCTGTGCTGGCTGCAGCGCGACGGCTGCAAGGGAGATCTGCCCACTGCGGGACAGGCTCGGATATGGATGCGGCGAGAGGTGGTGCAGAAAGAACGCCGTGCGGGCGCCGTGCGAACTGGCGCGGCCGGAATCAGCAGTGGGCGGTGGTAGTGCTCATGTCGCACGCTGGGCCGGCGCGGAGCGCGGGCCACCTTCTCGCAAGTGGTCTTGGAGGCGAATGGTAAACCAATCAGCGCGGCGTTGCGCATGCCGGCACGTGGCCCGCGGGCGCGTGGCATGAGACCGGCCACCTGTCGTGCCAGTGCTGAGGATGATCATCACGCGCACAAGACGCGCCAAAACGAATGCATTAGCGTAATGGTGTAGCAGCGTCCCAACGCATCCGTGCATACGTATTGATCGCACTCAGAAGCGTCACTATGAGCTCAGAGAGAAGCCTCAAAGGCTCAATCATGAGTCGCAATACCGCAGGGTGATCCTAGATGAAACCTCGAGAAACCCTTTAACTTCAAGCGCTTTGAGTAGAGGACCTGCAAATATTTGTCGGCACCTTGAATATAGTGGTTAGATCGGCTAACAAAACGTAGCGAGCGGTCGCCAGGTGGGTGCGGGCGACGCGCTCAGAAACCGAAGTGTACGAGCGGTAGATGCACATTCCAAACACCAACCGCGCCCGCATGACGGCTGTGCAGTAGTTTTGTTAGCCACTCTTAGCAGGACGTAGTACTGAGGGCGGCCTCTGTGGCAACAGTCATCGGGTAACGCCTCTACGTATAACGTCAGCCCGTGATGCGCCCTCAATCATTGCACTTAAAAACAGAAGTTATGCATGATCCTCAAGGTCAGTGTCTTTGGCGCGTTTGCGCTTGCCTGATCCCTTACGGTTGGCATAAAAGTCTTCCAACCACTGCTCCGGTGTCAGCTGATCCACGCTCACGCCTAGCTGGCCCGCCTTACGCGACAGGATCTCATGCATGATTTCGATGTTATCGGTCGACGAAGAAATCACTGACAGCGCGTCGTCCAGGCCGCGCAAGTTGAGTTGGCACACCGCCGAAGCATGGCCTTGCTTGACTAGGAAGCAGCGCGAGCGCTCGTCCAGCGACACCACCACCTGGTACTCGGCGTCAGTGAGCTTTAGCCCTTCCATATAGTCGTCGCGGCTGGCACTAGGATTGGGCAGCAGGATCATAGTCGCGGTCTGCTCAATCAGCGCCGCGGCAATGTCGCTGGCAAGTGCATCTTCCGGACTCTGTGTAGCGAAGATGCCCAAGCCATTCTGTTTACGGATCGTCTTCTGCTTGTTCTTGGCGAATTCCTTCAGACCGCCCTTACCGTCGAGAATCTTCCAGAACTCGTCCATCACATAAATCAGCGGACGCCCGTCGATCAGTGCCTCCAGGCGATGCAATAGGTAATTGATCACCGGCACGCGCACTTCGGCGTTGTCGATCACGTCGGTGTAATCGAAGCCGATGATTGAGGCACGCGTCAGGTCGATCGTGTCCACCGGGTTGTCGAATACCCAGCCCAGCGAGTTACCGGCGGTCCAGCGACGCAGACGTGCGTACAGCCCGTCGTCGCCCATGTTGGGAAGGCTCTTGCGGAAGTTGCTCATGCTGCGCAGTTGCATCGGCGTGTCCAACATACCCTCTACCGCGCGGTAAATATCCTCTTCCTCGCGCGAACTGTATTCGGGTTTGCCGCCAAGTACCTTGATCAACTCAGCCAGAAATTGCGTATTAGCTTCATTACGCTCACATTGAAAGGGATTGAAGCCTGTCGGCGCGCCGTTTTCCAGCGCCAGATAATTACCGCCGCAGGCGCGCACGAAGATCTCCGCTCCGCGATCCTTGTCGAAGAAGAAGATGGTCGGAATTGGGTCGAACTTCTGCACCTGACTCAATAGAAAATTGATCAGTGCGGTTTTACCTGTACCTGACTTACCAATCACCATCGTGTTGGCAATTGCCTTCTCACCGAGGGAGTTCTCCGCAGGGTGAGTGGCGTGGAAATTGAAGTAATACGGCTGACCATTGGTGGTTTGCAACGTAGTCACACAATCGCCCCATGGATTGTTGTGCTGCTTGCCCTGGGCGAAGTTGTGCAGGGGCGACAAGCCCAAAAAGTTGAGCGAGCTCAGGTTGGCGATCCGCGTGCGGAAACGCCAGTTGCCTGGTAGCTGCGCATAAAATGACGACGCTACTGCCAGGTCTTCTTTAGATGAAACGAATCCAGCGTTAGATAGCTCGGCGCGGGTGGTCGCAATCTGTCGGGCCAGTTTCTCCTGGCTATCCGCGTACACCGCGATCGTGAAGTGGTATTCGCCAAGCACAAAATTGCCCGAGGCCACGTCGTCCATCGCAACATCCAAATCACGGATCTGACTGGACGACTTATCGCCTGACGAAATCATCATACCCTTTGTGCGCTCAAGCACTTTCAGCGCATCATGACGACCGACTGGGCTAAAGGAGTGCGTCACAACATACTCAAAATCCAGATACTTCAGACCATTGAGGATGCCTGGATAGGTTCCATCAGCGTATTCCTTGACATTGAGAATTGCACCAAAATGATTGATACCATCGGGCGTACGGATGACAAAGTCGCCAGTTTTATTAGCGAACATGTGCTTACTGACCGGAAGATAAGCCTGCACTGGCGCTTGCAAAACCGGAACTGGCTCATCGATCCGGTTAAGCAGGTAGCCAAGAAACTCCAGCGTCTCGGAAAACACTATGCCATTCTTGGCTTCATACATGCCTAGCCGATAAGGCGAATAGTCCTTCAGCACAGCCTCCACATTGGTGGCCAATTCGATCATCTTCGCTATGGCCTGCTCTTCCTCCAACCGGATTCGCTCCGGATCGCTAGACTTTTCGACTAGGCGACGGCCAGTGACCACTGGCCGATAGATCATGCTGAAGTACAACTCGTTTTGCATGATCTTTTGCGAAGACAATGCAGCATAATATTCATCCGATAGCGCTTGGTTGAAGGACTGCTCGAAGCGACTGGCATTACCAATTCTCCGACGCCGACGCACATCGTGCACCCAGAACGCTACGTTGGCGAAGTCGGGAGCACGCAAGGTCTGTAGCAGGCGATTGAAGGTGTTGTGGCGCTGCTCCAGCTCGAACTCGTCACGCCCTACGAAGGGAAGACCTGCAAGATGCCAGATCAACAGATAGTCGCCGCCCGTCGTCTTTAGGACAGACGGTGCCACGTGCGTCGAAATGGAGACGAATTCGCTGATCGGACTATCTGGACTAAACATGGTCTTACCAATTTAAAGAGGGAAGCGTGATATCGCACAATCGAATAAGCACCAGCCCCATGCAAACTTACGCGCATGGGGCTGGTCAATCGGACTCAGGTGATCACTGACGTTTTCCAGGAGGCACCTTGCGATATTCGTTAGGACTGAATACCCACATTCCAGAATAGCGCTGTAAATTACGAACACGCATTCGAAACAACCATCGCAACCCTAGCAATCTGAAAATCATCTCGTCCCGTTTAGCCATCTGCTGCATGATGAAGATGAACACGGGGATGGTCAGCAGGTACCATAAATTGAGGTACATGCCCATCATCAGGCCACCGCCAGCACCGATGAAGAATGGGATATAGGGAACCCCCAAAAACATCGCTGGGCGAGTGCACCCACGAAATAACACATCTTTATGCATAGTGATGAAGCGCTTGCAATAAGGCCATTGCCGATTCACCCGTGCACTGACTATCACGCTTACCAATTACCAAGTTAGCAATCTGGCCTGCAGCTCCAATCAACACACCGCCGATGAGAATCGGCGAGACCTCAGAAATGCGCTTGTGAGCAAATGCAATCTGATAGCCTGCAACGATCACCGCAATCGTTACAACAGCCACGGAACCCATGGTAAGCAACGTATTGATATTATCCAGGAAACCACAAACCTTTTCATCGGTCTTGGCCAGATCGCCGACTTGAGCACCTGCACCACCAGCTACCAGCAGGGCCGAAGTGAAAACCAAAGCCTTCAAGGCCTGAATACCGACCATCTTGGCGTCGGCGACCAACTGCTTCTTGTTTACTGATTTCATGATCTATCTCCTTGGACAGGGGGGCTCTCAGCCATCCGATGGCAATTTTTCATCCTTGTTAAAACACAAAGGCACTATCCACCGGAACCTGGCGCGGTGGCGTGGGTTCCCTGGATGGGGTGGCTTGAGTAGCTGAAATCTCAGATGCAGGTCTTCCCGTAGCAGGAACAGCAACGCCGCGCCCCTGCCCAGTTGCACGTATGACGTAAAGATCGCTTTCGGCAGAAGGCGGGAAAGATGTCATTGGATGTTGAGTAGCAGGGGCGGAAGGAACATTTTCAACTTGTGTTTGGCGCTGCACTTCATTTTGCGCAGGCCTCGCCATGTCCTGAATCCGGCGTGAGACAATAGCATCCGCTAGTCTAGCAGCAACTTGGTGAGCAGGATTCTCACTACGTATCTTGACCGGACGATTAGGAATAACTCCTATCGGCTCGGCACCGCCTGCGGCAGCCACAGACTGGCGAATAGACGCGTAAATCTTTTGCACGTAACCGTGCTTGAACCCAGTTTCGAAATTACCGGAGTAGTAGCAACTGAACGATTTTCCCCAATTCGCACCTGAACGAGAATGACACTCAGCCAGAATTTTGGACGCAGCTATCAAGTTGGGACACTTAGCGAAAGCCATTTCGTAGCTGGTCAGTCCATACTTTGTTAAATTGTAGCGATTGACTTGGCCCAAGCCCAAGGAGAAATTGTAGCCCTTCTGCTCCAACATTCTGGCTGTAGCCACGGCCTCCTCAAGACCACGCGGTTCACGCACTAGCCTGCCACCGACTACGCCAATTGCATAGGGGTTTCGTGAAGACTCAACACGTACAACGTGCTGCATTACTTCACCAGGGACAGCTAGTCCAGTGCACCCCATAAGTTCCATGCCAGGCAACATTGTGGTCTTCTCCAATTCGATTGACGTCAATCGCTCGCGGCCGGTTAGCCGCCTCGCAGGGTTCTTGCGGGATCAAAATCAATCCCGGTGATAAAGCGACGCCCGGCGTGCGCTTTGATATGCACAACGATATCAATCGTCATGCGTAATAACCTCTTGATCACCTCGAACTCCAGGCCGGAGCCCTCATTAGAAGCCTTCACCATCAGCGCAAGCTGGTCCCAGGTCTGCTCCACGCTGCCGGCATGGCAGCTGGTGATCGAACCAGGATGGCCAGACGCGCAATTGCGAATGAAGTAAAACGATTCATCGCCACGCAACTCAGCCAGGATAATGCGATCGGGCTTCATGCGGAGGCACGCTTCCATGCAGCTCTTGGCCGTCACATTACTTGCACTTTGTCCACCCTTTGAGTACAGCAGATGCACCGAATTAGGCTGACTGATGAATAGCTCACGGGCATCTTCGATGGTGACCAAGCGCTCCTCGTTTGGAATGTGGTTCACTAAAGCCTTCATGAAGGTAGTCTTTCCGCTACCGGTAGCACCAGCCACGACCACATTTTTCTTATAAAGCACCGACTTCTTGAAGAATTCGGAGTACTCCTTATTGCGGCGCAACTCAAGTAGTTCGCGGTCGTGGTTGCTGACGTCGGCCGCCTGCTCAAGCACTTGGTCGAAAAACCCATCGCTGGTGTACTGTTCGAGGGTCTTGGTGTGCTTGGACGGCAAACGAATCGTAATCGAGACTTTTCCCGCATCGCAGGCTGGAGGAATAACAAACTGCGCACGTTGACCAGTTGGAAATGTTAGCGACACCACCGGATCGGCGTCGGTGATGCGCTGCCCGGTGTTGCTTTCATTAACAACCGCTGTACAAAACTGCCTAGCCCGATCAAAAGTTAACGATGGAACATCTATACGCTGCCAACCATTAATGGTCTCAAGGTAAATCTCGCCAGGACGATTGATGCATATCTCGGTAACTTCCGGGGAATTTAGATAGTCCAAAATACCTAGCACCGAGTACTGATAGTCAAGGAAATCGTTAGAAATCCGCGCAAGCGGAGAATCCTCAATCGTCGTGACAACTCGCTCGTTCACTTTGGCAGAACCGCTGTGAAATCAACATCTTTTGCTACATAGACGTTCAATACTGTGCCCTGATTGATCGTCACAGTTGAGGGACGGCGGCCTGATTTCGCCACCGCCTGCTCTGCAATGTCCTGAACACTACGAGCAGTATTACTTTCAAATGGCTGCTGAGTAATAATGCCACTACTTACTCCGACCGTTGTCGTTTCCGGACCGTATTCTGCGGCAGCATATTTGAAAGCATCGCTAAGCATACTAATAAATAAAGCAGAAGCAATTTTATTGCCCCAGTGTGCATTGTACTGACCAGGATGACCCGCGCTACCGAGGTTGTCGATACCAGGACCTTCCAACTTCACATCAATACCAGTTGGAGTCGTAATGCGGTCCCAAACTACCTGCATTCTAGGAGAGGTTGGCTCCTTTGCGGCATATTGGCCAAGCATCTTTGAGCCCTTTGGCAAGAGCAGATTATGGCCATTGATCGAATACACTGGCTCGGTCACGATGCAGGAAGTGAATCCATCAAAATCACTGATGATTCGGGTCTCCAATATGCATCGGATATACGTCCCACGAACCAAAAGTCCGTCCGGATTGCTGATTGGCTTAGCCAAGGTAGCTTGAGCATCCTCTTGGTCAGCTGGCATCTGCGCGCCTAGTGGACCACCGCCACCCTGTGAACCTTGCCCAGTAGCCTGCTCAGCAAGAATACGACGCTCCAATAAACTTGGACCGCGCTCTCGCTCAGGCGCCACGACACGATCTTCGCTATATTCAGGTGGCGCAACGGGTAATGGCAGCGAATTTTGCTGCTGTACAAGTGGTACCGGATCAGGATCGACGGATGAAGTGAGATTTTGTGGCAACGCTGGCGCGACGACGGTCTCAGCGCGCGGTTTAACTGTCTCCGGCTTTTCTGAGCTACGTGAAACCAACCAGAAAATGGCAAGAATCAATAATGCTGCAATACCAGCCAAAAATATCAAGGCTTTCCGGTTAAGTCGCTTGATGTCGTTGGAATGCAGCACAGGCTCATTGGCGTCGAGATCCGGATTCTCCGTTGCTCTCTGACGCGCGAAATACGGATTACTGTCGCGCTCGTCATGTTCCGCTCGTGACTGCTCATCACGTCCGGGAATGCGCTCATCAGGATTTTTTGGCGTGTTTGAATTCACTTTTGCTTATTCCTTCGCAGACCTACGACATTGCTGCCATGGCGAACCACCAGGAACGGATAGGTACCATGCACAACTAATGTATTCCCTTCGACCGTAGTATTGACCAGAAAGTCTTCACCATGCTCTTTTTCACGACCAAAGACCGCAGGAAAATTGCCTGTCGGGAAACGGGTCAGGTCCATATTAATATAGGTGAACTTTCCGTCATCATATACCCGACTTGGGACAAGCCAAGACTTTTTAGTGCGCGTAGAATAATCGTAATCGTAGTAATAACGGCGGTCCTTCAAAATTTTGGCATTCAGCTGCGGCCCTTCCTTTACTGCAGCAGCATCCTCAGGACCATTAAAACTAGTATCCCTTGGATACGTAAACAAGACCTTATATTGCACGCCAGCTTGTTTCGCCTGCTCAAGACGCTGCCAATCAGTCGCTACGACTTTGAGCTCAAGAATATAAGAATGCGTTGCCGTACGAATCATCATGTTCGTATCGACATCGACGTTCTTGGGCTTAAGATAGAACACGTTTTCGCGGCGAGTCAGTTCCCACCCCCCCGTGAAGCCAGTGCTGTAGTCCAGAATCTTTTCGTTAGGACTAAGCTCGACCTGGGTAGTGATTCCCAGCCCTGTACGCACCTGATAGATACGATCTGGTGCGTATTCGTATTCCTGCACCACCTGCGCAGCTGCAGATGACATACACAGCGCGAGCGGTAGCAACGCAAGTAGCGCCATCCTGTATCGGCTAAAGAGATTCATCTACCACTCGCTCCATTGACATTATTCGGTGTCCCCTGAGATTGGATCGTAGGCTGGGCCTGATTTGGATACGCCGCGGGCGCGATCTGTTGCTGAGCCGGTACACCAGCAGGCATCACAGCAGGCGCCATTGCACCCGGTGTGACTGGAGCTGCCGCTCCAGACATGCCGGGCTGCGCGGTCGGGACTGACTGCGCAGGTGCAGATGTCGCCGGAAGCGTTTGTGCGCCTGAAGCAGGAACTGCGGGCAAAGCCGAATAATCGTTATCCACGCGGTAATCAGTGACTCTGAAGCCCAAGGGATTTTCCACCCTCAGTTCATCGCTCATTTGAAGATTGTCTTGGTAAGCAAACTCCATCGTCGCGATCTTATTATCCAACAAGGTGCTGACTGTGGAACTTTTATCATAGATATTCCGCTGAAAACGCACGGTCGCACCCGAGAAAGGCTTACCCTTGCCACCTATGAGAGTAATACTCAGGATACTGATGCGGATTGCACGATTCCTTCCATAAACAAGGAAAGGTCTAGCCTGATTATTAGCCGCATGTAGCGCACGATACTCAGAAAGTACGCTCGTAGCGGCCATTGCGCCGACAGTATTCCAGTCGCGATCGCTGATCGTCGACGCGTCATAGGATTCGCGGGCAATGATAAAACGCGCAATATTGCTGCGCGCCAACGCCTCACTTGTGCTGATCGCGCGCCCCCCATAATTAGCTTCGAGCTTGGCAATGGTACTCGTGCCCGAATACGCATCCGCCATCACCAGATACGGCACTTTTTCTTTCAGAGGCAGCATGTAGTAGTAGCCACCCGCCGTCATCACGGTGACCAGCATCGATAGCATCGCCACGATCCATGCACGCTTTTCGCTACGGCGTGCGAGATCAGCGATGCTGACCTCGTAATTCACCGCTTTCTGGACAGCCGCACCTACTTGGGCGGAGCCATCCTTTTCATTGACCTTCTTACGCAACATGTCTAGATCCGTCACCGTAGGGCCTTGTCAGGCCTGAAACTATTGCCGCCATGCAGCGCGGGCACTTGGGAGGCAGAGCTTTCGCAGACCGAATGCTTAGAACGCATCGAGCCAGCAATCAGCCCTCAGAGCTTGGCTCCAGACGACACGGGGACAGGCTGCACCAACAACTTGTTCGCGGACACCGATACCGACACGCCTTGCGCCGCATACACTGCGCTCAGTTCGGTGGCAGCTTGCTGGACACTGGTCGTGCTTATCGTGGAAACCGGCCCGATCAAGGTGTAATCCGACGGCAGGTTGTAGGACAACTGCATATTGGAATCCGCAGCCCATCGCTCCAGCATCGTTTTCAGCGTGCCGTCCATCGGCGTCGCCTGATAGGTGTAGGAGGTGTAGAGCGGGATCTCGGTTGGGGCTTCGTCAAAATGATTGACGTGCTTCCAGCGCCCACCAAAATCAGCAGCAGGCTTGGTCGCGCAGGCGCCTACCAAGACAGAAGCCACCAGAACCAATGACAACTTGGACAAATACATCGGATTCACTCGCACATCTCCAACTCATGAAATTTCGGGCGTAAGACAGGCAGCACAGCGCCTTCGTTCACCACATGGCGACGAAGGTCAAGAATTTTTCGGATGCCACTCGACCAAGCGCAGTCGCCCGAGCCGCTGGAAACAGGCTGATCGGCAAGACCCATGCGCAACACTGGCGAAACTGAACACGATGACGAACCATCCATAGCCTTACTCCCGTGCGACCCCGTCCGGCGCCGCCCCCCCTTAACCAAGCTCTACATCCCACAGACTCTTGATAACTTTGCCCTTAACAAGCACATGAGTCAAGAATTACCGCGATCACCTAGCAACCAGAGGAGTGATCGAGCTCACAACTTGATCGCAATCGTCTTCACCTCAGTCTTGGGCAGGAGGCGTGCCGTGAAATAGCGATCTTCGTAGTAACGGATCTTGTCGCACTTCACCGGGTGCGGGATGCCTTCGTACAGAAAGACCTCTTTCTCGTTGCCCATCGCTTTGAGCTCCTGAGGCAACATCAGCGCGCGCCGCTCCTCAGAGACGCTTCGAGTGGTCTCCCTGCCTCGCGTGACGTTGTTTTTCTTGATCGTCGTGTAACCCAGCATCTCCGAATAGTCGTTCGCATCCTGCTGCTCGCGCGGCGCGTACAAGATCTGCAATGCGTGGTTGGTGATGATCGTTCGCGATAGATCCTTGCCGTATGTCGCATCCAGCTGCGCCATGCTCTGGATGATCGGCAGCAGCCTGAGGTTGTACCCGGCCATGTACGCGACCGCGGTGGCGATGATGTCCACTTTGCCGATTGAGGTGAATTCGTCCATCAGCAGCAAGCACTGGTACTTCAGCTCCGGATTGGACTTTGGAAGCTCCCGCGTGTTGAGGTTGATGATCTGGCTGAAGAGCAGGTTGATGATGAGCCTGCTTTCGGCCAGCTTGTTGGGCTGGATGCCGATGTAGATGGTCATCTTCTTCTTGCGAAGATCGGTCAGCATGAAGTCGTCAGCACTAGTTGCCGCATCCAGTACGGGGTTGATCCATGCGTTGAGCGGCTCTTTCAAGGTGCCCATGATCGATGCAAAGGTCTCATCGGCTTGTGACAGCATGTTGGCAAACGCCGAGCGTGCGTTGCTGCTAAGGAATCTGCGCTCGGAGAGCGACTTCAGATATTTCTTCAGGTCTGTACCATCTCCGGACGACAGCCGATAAATGCCGCCGAGCGTGGGCGCACCTGCGCCACCAGGGAAGCCAAGTGACAGTTCCTCATCCTGGTTTTCGAACAGGTACAGCGCGAACGCCATGAACGCGTTGCGCGCCTGGCTGACCCAGAATTTCTGGTCGTCCGACCCATCCGGATACAGCATCGCGGCAATGCTCATCAGATCAGACACCCGGAACGCCGGATCATGGGAGACGTAGGTCAGCGGGTTCCAGCGATGCGTTCGGCGATCTTCGGCGAACGGGTTGAACAGGAAAACCTCGTGCCCCTGACTGGCACGCCAGCCACTGGTCAGATCGAAGTTTTCCTGCTTGATGTCCAGGACAACGATCGATTCCTGATATTCGAGCAGATTGGGGATGACCACACCAACGCCCTTGCCGGAGCGCGTGGGCGCGGCAAGAATCACGAATTGCTGCCCGCTTAGTCGCACCAGCTTGCCGTTGAACTTGCCGACGACAATTCCATTACCGCTCGGCTTGAACAACCCGTGCTTGGAAAGATCTGCGGCTCCGGCAAAGCGCGCGTCACCATGCAACGCACGTGGCTTTGGCTTGAGCACAAGCACAACCGTAATGGCCCAGACGATCCCCGGCAGACCAAAACCGAGGACGCCCGACATCTTGATCTTGGTCGCGTAAGGCGCCACTTCCGGCAACCCCAATGCGCTGACGTAGCGGTAGTAGGTGTCCCAGGAATACAACCCGGTATCGAGTCGCAACAGCAGCAATGTCAGATACCCGGACAGGGCATATCCAACGAGCAACGTCACCGCAGTGGCGATTGCAATTATTTTAGCTTTGGACACGCGACCCTACTCCTTAGGCTTACATCTCGACGGCCGTCTAGCGACGGACAACCGGCTTGTGATCGATCAGATCTGACTTGCGCCCGCCGCTTTCGCTCTCGACCAGCGAGTCGATCCAGACCTTGGCTTGATCCAGGGAGAGATCCGGCGTTATCCGGGTACCGGCGTCTGTCACAACGGCATATGCCACCACCGTATCAGGCGCGTACATTTCTTCCCGGGTGATTGCCACCACACGGTATCCCCTCTGGTCAGCACGGTGTGCTGATACTCGTCCATTGCCAGCCTTCCTTTCGTCAGCGCGGAAGCGATGCTAAAGCAAGACGTGTGATGGAGAAAGCGGTTTCAACAACGCTGACAGATCCGCAGACCAGCCTTATGCACACGACGAGTGCCGATGGCTATATTGAGATCGCAGCAAGATGATCGTGTTCAAACCACTCAAGTCGCCGTGCATCCGGACTTGGAGTGGTGGGCGGTACAGGGTTCGAACCTGTGACCCCTACCATGTCAAGGTAGTGCTCTACCGCTGAGCTAACCGCCCGTTTCCTGCGTCAGCATTGCGCTGTGCAGGGCGCGCATTCTAGCGCAGGGTTTCGCGGGCCACAAGCCCTCCCTGCACGTGAGCACCCTGCCCCGCCCTACGCCAGGCTCGCCGCCTTCAATTTCTGGATCTGGTCGCGAATCTGCGCTGCGGCCTCGAACTCTAGATCCTTGGCGTGCTGGTACATCTTCTGCTCCAGGCTCTTGAGCTTGCCGGCGATCTGGGCCGGCCCCATCGCGCGGTAGTCGACAGTGTCTTCGGCGATCTGACGCGACTTCGAACGACCCTTGCCGGCTTTCTTCTCGGCGGCATCCTCGCGCGCGCCTTCCATGATGTCGGAGATCGGGCGCTGCACGGATTTCGGCGTGATGCCATGTTCGAGGTTGTACTCGACCTGCTTCTCGCGACGACGGTCGGTTTCGTCGATCGCCGCCTGCATCGATCGCGTCATCTTGTCGGCATACAGGATGGCCTTGCCACGCAGGTTGCGCGCGGCGCGCCCGATCGTCTGGATCAACGAACCGGTCGAACGCAGGAAGCCCTCCTTGTCGGCATCCAGGATCGCCACCAGCGATACTTCCGGCATGTCCAGACCTTCGCGCAGCAGATTGATGCCCACCAGCACGTCGAATTTGCCAAGGCGCAGATCGCGGATGATCTCCACCCGCTCAACAGTATCGATGTCCGAATGCAGGTAGCGCACCCGAATGCCGTGCTCGCCCAGGTATTCGGTGAGGTTCTCGGACATGCGCTTGGTCAGCGTGGTCACCAACACGCGATCGCCGAGTTTGATGCGCTCATGGATCTCGGACATCAGATCGTCGACCTGCGTGCCGACCGGGCGGATCTCGACCACCGGATCGATCAGTCCGGTCGGGCGCACCACCAGCTCGGTGATCTCGCCTGCAGACTCGCGCAGCTCATACGGACCTGGTGTGGCCGAGACATAGATGCTGCGTGGCGAACGCGCCTCCCACTCTTCGAAACGCAGCGGCCGGTTGTCCAGCGCCGAAGGCAGACGGAAACCGAACTCCACCAACGTCTCCTTGCGCGAGCGATCGCCTTTGTACATCGCGCCGATCTGCGGAATGGTCACATGCGACTCGTCGATCACCAGCAGCGCATCCGGCGGCAAGTAGTCGAACAACGTCGGTGGCGGTTCGCCAGGCGCCTTGCCGGTGAGATGCCGCGAGTAGTTTTCGATGCCGTTGCAGAAGCCCACCTCGGCCATCATTTCCAGGTCGAACTGGGTGCGCTGCGCCAGGCGCTGCGCCTCGACCAGCTTGTTCTGCGAATACAACTGCTCCAGCCGCTCCTTGAGCTCGTCCTTGATCGTATCCACCGCACTGAGCGTGCGCTCGCGCGTGGTCGCGTAGTGGGTCTTGGGATACACGGTATAGCGCTGCAACTTGCGCAGCGTCTCGCCGGTGAGCGGATCGAACAAGGTCAGCTGCTCGATGTCGCCATCGAACAACTCGATGCGCAAGGCCTCGGTGTCCGACTCGGCCGGGAAGACATCTAGCACCTCGCCACGCACGCGGAACGCGCCGCGCGTCAGCTCGAATTCGTTGCGCGTGTACTGCAGATCGCTGAGATGACGGATCAACTTGCGCTGATCAATGTGCTCGCCGACCGACAGAATCAGGCGCAGCGACAAATAGTCTTCCGGCGCGCCCAGACCGTAGATCGCCGAGACAGTAGCCACCACCAACGAATCGCGCCGCGACAGCAAGGTCTTGGTGGCGGACAACCGCATCTGCTCGATGTGCTCGTTGATCGAACTGTCCTTCTCGATGAAGGTATCCGACGACGGCACATAGGCCTCGGGCTGGTAGTAGTCGTAGTAGCTGACGAAGTACTCCACCGCGTTGTTCGGAAAGAACGACTTGAACTCGCCGTACAACTGCGCCGCCAACGTCTTGTTCGGCGCCATTACCAGGGTCGGCTTCTGCACCTGCTCGATCACGTTGGCGATGGTGTAGGTCTTGCCCGAGCCGGTCACGCCCAACAAGGTCTGCTTGGCCAGACCGGCCTCGAAATTGGCCACCAACTTGTCGATAGCTGCGGGCTGGTCGCCGGCTGGGGAGTACGGGGATACGAGCTGGAAACGGTCGGTCATGGAGCGGGTCTCGGGGGAGGACTGCACGAAATAACGGAGCTCACTGCCGGTAAAAGTCTGACACCCCATTGAGTGGGGAAGACGTTACTTGAGATGTGATCGCCGTAGAGACTGCTTGCTCCGGCTCAAGGAGGAGCGCGATGCAAGCAGGAACTCATTCGTGCGCAAAAGGGTACACGGCGGTCGAACTGCTGATCGTGATGGCGATTGTCGGAATTGTGGCCGCCGTTGGCCTGCCCAGCTTCAGAACGCTGATCGAGTGGCAGAGAGCACAGACAAGGGTTCATCTGCTCACAGCGCATCTGGCGATGGCCAGGAGTCTTGCGGTCACTCACCGTCTGCCAGTCAGCATCTGCCCATCCGTTGATGGGGCGAGTTGTCGACCTGACAGAGACTGGAGCCGTGGATGGATCCTTTTCAAAGATCCGCTGCGTAGCGGGCAGCCCGCAGACGCGGGTTCTATCGTGCACGTTGAGCAGTACGCTGAAAGCGACAACATCAGCATCACTGGAACAATCGGCAGATCGCTTGTCCGTTTCCTTCCGAACGGCCGCAATAGCGGTACCAACATCACCATTAGCGTGTGCACGCGCGCTCAACGGCTGGCAGATGTCATCGTCAACAATTCAGGGCGAACACGGTCTGTCCGCTATACGCAGCCCATAAGCTGCCCTGTACGATGAGATTCAGCCAGAAACGAAGAGGCCGCGACTAGTCGCGGCCTCTTCAACATCTTGGCGCCCGAAGTTGGACTCGAACCAACGACCCCCTGATTAACAGTTAGCGCTACTGAGCTTACAAATCAGCACCTTGCATCACTTATTTTTCCCGGCGGCCGACGCCGGAGGCCTAGTGCGCGCTTAGGCGTCCTGCCAATTTTCCCGATCCTTGCGGTCACCGACCTCGCCCTAGATGGCTCAGGAACGCACCCTTTGAGCGGTCACCTCAGCTCGGATCCTGGCCTCGTGGCGCACGGCCCACATTACGGTGCCACGTCGCCCCTGGTCGAGGCTACTGCACTCACGCTGGACAAAGGGCGCGAACGGTTTGCCAGGCGGCGCCGGCCTTTGGCGCTCCAACAGCACGTACCACTCGCCTGTGAGTCTCTGCACCAACCTGGCCACCTCCTCACCCTCTAAGAAAAGCGCCGTAGGTGGCCCCATCGCGCCCTGCCAAGGCCTGTCCCAGCGGAAGCCTGGCGGCAGCAGAGGCTCATCGCCGGCATCGATCGCGCTCATGCGGTGGCCAGCATATAGAACGCATGTTGCTGGACATCGTGCTTGTCGGCCAACTGGCGACCGCGCCCGAGCATGGCCACTGTCTGGTCTACCAGCCACCAGCGCTTCCCGCCGGCCAAGTCGACGGGATCGAGGTGCATCTGCAGGGCATTGCGGGGCAGCGACATTGCGGGGGATCCGGTCTAGCGAGTGGCTGTGGCAACCCACTCTAGCGCGCCCAAATCTCAATTTTTCAGATGACCACCGGGGAAAGGTAATTTAGGTAACCTACACAAAAGACGTGCAATTTTACCAATAAATTCAATGACATAATATGATTTTTCAAAAGTAATTAAAGGGTAATGTTTGGGTAACTGCATTACCTTTCCGCAAGGTAATCAGGCCGTCAAAAAACCCTTATGAATCAATGACATTACTTTTTGAGACCTGAAGAATTACCTCGGATTACCCTAGGTGGCAATCTCATATTTGTTTTTAAAATCATACACTTAAATCATTTTTTGGCCTTCCAATTCCCCGGTTACCTCTTTCCGATGGTCGTCTCGAAATCTTGGAAATTTGGCGGCGGTCGATGTGTCCTCTCCGAAGGCGCCAAAAGCCGGCATGCCGTGCAGGGATCCGCAGGGGCTAGCGAGCTGTCAAAAACGGGCGGAGCGTCAACAGCGGCGCGCGCGGCCAAGCCCCGAAGGGCTGCAGAAAAACAGGTGCGTGAAGGCCGCAGGCGTGGCGGGGCGACGATTGCGCGCGCCAGGGCCAGTGGCATGCGCAGGCGTCGGAGTTTTCCTACTGCGCCCACCTCAGAAGGCAGGCACCATTAACGAGTTGGCCCCAGGGCACCTGCCATAACTGCGGGCGTTCGCGCCTCAGTGCAGTCGCAGGATGATTGCGGTGGCCTGCCTGCCAGTGGCCCCTAGATGGATGAGACAATCGAACCCATGAATATGAACGAAGTTAGACAAGTGGCGGAAAAGCCTCGCAAGGGCGAGTTCTATCGGCTTAGGCCCGATATGCGTGGAAGCCAAGGACATGGCGTCGTGTTCGAAAACGAAAAGAATTTCCCACTCCCTAGTCATATGAGTCTCGATGAATCTGGCGGCGGAATTAAAGAATTTAGAGATACGCCTCGCCTGCGCCAGAGTAAGCGCGATCAAATGGTTAATGATTTAGATTCGAGCTTCCGGGGTTACTGGCTTGTATCCGAGCCGTTGAAGGAGGTATTCGAATCAATTGATTCTAAGGCATTCTCATTTGCCAAATGCGAACTCACCCTATATGACGGATCGCAGGCTGCGCCACATTATTTCTGCGAAGTTATTAGGGAAATTGACGCGCTTGACGAAGAAACATCTACAGTAAAAATATTGACCGAAGGCTATCCAAAGGGAAACACTACAGCCTAGTGGGTGGAGCCAGCCTCGCCTTTAAAAAGGATATGTTGGGCTCAGCCCATGTCTTCCGTACCCCCTATAACGGAGCTCTCGTCATATGCGACCGCTTGTTTCGAGACGCGCTAATCGAACACGGATTTGGAAAGGCGCGCGAGTCGCGCGGCGTCTGGCTCTGCGACGCAGCTGATTATTGAGTCAATAGCTTTTCGCGAGCACCTTAAGGATCGGGAAAATGCCTGCTAATAACGTCATTTTACAAAGCCACCATGTTATCGAGCAGAGCATTTTACAAAGGCACCCCTATTGGTGGAGCTGGTTAAAAATGGGCTAATCGACGAACACGCCTCAGCAAATCGGCTCTATCTACCTGTCGATGGAAAACTAGCTGAAGCGATTGAAACGTCGCCGCACCGGGGGCGAACGCGGAGTTCATATACAGAGGGGGTTGTCGAAACGCTGGATAACCTTTCTGAAACAAGCGAGGGCACTGCTGCGCTTGAAGGCGATCCTATTGCACTTAAAAGAGTGTCGGCCCAGGTATCTGAGCTACAGGACACACTAAAGGTGGCCCTGATCAACGGCGATGTATTCACGACTACGCCGGATCGATTTACCAAAATTGAAGCCAACGCGCAGAACTACAGAACTTTCGCCGATCTAAAAAATTACGGTATAGAGCATGCCGAACAGTTGAAAGCCTTGCGTTCGATGAGTGAGGTGGAATCCGAATGGGCCGCCATCACCCACTCGGAGCATCGGATTAGCGCGGTGATCGGCGCCGCAAAGGACACCTCGTCCAATCTGGTCGCAGCCCCGGGCGACCCGGTTGTGCGCGAGATCGCTGGGCGCGAGGAGTTCCGCTTGGCGATCGCACACGCAGAACAGGCCGGCCGTGTGACGCTATCCGAGTCCAATGCGGCGTTGGTCCAGCAGGTGTTGGATGACACGCCGACAACCATCAGCGGTGCTGCTCGCAGCATTCGCCAAGTAGCGGGCACCGCATCGCCGCCATATACGCCGCTTTCGCAACGCGGCTTCGCTACTGCAGAGCTGCTCGCAGGCGACTTGTCGGCAGGCCAAGCCCTGCGCAGCGCCGGCTTGCTCGCCACCGCCGCCGATACCGTCGTCACCGGTCAGCGCGCCACACGCTTCCTCGGCCAGGACAACCCGCTCGCCGCACAATCGGAGCTGGCGCATTTTGCCGGCCGCAATTTCGGTGGCTGGGCCGGCGGTACCGCTGCTGCCTATGCGCTGGGCAGCGCGGGCGCGGGACCGATGGTGCTGATCGCGGCCGATGCCTACTTCATGACCAAGGCCGGCGAGAAGGCTGCCGAGTTGCTCGACAACCGCGCCATCTACCAACAGATCGATCGCGACGGGACGCAGTGGTCGTTCGATGGCCGCGCCTGGGCACGCGAGGGCATGGCCGACACCACCCGCGACGGATTGAACAACCCGACCGCCACTCCAATCGTCGCCAGCTATGAGAAGGCACGCGAACTCAATTACCAAGCCACCAACGCCGCCGCAGCGCTAGCCCTCAAGGATGCGCCCGCGCCCGCTGATCCGTATCGCCAGCCTGCCAACCCCACAGACCGGCCAAGCCTAAGCACTGCCGACTGGCGGCGTGATGCATCGGACGGCCAGTGGCATCGCCAGGTCAAAACCGAGATTTCCGGCGCCAACGATCGCGGCAACTACCTGCAGGAGACAGCCTTGCCGCCCCGCGCGGCTGAACTGGACGCGCAGGCGCAGGACGTCATCGCGCGCAACATCGCCAACAGTCCGGGCGCGATCGCCGCGCGCTATGAGCTGGCACATCACCGCAGCGGCTGGGCCGCCGACGGGCTGCCGATGTCGCCAGCAGTGCTGCAGGCGTTGCCCGACCCGGATGCGTTGACCGCCTCGAACGGCCAGCGCTACTACCGAGACATCGAGGGCCGGTGGAGCACTAACGGTGACACGCCGGATGGCAATCGCGTGCTGGAACTGGACACCCCACGCGCGCGATGCTGCAGCCAGCGCTTGCGGAGCAGTCACAGGCGATCGCCGCCATCCAGCAATCGCCGCCGTCGCCGCATGACTTGCAGCGCGAGCAAACGCTCTACCGCTACCGCATCGTGGGAACGGAGTTGCAGCCGCAATGGCGCGAAGCGATCGAGCTGGCGACCCAGCGGACCCGCGAGACAGAGGGACTCGCTGGCGATGGCGCAATGCAGCTGCAGCGCGGGCCAGGCGGTCAGTTTGGTGCCGACAGCCCGATCGCCCATCTGCAACGCGGCCCCGATGGTGTAGAGCGTGTTGCAGCGCTCACCAGCACCCAGGACATCCACCAGGCGCTGCAGGAGGTGCGTGCGCGGCAGCAGCCCGGCGCCCCCACACAACAGCTAGCCTCTATGCCGCGCCCATCAGACGGATCGGCAGATAGCGACACGTCTGGCTCCAACGCATCCTCCAGCCCACAACTGGTGATGGATATGCAGGTGCGGATGCAAGCACCCAGCGCCGCACAGGCGCATCAAGAACGCGACCGGGAGGAACGCCAGACGCAAGACCAGCAGCTGGCCCAGGCACGCGCACACGCGCTGCAGGAGCAAACCTCACACGAGGATCGGGCGCAGTCCTCTCAAGCGCTGCAGGCGCATGCATTGGAGGAGCTTCGCCACCAAGAGTCGCAACAGCAGGATCAGCAAGAACTCCAGGCACAGGATGCCCAGCAACGCGAACAGGCGCAGCGCCAAGTACACGACACCCAACAGCGCGAACAGTCGCAACAGCAGGCCCAGGAGACGCAACAGCGCGAGCAGGAAACACGCCACGCCCAGGATGCCCAGCAGAGCGAGCAAGAACGCCTCCAGGCGCAGGATGTGCAACATCCAGAGCAGCAGCCGCTGCACGCCCAAGCGGCTCCACAACGCGAGCAGGAGCCGGCGCAGGACGGCGTCTTGCGCGAGCCACCGTCGCTCCATACTCAGGGCACATCGCCACGCGAACCCGAGCAGCGGTCTACCCAGGATGACGTCGCCCAACAGCCCCAAGAGCAGCAGGCAGAGCGTGGGCAAGCACATGTATCCGACGTAGCGCAGCAGCAGACGCAAGGCCAACAAGCGCAGGAAGAGCGCCCGCGCGAAGCCCCGCAACAGACAGCGCAGAGCGCGGCGATCGCGCCCACATCGCCGTCAGATCTGCAGCAGGTTGCGGACCTGCACAGCGGCCAGCAGCCGACCACAGCGCAAGCCTCGGATGCGCACCAAGATGCGTCTGCGCAACAGCGTGAGGAGGCGATGCACGCGGACCTGACCCAAATAGCGAACCCGCCTACTGCACCACCGCTCGCCATACCGGTTGCCGCAGAACGCAGCGACGACCAACTGGCGCGGATGCCGCAGGCACCAGCACATGAAGCACCAGATACCCCTACAGCATTGCCATTGTCCAGCCACCTCGTGCAAGCGGCAGGGCTATCGCTGGACATGCCGGCCGCTGGCCGCTCCACTGATGTGCCCGAGGGCGCGGCCGATGCGCGCCGGCCGTTTTTGAGTCCCAAGCACATGAGCAGGATCCTCTTGCCGCTGTGCCCCCAGATCCGGACTCCTGGGAGGAAATAACGCGCTCCATGCGTGAGCTGCGCATCCAGATCGAACAGGATTTGGAAACAGAAACCCGCGTCGCCGAAGCACGGCAAGCGCGTGTGGACCGTGGTGAGCAGCCGTTTACCGAGTTGGAACTTCGTGATGGGTACGATCCGGATGGCCCCTCTGCGATGAGACAACCGGCGCTCGCACTGACACGCGCTGCGCCGCAAGGCGATGCCGATAGCGCTGTTACGCAAGCGGCTGGCGAGCAGGACGATCGGCCACCGCCTACGCGCAAGAACATCACCGGCGATCCCGATGTGGATGATCTCCTTTACGCCCTCGATTCCAAGAACGATCTTGCGATCGAACAGGCATTGCGCCGGGTCGCCAATAGCGCGCATAGCAATGCCCTCGCACAGCAAGGCCACGAACATCTTGAAGCCAAGGCGCAGCAGGAAGCACAGGAGCAGGTGACCACACGCCAGGCGCTAGGGATGGACGTCTCGACAGAGGTGCAGACCAGCCGAGGCCCGGTGATGGTGATGACGCTGCCGCAGTTCGCGAACAATCCCGCGATGCAAAGCGGTCCGCAGGGTGACGGTGGTGGTGGTGGTGGCGGAGACGGCGGTGGCGGTGGCGGTGGCGGTGGAGGTGGAGGTGGAGGTGGAGGTGGAGGTGGTGGATAGCCGGAACACGTGTAGCGAGTTGAATCATCGAGAGAACACTATGGACATGCAGAACACCTCCGCGCTGCCCGATGCCAACGGGTCGGAACGCGCAATGAAAGAATCGATCCAGGCCATGGTGTCGACTCCCCGCAATTCAATGCCAGCCAAAACTAGAGGTCTGCGGTTGATGTTGATCACGGAACTCGGCGGGCGTTAGCCCGCCCAGGCTGTCGTGCGGGATCTGCTGGTTGTAGTCGGCCAGCCAGTGTTCGGTCTGTTCGCGAACCTCGCTCAGCGTGCGGAAGAGATGCATGTCCAGCACGCCGCGCCGGTAGCTGCCGTTGAAGCGTTCGATAAAACCGTTTTGCATTGGACGCCCCGGCTCGATGAAGTCCAAGGCGATGCCTTTGCGCTCGGCCCACTCGGCCAAGGCCAATGCGACAAACTCCGGGCCATTGTCCAAGCGAAGTTTGGCGGGGTAGCCGCGCCAGGCTGCGATGCGTTCCAAGGTGCGGATGACGCGGGCGGCCGGGAGATTCAAGTCCACTTCGATCGCCAAGGCTTCCCGACTGAAATCGTCGATGACATTGAACGTGCGGAAGCGTCGACCATCCCACAACGCATCGGACATGAAGTCGATCGACCATCCAGCATTGGGTCGCTCTCCGCATGCCAGCGGTTGTGGATGACGCGTCGGGACCCGGCGCCTGCTGCGACGACGTTGATTGAGTTTCATCAGGCAATACACGCGCCACACCCTTTTGTGATTCCACACATGTCCGCGACGGCGGATGATCTGAAAGAGCTTTCCAAAACCACGCTCGGGAAAACGCTCGGCCAATTCGGACAACAGCGCAATGACCTCCTCGTCGCGATCGGGACGACGCCGATAGCGCACTGTCGAGCGAGCCACGCCAACGACCGCACAGGCCCGGCGCTCGCTCCAGCCATGCTGCTCGACGAGCCAGGCAAGAAGCGGGCGTTTGTGCGCCGGGTCTACAGCTTTTTGCGATGACATCCTTCAATGCATGGTTTTCCATGGCGAGCTCGGCGTACATGCGTTTGAGCTTGCTGTGCTCGGTCTCCAGGTCGCGAAGGCGCTGCACATCGGCTGCCTCCATGCCACCGTACTTGGACTTCCAGACGTAGTACGTCGCATCGGAAATGCCCAGCTCACGGCACACATCCTTGACCTGGCGGCCGCCCTCAACCTGCTTCAGCGTGGCGACAATCTGGCTTTCGGTGAACTTGCTCTTGCGCATCGTTGGTCTCCTCGGTGGCTAGTGTGCCCGGAGACCTCTAGTTATGGATGGATCAACTTTACGGGAGGCTGACAGAGCAAGATGCCCTCTTCGTCCATCTGGAGTTGGTATTGAGCCTTAAGGAACCTCTGAACAACGCACCATAGATACGCGACACTACCCGCCTCATGTTGAGGAGTGATCCATGCAACTGACGTTCGGTGACGCTGAAGGCCTGGGCAAGCGCAAGCAGACTCGCCGGGAGATCTTTCTGGCCGAGATGGAGCAGGTGGTTCCGTGGCAACACTTGCTCGGTCTGATCGCGCCGCACTATCCGGTGTCGGGGCGCCCAGGTCGGCAGCCATACGCACTGGCGACGATGTTGCGGATTCATCTGCTGCAGCAGTGGTATGCGTTGAGCGATCCGGCGATGGAAGAAGCGTTGCACGAGATCCCGATCTTGCGGAGGTTTGCCCAGCTCGGTGGCTTGGACAACGTTCCGGACGAGACCACGATTCTCAACTTTCGCCGCCTGCTGGAGACCCATGGCCTTGCCGCGCGGATGCTGGACGCGGTCAACGCGCATCTGGCGCGCAAGGGCCAGAGCCTGCGGTCGGGCACGATCGTCGATGCAACGCTGATCGCTGCGCCCAGTTCGACCAAGAACGCCGATCACGCGCGCGACCCTGAAATGCATCAGACCAGGAAGGGCAATCAGTGGTATTTCGGGATGAAGGCGCACATCGGCGTGGATGAATTTTCCGGGCTGGTGCACCACGTCCATTGCACAGCCGCCAATGTCGCCGACGTCACGGTGACGCACGCATTACTGCATGGCAAAGAAGACAGCGTGTTCGGCGACAGCGGCTACACCGGTGCGGACAAACGCGAAGAACTGCAGACCTGCAAGGCTGCATTTTTCATTGCCGCCAAGCGTTCGACGCTGCAAGCCATCGGCAACAAACGCGAGCGTGCTCGGGAAGAGCGTTGGGAACACTTCAAGGCCAGCGTGTGCGCGAAGGTGGAGCATCCATTCCGGGTGATCAAGCGCCAGTTCGGCTACACCAAGGTCCGCTATCGCGGCCTGGCCAAGAACACGGCACACGTGCTGACCTTGTTTGCGCTGTCAAACCTGTGGATGAAGCGAAAGCAGTTACTGCCTGCTATGGGGAGCGTGCGCCTGTGATCCGTGGAATTCCCAAGGAAAGCGCCAGAAATGGCGAAAGATCCGAAGATCCAAACGCGACTCTCCGGAACGATGCGACATTCCGCACTCTCAGGTCTCGTTATTCAGACCTTCCTTAAGGTCTTGGGTGCGCTTCATCGGTTCTTCTCCACCAGCGCGTTGTGCGCCTCGTGGGAACCGACAGGCGGAGCGTTCGGCCCTACCGCACCCGAGAGCGAGCACCGCGCAAGCGGCGCACAGCGAAGGGCCGCAACAAAGCGCCAGCGACGAGAAGGAGGCCTGTCCTTGCGGTCGGGACAGCGAAGCTAAGGTCCCTTTCAGAGGCCCAGCACTGGTGGAGATAAAAACCGTTTAGACCCATCCCAGCTGGCAAATGCCTACCTGAGTGGATAGGAAGCAGCAGGTGTTATCGGCCATTTGGTTGATAGATAAAAGCATCGTGCCCGACCGGGACTTCCCCTTTGCGCATTGGCGTGCGTATCTGACGCAAACTGGTCCGCCTGGATACGATTCGGGCCTACCGCCCTCACTACTTCGACGCATGCATGGCTGTCTTCGATGTCAACGTGCCGGCGTTGGAAAGCTCATCTTGACCGAGGTTGTGATGCCACGCTCGATCAGGAGATAAGACATTCGGGGACTTTCAAACTTCAAAGACGCAGCGAGCTTGGATTGGTCAAAATTTCGCTTCGCGCGGCGTAGCTGCTAGGACATTGAAGCAGGCACCCACGATGAAATCGATCTGAGAACGAGCCTGCCCAGGCATAATGCGCAAACTGAGCAAAAGGAGTTGTGCGTGCCGATATACATGGTGATTTTCGAGTGCAAGAGTAGCGACAAGGACTACACAGGGTTCTTCTCAAAGATCAAAGAAATTGGCCACCCTTGGTCTAACGATGTGGGTTCGACCTGGCTCATCGGCCATCTGGGTAACGCCAGCACCATACGCGACATATTAAAGCGGCACCTTGATAAAGAAGATCGTCTTCTGGTGGCCAAGCTGGCAAGGAAGGACGCCGCGTGGTCCGGCTTTTCAACGATGAGTTCCGAATGGCTGATGCGACACCTGAGCTAGACCGCGACCTCGTCGATTCGAACCTGGCTAGGAAAATACCTACAGTCCAGCCCGTCTTTCGCCGACAGTGCTTTGAGCCATTTTCCGCAATGATGACGTGTCGCCAGGGCGGGTCCTGGCGGTCGGTTGTCTGACGATGGTGTCAGACAAGCAGAGGCGTATAGCACCATCAAGGAGGATCAGTCTTGGGCGTTACCGCTATTCGGCACGTGGGCGATTACTTGCTCACGGCTCATATCATCCCGTCTGACGGAAAGTTCCTACCAGAGCTCCTGATTTCCAGGCCCGGCGGCATCACGCTTCACCGCTATCCGGTCCCCAGTGTCGCCTTCCCTGATCGAAGCGCTGCGTATGACTACTGATACGCCCAGGGTTTCCTAGACATCTCAAGGCCATGGAAAATGGTCGATTCGGAGGTGTCTATGAGCAGCAAGCGGTATACGGATGAGTTCAAGATCGAGGCGGTCCGGCAAGTGACCGATCGTGGTTTCAAGGTGGCAGAAGTCGCGGAGCGACTGGGTGTCACCACGCACAGCCTCTACGCCTGGCTGCGCAAGTTCGGCAAGCCTGGCGTGGTGCGGCGCGCCGAGGTGGACCAGAGCGCCGAGGTTCGGCGGCTGAAGGCAGAGTTGCGTCGAGTGACCGAGGAGCGCGACATCCTAAAAGGCCGCCGCGTCCTTTGCCAAGGGGTAAAGGCAAAGTACGCCTTCATGCAAGCCCACTGCGGGGAATTCAGGGTGTGTGCGATGTGCCGGGTATTGCGGGTCAACCGGTCGGGCTATTACGCCTGGTTACGCTCGCCCAAGCCGGACACGGCCTGGGCGAGCGATTTCACCTTCATCCGCACGCATGAAGGCTGGATGTACCTGGCTGTTGTGATCGATCTGTTTTCCTGGCACGTGTCGGCTGGGCGATGCGCGATCGGGCCGAGACCGAGTTGGTCGTGCAGGCCTTGTTGTCTGCGGTGTGGCGGCGCAAACCCAGCGCTGGTTGCCTGGTTCACTCGGACCAAGGGTCGGTCTATACCAGCGATGACTGGCAGAGTTTCCTGGCGTCCCATGGCTTGGTGCAGCATGAGTCGGCGCGGCAACTGCCACGACAACGCACCGGTGGAGAGCTTCTTCGGCCTGCTCAAACGCGAGCGGATCAGGCGGCGGATCTATCCCACCAAGAACGCCGCAAGCGCCGAGGTATTCGACTACATCGAGATGTTTTTACAACCCCAACCGTCGCCATGGTTCAACTGGCGACCTGTCCCCTGTAGAGTTTGAATGGCGCTACGCGCAACGAGGGTCCTGAGTGTCTACGGAAACCTGGGCGTATCAAACGCTCACAAGAAATGGCGACGTTCAGGACTCAACACCCGCAGTGCTGACATCGCTACGTCCAAGTGATTGAGATTGATACGCAACTCTAAGAGCTCTTCAACCCGTCGCCATGCCCGTGCGTTGCGGGGCGACGCCCCGGCTTGTCCACGGGGCCAACGGCCGCCGTTGACCAAGTGCTGCAGTCCACCTGGTCAACGACGCGGCGAGGTGCTAGCCCTCGGTCAGGCCAACAGCTGCTTGATGGAGGCACTGAAAAATCATGCTCGGCATTGCCGTCGAGGCTTGGCTGATCAAGAGCGGCTAACAAAAAACCTTGAGTACTGTCTCGTCGGCGACAAATTACGGACATGACACGTTGCGACGAAGTCCCAATTGCGCTCATGATGCAGATTGCCTCAGGTGTTGAAACTGACAAGGAATTGGACTTCAAGCTGATGCACCGCTCAAAATCGGGAACGTTGCGACACGGCATTAAAATCAATATAAATAATATTTATTAGTTTTCCTGATTAGCCCTGACCATCAGCCGCCTGTCGCAGGATCTGCGCCGCGCTGGGTGGATGCTGCTGTCACCTGAAGCCAACGAGGTGGCGTGATGAGTATCAATGCCGTGCAGTTCCAAGCGGGATTGTCGATGCCTGAGTTCTTCGCGTCCTACGGCACCGAAGCCAAGTGCTATCGCGCGCTTTACAAGTGGCGCTGGCCGCAAGGCTTTCGTTGCCCTGTTTGTGCCGGACGCGTGCGCTCGCGTTTCAAGCGGGGTGCTGCGATCTACTACCAATGCAGCGCGTGCCGGCATCAGACCAGCCTGATTGCAGGCACGATGTTCGAAGGCACCAAGCTGCCGCTGCGCACCTGGATGCTGGCGTTGCACCTGCTGACCTCGACCAAAACCAACATGGCCGCGCTGGAGTTGATGCGGCATCTGGGCGTCAACTACAAGACGGCCTGGCGGATGAAACACAAGATCATGCAGGTTATGGCCGAGCGCGAATCCATGCGGAAACTGGCGGGTTTCGTGCAGATCGACGATGCCTATCTCGGCGGCGAGCGTAACGGTGGCAAGGCCGGACGCGGATCGGAGAACAAACAAGCGTTCCTGATTGCGGTGCAGACCGATGCCACCTTCACCGCGCCGCGCTTTGTGGTGATCGAGCCGGTGCGCAGCTTCGATAACACCTCGCTGCAGGACTGGATTGCCCGTCGCTTGGCGCCCGAATGCGAGGTCTACACCGATGGGCTGGCCTGCTTCCGCCGGCTAGAAGACGCCGGCCACGCGCACACCACGCTGGACACTGGCGGTGGTCGTGCCGCGACCGAAACGGCCGGTGCACGTTGGCTCAACGTGGTGCTGGGCAATCTCAAGCGCGCCATCAGTGGCGTGTATCACGCCATCGCGCAAGGCAAATACGCAAGGCGTTACCTGGGAGAAGCGGCCTATCGTTTTAATCGTCGATTCCGCTTGCGCGAGATGCTGCCACGACTTGCCACGGCCATGATGCAATCCACACCATGCCCAGAGCCGGTTTTACGTGCAGCGAGCAATTTTCATGGCTGAGAGTCGGGGCTAATCAGGTTAGTTTTTATAAAAGTCTCATATCAAGACATCCAACCACTATCATACACATGCCCTCTTAATTTTCCAGGTGCATTAAATGCACTTATGACGGATGCCACAAAAAACGCATAATTCGCCACAATTACATCACAAGCCATCTACAGAAGCGTTGAAGTTATCGGATCTTTTCAGCATAGTTATCCCGCAGAGCGGCATGAGCTTACAACGTGTCGTGCGATGAATATGACTGCGCAACGGCGTATTTCGTTCCGCACCATTGAATTAATTACCAAAATAAAATAGCTATTTATGAAAATAAATTTTCTAGCAGCGGCGATTTTTCTGGGACTGAGCTGCACTGCCACCTCTATGGCATTTGCAGCTGACCAATGGCTTTCATTTTCAAACCAACAGAAGACTAGGATCACTTCAACGGAAAGACTAAGCCCGATCAAAATCAACGAATCGCAAGCCTACGATAATGCCGCTGCCGGTGGACTTTGGTTACCGCTGCCAGACGGCCGACGCATCTATGCAAAAACTATTTCGCAAAACACCCAGGACAATGATCATTGGACCTTTGTCGGCACCCTCCCCGCAGAAAAGCAAAGTGTAGTGATCACCTTCGGCCGCAACGCAGTATTCGGATCAATTCCGGTCGACAATAACACATCGCTTCGTATCGTTACCCAGGGCGGCAATCTGTATATTGCAGAACGTCTACCAAAAAACATTGCTCTTGACCGCCTCAAGAGCAATGATAGTGCCATGGCGTCCGACTACCTGATTCCGCCGAAGCAAGCGGTAAGCGAGCAAGATTTACAAAGTAGTCTTGCACTAGTGAAGCAGGCGGCCAGCGCAACGACCCCGGCTGTGGTCGACGTGCTCGTAGGTTATACCCCAGGCTTGGTCCGCGAGCTAGGATCGGTGGATGCCGTTAATACCCGCATCAACTATCTGGTCGCCGTTACCAACCGTGCCTACTCGGATAGCCAAGTGAATGGACGCCTGCGCCTGATCGGTACGCAGCAGGTTAATTACACGGATTCCACTACAGATGGTGCTGCACTTAACGACCTGACCGAAGCCTCAGGCACCTCTTCATTAGCAGCACTACACAGCACGCGTGACACCCAGGGTGCCGATCTTGTCGCCTTGCTACGCCCTTACCGCGCAAATCAAGGCGCTTGCGGCGTGGCGTGGCTGAACGGTGATGGGCTTCAATCGTACAATGTCAATATGCAGGGATCGGGGTACGCCGCAGTCAGTGACGGTACCGACGAAGAAGCCGGAAATTACTGCGAAGACATTACCTTCGCGCATGAAATCGGCCATAACCTTGGTCTGGCTCACGACAAAGCCGATTCCGGTCCTGGCGCGTTCACTTATGCTTACGGATGGCGGCAGACATTGGATGAGGGCAGTTTCAATACCATCATGGCGTATGCCTCCGACGATCAGCAGAGAGTTCCCTACTTCGCCAATCCACGTATCACGTTATGCAATGGCAACCCGTGCGGGGATATAAACGAAGCCGACCAGACCAGAGCGTTAAATATCACCATGCCCATCGCGGCCAACTTTAGGCCGACCAAGCGATGAGTCACCCGTAAGCACGGCTGCTACCGGAGCCGTGACAGCGCATGGCGTTAGTGCACGCCATGCGCTGTCACAGAGTGACCCTCAAACACGCTTGCAGACATACCACATAAAACGGTAAGTCGTACTTGTAGGCGATGGACATCGTTCGCAGCGTATTTCTGGAGCGATCTATCGGACAAGCGCTGCAAATGACGTCCACTTTAATAGTTTCTGCAGACGGGCACAGCCAGGAATTCTTTCAAATCAGTTGACATCTAGCTTCGGCCAAGCTTACGTCAACTCGCAAGACTGACACTCCCTACCTCATCGGTCACGCATGCTGGAAATAAAGCATTTTCGCATTGTAGAGATTGCCTCGTTTGTTGGTCGAAAGCTCATGAAAGAGTTGTTCAGAGGTTACCTAATGCATTGAAGTCGTCGAGTCCTTCAATAGATTTCCTGATTAGCCCCGACTCTCAGCCATGAAAATTGCTCGCTGCACGTAAAACCGGCTCTGGGCATGGTGTGGATTGCATCATGGCCGTGGCAAGTCGTGGCAGCATCTCGCGCAAGCGGAATCGACGATTAAAACGATAGGCCGCTTCTCCCAGGTAACGCCTTGCGTATTTGCCTTGCGCGATGGCGTGATACACGCCACTGATGGCGCGCTTGAGATTGCCCAGCACCACGTTGAGCCAACGTGCACCGGCCGTTTCGGTCGCGGCACGACCACCGCCAGTGTCCAGCGTGGTGTGCGCGTGGCCGGCGTCTTCTAGCCGGCGGAAGCAGGCCAGCCCATCGGTGTAGACCTCGCATTCGGGCGCCAAGCGACGGGCAATCCAGTCCTGCAGCGAGGTGTTATCGAAGCTGCGCACCGGCTCGATCACCACAAAGCGCGGCGCGGTGAAGGTGGCATCGGTCTGCACCGCAATCAGGAACGCTTGTTTGTTCTCCGATCCGCGTCCGGCCTTGCCACCGTTACGCTCGCCGCCGAGATAGGCATCGTCGATCTGCACGAAACCCGCCAGTTTCCGCATGGATTCGCGCTCGGCCATAACCTGCATGATCTTGTGTTTCATCCGCCAGGCCGTCTTGTAGTTGACGCCCAGATGCCGCATCAACTCCAGCGCGGCCATGTTGGTTTTGGTCGAGGTCAGCAGGTGCAACGCCAGCATCCAGGTGCGCAGCGGCAGCTTGGTGCCTTCGAACATCGTGCCTGCAATCAGGCTGGTCTGATGCCGGCACGCGCTGCATTGGTAGTAGATCGCAGCACCCCGCTTGAAACGCGAGCGCACGCGTCCGGCACAAACAGGGCAACGAAAGCCTTGCGGCCAGCGCCACTTGTAAAGCGCGCGATAGCACTTGGCTTCGGTGCCGTAGGACGCGAAGAACTCAGGCATCGACAATCCCGCTTGGAACTGCACGGCATTGATACTCATCACGCCACCTCGTTGGCTTCAGGTGACAGCAGCATCCACCCAGCGCGGCGCAGATCCTGCGACAGGCGGCTGATGGTCAGGGCTAATCAGGATAGATTTTTTCCCACAAGATTAAGTAATCGAGGCGTCTTGCGGATCTTAAAACGTCGAGTTGCGATACACGCTGCGCAAAATAGCTTTCCGGTCTCCCGCTCCGAAAGGATGCTGAAGCGTCACCTCTTGACACGCAGCGCAGTAGGAAATCGCATTTATTCTTCCGTTAACAAAGGAAATACGATGAAACACAGTAAATTTCTGCTAGTAACTGCAATTACCACTGCTACCTGCGCACAAGCAGCTGCACAATTAGGTGGTACGCAGCCAGTGAGCGTCAGTCCCAGCCAACTTGAACTGCAGGTCCAACAGGCATGGCAAACAGAGCTTGTAAGGTCTGATACGCCGACGACCGGATGCTTTCACGCCAAATACCCAAGCATGATTTGGGAGTCGGTACCCTGCAACGCATTGCCACGTCGAAACCATCGTTTACCAGTCGGTAAAATGACCACTCGGGGCGCCGCTGGACGAACGGCACTTCCAGATGCCGTCGGTACAACGCAAGGCCCCGTGAGCTACGCGCTCAGAGGGCATGGACTTATTAGCGAGGCGGCGGGAAGTTTTCCGACGGTAACCGGGCTGAAGACCGTAAACAGTGACTCTAGTCCGGATGAATATAGTGTGCAGCTGAATACTAATGACGATGGAACAACGCCCGCGTGCCAGAATCGTTCGGGCTGCACAGTATGGGAACAATTCCTCTACGGGAACGATGGCCCCGCAAACTCAGCATACGTTTTAATCGAATACTGGATGATCAACTTCGGCAGCACATGCCCGCCCGGATGGAGCAGCGACGGAGACACTAGTTGCTTCAGGCAAAGTAAAGCCGTACCGACGCCGCATTACCCAATCGGCCAACTACCAAACTTCCGATTGACGGCGAAGGCGGCCGCCAACGGCAACGATACCGTGATTTTCACAAATGGTACTGATGCCTACAGCGTAAGCGCGAAAGGCAATATTCTCAACATCAGTTCCGTATGGACGCAGGCAGACTTCAATGTCGACGGTAGCAATAGTGGCAAGAAAGCATATTTCAATACAGGCACATCCATTACCACGAAATTGGCTGTCAAGGATGGGACAACCCTGTCGCCCACGTGCATCAGTGACGGCGGTACGACTGCTGAGATTAACAATCTCATCCTGGGTGCCTGCGCTGTGTCAGCAGGCGTCATGCCCTCAATTGAATTTACCGGGAAGCTCTGATAGACAACTCGAAGTCGGCATCAGGATAGATCGGGCGCAACCAGACCAATACATCGAGTCGACCGTTCCGCCAGTGGGCATAGCTCTTCCTGACAGCTTGACGCTGTTGAGAGTCGATAGGGATTCGTACGAGAAACGTCCAATTCGTCGGCAGCTCATTAATTGCTAAGCGACAGCAGTGTCCGAAGAAAGGTTAGGCCCAGGCGATTGGCATTTCTTGCTGTTAAACGACTAAGGAATTTACTGCAAGAGGACTCAGGCAAGCTACCCACCTTCGCTGGCTCAAGCTCGTCTGGCGCGAGCCAGGCGATTTAACCTTCTCGTTCGGGATTGCCGCTGCGCTGGTGTCTTTCAGTGCAGCGCGCTGCTTGAGCTAATAACCGACAATCCGCAGACGTAGAAAACGAGTGCCCGAAGAGACTTCGGGCACTCGTTGCCTCGCATTCGCAAGCCTCAGCCAGGGAAAGCTGGGAACTTCTCATCCGGATGCTTGGCTTTCCATTCCTTGTAAGACGCACTGCCCTGCCAGATGGTGAAGGCCTTAGGCGGACGGCCGCGCCCTGACCATGTCTCTTGGTTGTGGGGCAACCAATACTTGGGCGCCACTTCCTTCTTGGTGCCGGCTGCCTTCTTCGGGCGGCCAGATCCGCCAACAGAAGCCCCGAGCTGAGCTGCAAGATCTGCTTTCTGCTTGGCGGTAAAGTGCTGTCCAAAGCGGCTCAGCAGATCAGACACCTGCTGAAAGGTATTTGATGCTTCTTGTTCAATAAGCTTGGCTTCTTCTTCTTCGAGCTTTTGTAGCTCTTCGGAAAGTCTGGCTTTGGCAGAAACGATGGAATCAAGAGTTGACTTGGACATCAGAGGATATCTCGTTTATTAAGTTCTTAAATGATAAATAAGTCAATCACTTACCTGATTAGCCCCGACTCTCAGCCATGAAAATTGCTCGCTGCACGTAAAACCGGCTCTGGGCATGGTGTGGATTGCATCATGGCCGTGGCAAGTCGTGGCAGCATCTCGCGCAAGCGGAATCGACGATTAAAACGATAGGCCGCTTCTCCCAGGTAACGCCTTGCGTATTTGCCTTGCGCGATGGCGTGATACACGCCACTGATGGCGCGCTTGAGATTGCCCAGCACCACGTTGAGCCAACGTGCACCGGCCGTTTCGGTCGCGGCACGACCACCGCCAGTGTCCAGCGTGGTGTGCGCGTGGCCGGCGTCTTCTAGCCGGCGGAAGCAGGCCAGCCCATCGGTGTAGACCTCGCATTCGGGCGCCAAGCGACGGGCAATCCAGTCCTGCAGCGAGGTGTTATCGAAGCTGCGCACCGGCTCGATCACCACAAAGCGCGGCGCGGTGAAGGTGGCATCGGTCTGCACCGCAATCAGGAACGCTTGTTTGTTCTCCGATCCGCGTCCGGCCTTGCCACCGTTACGCTCGCCGCCGAGATAGGCATCGTCGATCTGCACGAAACCCGCCAGTTTCCGCATGGATTCGCGCTCGGCCATAACCTGCATGATCTTGTGTTTCATCCGCCAGGCCGTCTTGTAGTTGACGCCCAGATGCCGCATCAACTCCAGCGCGGCCATGTTGGTTTTGGTCGAGGTCAGCAGGTGCAACGCCAGCATCCAGGTGCGCAGCGGCAGCTTGGTGCCTTCGAACATCGTGCCTGCAATCAGGCTGGTCTGATGCCGGCACGCGCTGCATTGGTAGTAGATCGCAGCACCCCGCTTGAAACGCGAGCGCACGCGTCCGGCACAAACAGGGCAACGAAAGCCTTGCGGCCAGCGCCACTTGTAAAGCGCGCGATAGCACTTGGCTTCGGTGCCGTAGGACGCGAAGAACTCAGGCATCGACAATCCCGCTTGGAACTGCACGGCATTGATACTCATCACGCCACCTCGTTGGCTTCAGGTGACAGCAGCATCCACCCAGCGCGGCGCAGATCCTGCGACAGGCGGCTGATGGTCAGGGCTAATCAGGATCACTTAAAGTAAAAGCGCCTATGTCACTTCTAAGAGCACAAGCTCAAAGCCTCTGGAAAATTTGCAGACTTGACAAGCTTGTTAGGCACGTTATGAATAATATCTCGTTCCATTGAGCACATCCATGAAATTTTTGATCGAGGTCATTCCGAAAGAGGACTACCCAAGCAGCCTCACCTTACAACTTGAAGAAAAAGGGTTTGTTGAAACAAATGCGCCTCCAAAATTCTTCCATTGCTTTGTAATTGCAGATAATCAGTTGAGCACTACTCCATCTTTTATTCAATGCCCAACGCTCAATGATATTGAACCCGGCTCACTTCTCAGAATTACAAAAATGTCAGAGCCTGAGACCTAAATTGGCCTCCGCACAGATCTTGCCAGCCTCCTCTCGACTGTCATACACAGGGCCCACGTGCTTGCCCAATTGAATGTCGAAGATTTGATAACCATATTTCTTGCCCGGCCGCTTTATCACATCAACACGATAGCGCTTTTCTTTCCTACCTTTAAACCCACCCATCCTGATCTCCTCATTCCACAAACGAAACAAATGACGATCTCAGACAACCGCATACCCAGGGTATCTTCAATCATCCTCATCATCTCCCCCCTCCTCTAAGGTCAACAACGTCAAGGTTCTCCCAAAAGAACCTAAACCAATCACTTCCTCGGTGAGATAGACTCCGCTCTTAGCACCAGAGAACCAATCGCTTGCTTCCGCACTATCGCTGTCTTCCAATGCCCTTCTTACGGCGTCAGGATCATCGGCTAGTCTACGAGTTGCGCTATCTGGTGGGACTTTAGTGTTACGACCCAAAGGCCTTGCCCAACCGACGTGAGATTGCAGTGGATAAATCCCACAAAACTCAACTTTGCCGTCTAGGCATTGTAGAACCCCAGTGGGCAGATGACCGATCTCTGCGTAACGCAGCGCTGCCGCTGTTAAAGACGTATTACACGTGGCTGCCAATGATAAAACGGCAGCCATGCCATCGCCGCTTTTATTAATAATCGACTTGCACAGCGACTTTGGCATCATTAAACATGACGCAAAATAATCTGCCTCTCGCTCGATGGGGTCAGAAGATCCAAATCCACCGCGAGACGCATGTTTTTCACTTTGTTTAAAAATATGCTCTGGATGGCCGTCTAGACAATAGTGGCCTAGCTCATGGGCCACGCTGAAATTCTGAAACCCAGGACTTTCGATGTGGGTAGCATAAATAATGGCAAAATCATTGCCTTGCCTCACAAGCCAACCAGATGCGCCCGAAGAATCCGCAGGTTTAGCATGAACCTGGATATCTAAGTGCGCTGCAATTTTCATGGGATTTATGGGGAGTGCAAGGACTCCCGCATCATTAAGCATGTCCTGCGCTTTGGCTTCGATCTGTTGACGACGATAGCTATCCATCTTTCTTCCTTGTATCGGCTAATGACTTAGCGACGGCTTCAAGCATCTTGATGTCGTCTTCCGTGGCCTGTCCCAAATGGCGAGCAATCCTTGACGCTGCTGCCATGTCGTCTGGGCTGTCAACGAGACCCATCAGGTAGTCGGTGCTCACGCCCAGAACTTTTGTCAGACGACGCAAGTTATCAAACGAAGGTTTCCTTGATCCACTCTCAAAGTGGGAGATGGTCGTTGACGGCAGACTTGCTTCCTTGCCCAAATCTGCTTGCGTCAGACCCCGCCTGTCCCTGGCCTCTCTCAAACGGGCTGGGAAGAGATCAGACATCGGGCAATCCTAATTTATGGTGGGTGACAAATCATACTTGACGAAGTCGACAAGAGGGGCGTATTGTCGATTTCGTCAAGTCCTTGTAGTCGGAAATCATCTGACTGGCTTGGCAGGAGAGAGTCTTATGAGCACCCGTAAGCCAATCGGAACGACCGCCAAGACTGGCGAAACCTGCCCTGAGAGCGGTGTGTGGCAGCCCTCTGGTTACAGCACTACCGCTCCCATCGCTAACGGCAACCGCATGCCGCCTTACGATGGAAAGGCCGTGACCTGGGTGTTGAAGCAACACGCCTAAGAACTGAGGGGCGGTGGAGCGCCAGTCACCGCCCTTCTTTGTTTGAGCACCATTGAGCAGTCAGTGCGGCCGGCGCAAAAGCTGATGCTGACAGAAATAAGCGGCAACTTGATCTGGGAGAGAACGCAATGGCTGTCTACGTTGTGACTTGGAATCTGAACAAAGAACGCAGCAACTATGACGCTGCACGCCGTCAATTTATCGAGCACTTGGAACGTCATCCCAATGTGCAGAACAGGGGCTTGGAAAGCGTTCGTTGGGTGGAAAGCACAGGCAGCGCGGTGGCTTTAAGAGACGATCTCCGTCAGAAGCTCGACGACAATGACCGCATTTTTGTGAGCAAGCTAAACGCTGACCAGAACGACGGATGGCTCAATGAAAATGTCTGGGACTGGATTAATCGACGCCAGTAGCTTCCTCCACCTAGAGGTATCATCCGAGGTATCAAAGCAGACTCAGCTGAAAGACCCGAAATGCTTTAGGGTCAATGACTTGCGTAAGGGCGTCTTCAGGCTCCGCCCACCTCCACCAAATAACGGTCCTAAGACGACCGACTAAGGCCGGGGCTCTCGATGCAGAGGGTTCCCGGCCTTTTTCATGGGCGCTGCAAAGTCATCGGATCGACGGCCCATCCAATGAAGCACCACACTCTGCGCTGCGCATTGCGTCAGATAGCGACGTGACCCGTCTGTTCGGTGGCCATGGTCGGCGCGACCGCGATCTGTGGCGAGTTCGCCTCCACGGGCAAGGCATCGCCGCGCAATCGGTCGAAAAGCTGCAGTAATTCGGTGGCTTCTTGCAGCAGCAGGACCAGGGCGCTCTTGTTGGGCTCTTCCATCTCACGCTCCTCTGGAGACACTCCCCAGCATCTGATGCAGTGAGAGCAAACCTCGTGCCAGCGTTGTGGCTGCAGGCATCCGTGAGCTGTAGTTGCACCACACAGAATCAGTGACATAAGCGCGGCGCGCCGAGCACCAGCACAATCGATGGGCAGCAGCATCCAACGAGTGACCAAGACGTGTGGGCGGCACCAACGTGCCAGGCGATATCGATACACCGTTCTCGGCACGCGCCTCACTGTCACTACCGGAATTCTGAACGAACGGTCAAACGAGGTGAAGCGTAGGCACGCGCTTTGCATCAGCCTCTACCAGACGATCAGTGTTGGGGAACACGGTGTTGACCAAAAAAGCAAAACGCCATGCCGCCGGGGCTTTACTGCTCGGCGGGGTGATCTTCGTGCTGATCGGCGTGGGCGGTTATTTCACCACGCAGCGTTCGCTCTCCGACGCCGGCTGGGTAACGCATACGCAGGAAGTGATCGCCGCAATCGATGAAATCCAGGCCGGCATGCTGTCGGCAGAGTCGTCTGTGCGTGGCTATGTGCTGACCGATAACGAGGCATTTCTGGGCGTGTATGCCGATGCGATCGGACGCCTGCCCGAACGCATCGTGCGCCTGGAAGCGCTGGTACAGGACAACGTGGCGCAGGAGCGCAATGTCGTGCTGCTTCGGCGGCTGATGGACACGCGCCTGGTGCAGATCAACGACTTGCTGCACAGCTACCGCGCAAACGGCCTGGATGGCGCACGTGCTTCGATTGCGCGCGGGGTGTTTCAGACCTCCTCCACGCTGCGTCGCCAGGTGCAGACCATGACCGAGCTGGAACGCCGCCAATTGGTGACGCGTACCGAGACCAACCAGACCAGCGCGCAGTGGGTGCTGCGTAGCACCGTGATCGGCATCATCAGCGGACTGTTGGTGATGTTGCTTGCCTACCGCCTGCTGTCGCGGGAACTGGAACGACGCGTGCGTGCGGAAGACGAGGCTAGCAGCACCAGCGAGCGACTGGTGGAGTCGTTCGCCGCACTCGAACGCACTTCCGCCGGGCTGGAGGCGCTGTCGCGCTATTCGGGGCTGCTGCAGAACTGTCGCGATGCCGAAGAAGCGCTGGAAATCACCGCGCGCACGATTGCGCCGTTGATCCCCGGTGCCTCTGGCGCGGTCTACCTGCTGCGCGCCTCGCGCGATCGCGCCGAGCCGGTGGTCACCTGGGGCGCGATGGCCGACGACGACAGTGCCAGCATTGCGCCGCACGACTGTTGGGCGCTGCGTCGCGATCGCACGCATGTGGTGGAGGACACCAGCCAGGGCATGGTCTGCCAACATGCCGGCGCCAATCTTCCGGCGCATGCGAGCACGGTCTGCATTCCGTTGTCGGCGCAAGGTACGCAATTGGGCATGCTGGCGTTGCGCAGCGAGGATCCGCGCGAACTGACCTCGTTGACCGTGGCCGAAGCGGCCGCAGAACAACTGTCGCTGGCGCTGCACAACCTGCGTTTGCGCGAGACGCTGCGTCAGCAATCCATCCGCGATCCGCTGACCGGTCTGTACAACCGCCGGTATCTGGAAGAGGCGCTCAACCACGAACTGGCACGCTGCACGCGCCGGGCGCTGCCGTTGTCGGTATTGATGCTGGACGTGGACCATTTCAAACAGTTCAACGATCTGCATGGGCACAGTGGTGGCGATCGCGTGCTGGCGGCGATTGGCGAATTCCTGCTGACGCAGATGCGCGGCGAAGACATCTGCTGCCGCTATGGTGGCGAAGAATTGACCATCATCCTGCCGGAAGTGGATCTCCCCACCGCCAGCAAGATGGCCGAGAAGTTGCGCGTGGGCATCGAGGCCTTGCAGGTCATGGCCGACGGGGTATCGCTACCCAAGATCACCGCATCGTTTGGTGCGGCCAGCTTCCCCGAGCATGCGGGCAATGCGACGCAGCTGCTGCGGCGTGCGGACGAGGCGCTCTACCGGGCCAAACAGGCTGGGCGCAATCAGGTGATGAGCGCGGGCGCTTCGACTGCGGCATTGTAATCGTCGATCAGCTGCAACAAGGCACACTGTCGCCAGGAATGCGATCTGCAGATGCTGCCTCGCGGTCGGGTCGCGCCTACCTGGCTGCCGTACCCTCGTATTGCCAGCCGTGCAGAGCAAGACTCAAACGCAGGCCTGCCCGTCTTCGTCGGTCGGAATCAGGCCGGCGCCGGCAAGCATTGCATCGACGCGGGTCCGCACATAGGCGGCCTCTTCGGGCTCGACGCTGCTCAGCAGGGCTTCGGCGCGCGCCTGGAAATCGAGATAGTCGAAATCCGCATCTTCATCGGCCGACAGCTGCGGTAATGCATCCTGCAACGCATCCAGGCGCGTCTCGAGTTCTTCGCGGGTAGGCATGGCAGACTCCAACGGCAAAGCGGACACGGTTGCGGCAAGGCCGTCAACAAGGTGCGAAGTCCTGCCCTGCAATGCTTCATCTTCCTACCCGATGCAGCGGCACTGCACGCTCAATTTCCACAGTGCGCAGCCGATAATGATGCCGACTCCTATAGAACCTTCCCTGTGATCCTCCACCTGCGGCGGGATTTCCGCCTGGGCATCGTCAAGATGCTTGGGCCAATCACCGCGCTGTTGCTCTGCCTCTATGCGGTTTACCTGGCCATGACCGGCCAGGTGGCTGCCTGCCTGATCACCGCAGTGCTCGGTGTGCTTGCGGTCTGGCGCGGCTGGCAGATGCGCAGTGCCGAGAACACGGGGGCAGGCGGGGTATGGCTGGCATCGATCAATGTCGGCGGCTGTCTGGTGGCCTGCTGGACCGGCGGCGATGGCGCGCTGCCCTGGCTGTTTCCGGTGCTGGCGACCAATTATTTTCTATGCGGGCCGCAGCGTGCGGTGCTGCTCAGCCTGCCGCTGTTGGCGGCTCTGTTGTTATTACCCGGATTGATCGTCAGCCCTGGTCAAGGCATGTCGACGGTCGTGGTGACCTTGGTGACGCTGACGGTGGGGTATGCGTTTTCGCTGCGCATGCAGGACGACCGCGTGCATCTGGAAGAACTGGCCTCGCTGGATGCGCTCACTGGCTTGCCCAACCGACGCATGCTCGAACGTGCGCTCACCCATCAGATCGATCAGCGGCAACCGCATGATCGGCTCAACAGCCTGATCATTCTGGATCTGGATCATTTCAAGGAGGTCAACGATCTGTACGGGCATGCCGCAGGCGATGCGGCGCTATCGGATCTGGCCACCATCCTGCGTTACGAGGTACGCGATCCGCATCAGGTGTTCCGCTTCGGCGGCGAAGAGTTCGTGGTGTTGTTACGCGCCGGCTCGCTGCAGGAACTGGAAGCGGCGACCGAGCGCCTGCGCAAGGTCATTCGCAATGGCCTGCGCGGCCCGGGTGGACGTATCACGGTGTCACTGGGTGCGGCCCGCCACGATGGCGAGACGCATTGGCAGGACTGGTTTTCACGCGCCGATGCGGCGCTGTATCTGGCCAAGAACGGCGGCCGCGATAGCGTGCGGGTTGCCGACTGACCCACCGGTTGCGGGGCGACACCTTGGCCGCCCCGCATGCCTGCTTCAACGCTTGACCACAGCCACCGGTACCGCAGGTGCTTCACCCTGCTTCCAGCCGCCCAGCGCTTTGTAGACACCGACCACACCAACATTCACCGCTGCTTCGGCCTGTGCCAACGCATCGTCTGCGGCCAGCTGGGTGCGTTGTGCATCCAGCAGCGTGAGGAAGTCTTCCGAGCCCTCGCGGTAGCGGATCTGCGCCAGCTGTTCGGCACGCCGCGCGGCGTTGGCCTGGTCCACCACGATCGCTAGACGCGCCTGCTGGCGGCCGTAGCCGATCAGTGCGTTCTCGGTGTCCTCCAACGCCAGCAATACGGCCTGCTGGTATTGCGCCAATGCACCTTCGGCCTGCGCCTTGCTGGCACGCAGGCGCGCACGTACGGTGCCGAAGTCGAACGCCGCCCAGCTGATCGACGGGGTGATCGACCAAGCCTTGCCGCTGCCCTCGGTCAGCCTGGCCGCATCGCCGGACAGGAAGCCGACAAAGCCGCTCACGCTGATGCGCGGAAACAGGTCAGCAGTCGCGACGCCAACCTGCGCGGTGGCTGCTGCCAGGCGACGTTCGGCACTGCGCACGTCCGGTCGCTGACGCAGCAGCCCGGCGGTGTCGCCCAGCGGCAACGCACGTGCGAACGCGGGCGTGGTGCGCGGCACCAGGGTGGCATCCAGCGCATCCGGCGCCTGGCCGAGCAACACGGCCAGACGGTGGCGGTACTGCGCCTCGGCGGTTTCCAGCAACGGAATATCCGCCTCGATCGCCTTCAGCCGCGCCAGGCTGCTCTGCACCTCCAGCTCGCTGCCGGCACCCAGGTCCCAACGCGTCTGCGTCGGTTTCTGGGTGTCGTGCAGGTTGATCAGCGTGCGCTTGGAGACATCCAGCTGCTTCTGCGTGCCACGCAACTCGAAATAGTTGCGCGCCACTTCGGCGGCGACCGTGACCTGCACGTCGAGCAGGCCGGCCTGCTCGGCTTCCAGATCGGCACGTGCCGCTTCCGATGCGCGCCGCTGACGGCCGAACAGATCCAGTTCCCAGGCCGCATCCAGACCCAGGGTGGTCTGTTCGGTGAGGAAGCGCTGATTGCCGGCAATCACCTGCTGTTGTTCGCGCCGGTCGAAGCTGCCCTGCGCAGTGATGTGCGGCGCCTGGTCCAGACGACGCTCGACGAACACCGCACGCGCCTGCTTGACGCGCGAGACGGCGATGCGCAGATCGTGGTTGGCAAACAAGCCATCGCGCACCAGTTGCTCCAGCACCGGGTCGTCGAACTGCGACCACCAGTTGCCGACCGGCGACTCGGCACTGTAGGCCGCGTCCTGCGCGCCCTGCAGCGTTACCGCGGCGGGCGGGTCGGGCCGGTAATCCGGGCCGACCGCACAACCGCTGAGCACCAGCGCGGCCAGTGCCGCGCTCAAGAATGTCCTTACCATGGCAACACGTCTCCCAAATACGTAAAGCTGCCGGTGGCGCCGTGTGCGTCGAGCAGCGCCATCTGCACGCTGCTGTGTGCGCCCTGCTCCACTTCGATCTCACCGTTACCAGCGTTCATATCGGTTTTGACGTAGCCCGGATGCACGCTGTTGACCTTGATGGCGGTGTCGCGCAGCTCATAGGCCAGATGCACGGTCCAGCTGTTCAGCGCGCTCTTTGAGGCGTTGTACGCAGGAACCTTGGCGTCGTAGATCGGCGAGCCGGGTTGGCTGTGCAAGGTCAGCGAGCCGAGCTGGCTCGACACGTTGACGATGCGCCCGGCCAGCGAACGTCGCAGCAGCGGCAGGAACGCCTTGGTCACGCCGACCACGGCGAACAGATTGGTGTCGAAGGTGCGCTTCCACACCTCCAGACTCTGCTGCGACGGCGTGCGCTGCATGTCGTCGATCATGATGCCGGCGTTGTTGATCAGGATGTCCAGGTGGCCATGACGCTGTTCCACCGTGCCCACTGCTGCGGCGATGCTGATGTCGTCGTTGACGTCGAGCTGGATGGCTTCCACCGGCACGCCCTCGGCCTGCAGCTTGAGTGCGGCAGCGACGGCGTCGTCGCGCTTGCGGCCGGCCAGCAGCGTATGCACGCCGGCCTGGGCCAATTGCCGAACGGTTTCCAGGCCGATGCCGCGGGTGGCACCGGTGACCAGTGCAATTTTGCTGTTGCTCATTTCAAGATCCTTCGAATGGATGGAATGCACCGCGGCGCTTACGCCTTGACGGGTTCATGCAAGACGGCAGCCGGCGCGGCGGGTTGTTCGCCACGGGTCACCCACTTGCGCAGGGCCACGTAGAACACCGGGGTCAGGAACAGGCCGAACAAGGTCACACCGAGCATGCCGGCGAACACGGTGATGCCGGTGACCGAGCGCACTTCGGCGCCAGCGCCATGGCCGAACACCAACGGCACGGTGCCGGCGATGAAGGCGATGGAGGTCATCACGATCGGGCGCAGACGCAGACGGCAGGCTTCCAGCGCGGCTTCGACGATGCCCTTGCCGTGCATTTCGAGTTCGCGGGCGAACTCCACGATCAAGATCGCGTTCTTGCACGCCAGGCCCATCAGCACCACCAACCCCACCTGCACGAACACGTTGTTGTCGCCACCGGTGAGCCACACGCCGAACAAGGCGGACAGCAAAGTCATCGGCACGATCAGAATCACCGCCAGCGGCAAGGTCCAGCTTTCGTACAAGGCGGCCAGCACCAGGAACGCCAGCAACACCGCCATCGGGAACACGATCAATGCCGAGTTGCCCTGGATGGATTGCTGATAGCTCAGATCGGTCCACTCGATGTTCATGCCGTTGGGCAACACCTTCGGCGCCATGCCGGCCAGCGTCTGCATCGCCTGTGTGGACGAGAGCACACGCGGATCCGCTTCACCGATCAGGTCGGCAGCCGGATAGCCGTTGTAGCGGATCACCGGGTCCGGGCCGTAGGTCTGGCCCAGCGTGACCATGCTGCCGATCGGCACCATCTGCCCGCGATCGTTGCGGGTGCGCAGGTTGGCGATGTCTTCGACACTGTCGCGGAACTGTCCATCGGCCTGGGCGATCACCTGGTAGGTGCGACCGAAGCGATTGAAGTCGTTGATGTACGACGAACCCAGATAAGTCTGCAGCGTGTCGAACAGATTGGTCAGCGGCACGCCCTGCGCCTTGGCCTTGTCGCGATCAACCTTGGCGTCGAGCTGCGGCACGTTGGCCTGATACGTGCCGATCGGGAACTGCATGCCCGGCGTTTGCGAGATCGCACCGGACATCGCATTGACCGCACTCTGCAACTGGCCATAGCCCAGACCGGCACGGTCCTGGATATACAGCGAGTAGCCCGAGCCCTGCCCCAGACCCAGAATCGGCGGCGGCATGAACGCAAACGCAAAGCCCTGCTGGATCTGGCTGATGCGTGCGTTGATCTCCGCATTGATCTGCTCGGCCGTGCGGCTGCGCTGGCTAAACGGCTTGAGGGTAAGGAACACCGTGCCGGTGTTGGGCGTGTTGGTGAACTGCAGCGGATTCAGGCCCGGGAACGCAATCGCGTGGTCCACGCCTTCGGTCTGCAGCGCGATCTGGGTGATCTGGCGGATCACCTCGTTGGTGCGCTCCAGCGAGGCGCCTTCCGGCAATTTGGTACCGGCGATCAGGTACAGCTTGTCCTGAGTCGGAATGAAGCCGCCCGGCACCACCTTGAACATGAAACCGGTGGCCACCAGCAGCAGCAGATACACCATGAACACCGCACCGCGCTTGCCCAGCGCACGCGACACCGCGCCCTGATACTTGTTGGAGCTGGTGTTGAAGAAGCGATTGAACGGACGGAACAACCAGCCGAACAAACGATCGATCAATCGCGTCGGGCCATCCTTGGGCGCGTCGTGGGCCTTGAGCAACATGGCCGCCAATGCCGGCGACAGCGTCAACGAGTTGATCGCCGAGATCACCGTGGAGATCGCGATGGTCACCGCGAACTGCTTGTAGAACTGGCCGGTCACGCCCGACAGGAACGCCATCGGCACGAACACCGCGCACAGCACCAGCGCGATGGCGATGATCGGCCCGGACACTTCGCGCATCGCCTGATGCGCAGCGGCCAGCGGGCTCAGGCCTTCTTCGATATTGCGCTCGACGTTTTCCACCACCACGATCGCGTCGTCGACCACGATGCCGATCGCCAGCACCAGACCGAACAGGCTCAGCGTGTTGATCGAGAACCCCAGCAAATACAGCGCGGCAAACGTACCGACCACCGACACCGGCACCGCCAGCAGCGGGATGATCGAGGCGCGCCAGGTCTGCAGGAACAGGATCACCACCAGCACCACCAGCAGCACCGCCTCCAGCAGCGTGCTGACCACCGCGCTGATCGAATCGCGCACGAACACGGTCGGGTCATACGCGGCCGACCACGCCATGTCCTGCGGGAACTGCTTTTCCAGCTCGGCCATCTTGGCGCGTACCGCATCGGACAATTCGATCGCGTTGGCACCCGGCGACTGGAACACGCCCATGCCCACCGCGTTCTGGTTGTCCAGCTGCGAGCGCAAGGTGTAGTTGCCGGCACCCAGTTCCAGACGCGCCACATCCGACAGGCGCACGATCTCGCCGCTGTTGCCGCTGCGGATCACGATGTTGCCGAACTCTTCTTCGGTGGTGAGGCGGCCCTGCGCATTGATCGACAGCAGGAAATCGCTCTTGTTGGGCATTGGCTCGGCACCGAGCTGGCCGGCGGAGACCTGCACGTTCTGCTCGCGGATCGCAGCAACCACGTCGCTGGCAGTGAGCCCGCGTGCGGCGACCTTGTCCGGATCCAGCCAGATGCGCATGGCGTAATCGCCCGCACCGAAGATCTGGATCTGGCCCACGCCAGGCAGGCGCGACAGCTCGTCCTTGACCTTCAGCAACGCGTAGTTGCTCAGGTACAACGAGTTGTACTTGCCTTTAGGCGAGGTCAGATGCACGACCATGGTCAGCGTCGGCGATTGCTTCTGCGTGGTCACACCCTGCCGGCGCACGTCTTCGGGCAGACGCGCCTGCGCCTGGCTGACGCGGTTCTGCACCTGCACCTGCGCCTGGTCCGGATCGGTACCCGGCTTGAAGGTCACGGTGACCACCAGCACGCCATCGGAGCCGGCGACCGACTTCATGTACATCATGTCTTCCACGCCGTTGATGGCTTCCTCAAGCGGCGTGGCGACGGTCTCGGCGATGACCTTGGGATTGGCGCCCGGATACACCGCACGCACCTGCACGCTCGGCGGCACCACTTCCGGGTACTCGCTGATGGGCAATAGCGGCATGGCGATCAGGCCGGCAGCGAAAATGATGATCGACAGCACCGCGGCAAAGATCGGCCGGTCGATGAAAAAACGGGAAAAGTCCATTGGGGTGGTCCTGAAAGAGGTTGCCGCCAGGTGGCGGCGCGGCACAGCAGCCCCGAACCGGCCTTTTAGAAAGACCGGTGCTCATGGGTGCGATGCAGCGATGAATCAGTGCAGCGGTCGAACCTGCTGCGTAGTCGCACTGCGGACGCGACTGCACGCGAGGTGTGATCGACGCGATTTATTTCGACGCAGTGCGCTTGTCCGAGGTGGGCACCATCGCCACGGCCTTGGCATCGACCGGCATGCCGGGCATGAAGATCTTCTGCACGCCATCGACCACCACGCGGTCGCCGGCCGCCAGTCCCTTGCGCACGATGCGCAGACCATCGGCAGTGCGGCCGAGCTCCACATCGCGCCGCTGCGCCTTGCCATCCTTCTCCACCACGTAGACGTACTTGCGGTCCTGGTCGGTCAGCACGGCTTTTTCGTCGACCAGCATGGCCTTGAACTGGCCGCTGCCCAGCAATTGCACGTGGGCATACAGGCCCGGCGTGAACTGCCGCTGCGCGTTGTCCAGCACCGCGCGCACGCGGATGGTGCCGGTGCTGCGGGTGACCTGGTTATCCAGGAAATCCACCCGCCCGGCATGCGGGAAACCCTGCTCGCCGACCAGGCCGATGCGCACCGGCAACTCGCCGCCACGCGCGTCCGGACGCTCGCCATCGCGGGTCATCTGCGAATAACGCAGGAACGTGCCTTCGTCGGCATCGAAGTAGACGAACATCTTGTCCAGCGATACCAGGGTGGTCAGCACGCTGGCACTGTCGCTGGCCGTGACCAGGTTGCCGGCGGTGACCATCGCACGCCCGGCGCGGCCGTCGATCGGTGCGCGCACGCGGGTCCAGTCCAGGTTGAGCTTGGCGGTATCCACTGCGGCCTGCGCGGCCAGCACCTCGGCATCGGCCTGGTCGCCAGCGGCGCGGCGCTGCTCCCAGGTTTCGATCGAAATGGCCTGCTGCTCGGACAACTTGCGCGCACGTGCCGCTTCGCTGCGGGCCAGATTGGCCTGCGTGCGGGCACGCACCAGCGCCGCATTGGCGCGTGCGAATTCGGCACGGTAACTGCGGTCATCAATGCTGAAGAGCACATCGCCCTTCTTCACTTCGGCGCCTTCGACATAGTTGACCTTGTCGATATAGCCGGACACGCGCGGGCGCAGCTCGACGCTTTCCACCGGCTCGATGCGGCCGCTGAATTCGTCCCACTGGCTGATTTCCTTGGTCAGCACCGGGGCGACGCTGACGCTGGGCGGCGGCGGTGCACCGGTCTCGGCGGCCTGGCTGCCGCAACCGGCCAACACGACCGCCAGTACGGCGCCCGTCAATACGGTACGCAAGGGAAAACGGAACGGGGTGGCGTTCGTAGTCATGGGGAAATCTCTCGGGTGGGGATGGGGAAATGCAGACCTGCCAGCCGGTCCGCCGACGGAGCGGCATGCAGGCGACGACTGACGGTCACGACAGGTTGTCCGGGCTGGCCAGGCCCGACGATCAACGACACGGCGGCGCGACCGACATCCACGGCGCGGATCCATTCCGGACACGCATCCTTGGCACGGCCGGGCGTACACACCGGTTGCTCGATCGACAGCAGGTGGACGCGCACGCCCAGCGGCTTGGCTTCTTCGTGCAGCACCTGGGCGAGCATGCGGGTGGCCGCAGCGGCGATGGAAATATCGCCATGCGCGGCCCAGGCGCGCAGCGGGCTGCCGAGCAACAGATAGCGGCCGCCGCCATCGGCCTCGCTCAGCAGCGGCAACAGATGGCGGGCAGCAGCCAGATGCGGCAGCACGTCGCGCTCCAGGCGCCGACGCAACGCGGTGACCGGGCGGTCCAGCAAGCGGCCGGCCTTGAGCGGGCTGCCAAGGCTGGCGATCACTGCCGCCAACGGATGTGGGCGTTGCGCCAGTTCGGTCGCCAGCGCCTGCGCGGAGGTGTCGTCGGCCACCGAGCCTTGCAGGGTGTCCAACAGAGGAGAGTTGCCGTGCTCCGCGCGTAGCGCATCGAGCTTGGCAGCATCGCGTCCAATCACGAGCACCCGCATGCCGGCGTCGAGCAGCGCGGCGACAATACCGGCGCCCACATTGCCCGCACCGCCGATGACAGCCGTCTCGGATTGAACCATCCCATTCATGGGACTTTCACTCCCGACATCGGGACAATTCCGCTCTGCATCCAGCGCGCCGGCAGTCCAGCCCGTTTGGCCGGCGCACCGCCGGCCTGACGCTTCGGCGACGCTGCAAATGTGCGCGAAACACCGGCACGCGGGCTTTTCGCCGACGAAATCACTGGATCGAAGGCACCTTCAATCGCGTTGCGTGAGGTGGAGGACAAACCGAAAACGTCGCACAACCACATGGCCGTGCTCCTGCATGGAGGGGATGACGTACAAGTTAGGCCTCAAAGCAGGACTTGATTAGTCCTGATTTAGGGGAATAATCGTCCCGTAAGCGGTCCAATCCTCCTGACCCCCTGGAAGGCACCCCCATGATCCACGATCTCAACGACACCCTGATCTTCGTCAAGGTAGTCGAGCAAGGTAGTTTCATCGCCGCCGCCAACGCGCTCGGTCTGCCCAAGACCACCGTCAGTCGCAAGGTGCAGGAACTCGAAACCCGGCTCGGCGCGCGCCTGCTGCATCGGACCACGCGCCGGATCGGCCTGACCGAAGCCGGCTCGGTCTATCACGAACATTGCCAACGCATCGCCCGCGAACTGGAAGAAGCCGAAAGCGCGGTCGGGCAATTGCAGTCAGGCCCGCGCGGCTGGTTGCGCTTTACCGTGCCCTACTCGCTGGGCATCACCTGGATCGCACCGTTGCTGGGCGAATTCCATGCGCAATATCCGGAGATCCAGCTGGACATGCACCTGGGCAATGAGAAGCTGGACCTGATCGGCGGCGAAGCCGATCTGGCGCTGCGTGTCGGTGCGCTGCCGGATTCGAATCTGGTTGCACGCAAACTCGGCAGCCTGCGCACGCAGGTCTTCGCCAGCCCGTCCTATATCGAACGCTATGGCGAACCGCTGCATCCGGACGAGCTGCAGTTCCATCGCACGCTGGCACTGCGCAAGAACCGCAACGTGCACAACAACCGCTTTTTCTGGTCGCTCAGCGATGGCAGCGACGTGCGCGACTTCCCGGTCAATCCGCTGATGGTGGCCAACGATCCGGCCGCGCTCAACGGTGCAGTACTCTGCGGCGAAGGCCTGCTATTGACTGGCGATGTAATGGCCAAACCGTTCGTGCAATCTGGCCTGGTACGCCGCGTGCTCGCTGGTTGGACAGGCCCGGAGGTCGACTTCAACGCAGTGTTTGCCGGCGGCCGTCTGGTCTCGCCGAAAGTGCGCGCCTTCGTGGACTTTCTGGTCACGCGGATGAACTTCGACGCCGACTACATGATGGCGCAGTGCCCGGCACGTCTGGCAGCGCAGAAAGCCGATAACGATGCGAAAGTGGAGGTGGTCACAGAGGCGAAATTGCGCGCCGAAGGCAAGCGCATTCTGGAAAACGTCACCGCGTGATACCGAATCAAGCATTCACCCAACGGAGTGACCCTTCTCCCTCCGGGAGAAGGTGCCCGAAGGGCGGATGAGGGTACGTCTGCGAGCGATAGTTGAATACCGATGTGTGTTGCATCCAAGCAATACAGAGCCAAGCCTTTGAGCGACACAGGGTCCCGAAACTGTTTAGATCAAAAGCCGAGTCAGTCGAGGGCGCGGTGCCCTCACCGCTCGCGGGACACGCCGTAAATCCGTCCCTGGAGGCTCGGTGGCGGCATCCATGCCGCCACACGGTCCCGCAATCGGTGAGGACACCGCACCAGAGAGTTAGTCGGTTGCTTTCTTAAAAGCTTGTTGGTGCTCGGCTTGCGTTGGAAAGCTGACCGAACTCACCGTTATCCGAACAATATGCATCGTGCATTGCTTGCACCATGCACACCGACACTCTCGACTGGTCCTTGCCCGCCCACCGCCGCGGGACCTTACGCGGCATGGATGCCGCGTAAGAGCCTACAGGGACGTACTTGCGGCGTGTCCCGCGACGGTGGGCGGGCAAGGGCCCTGCAGCAAACCCGCAGATCAGCCGCTCTGCAAGTGATCTATCCGCACTGTCCAGTCACTACAAGACAATCGAGATGTCGATTCGTAGCGTCGTTTAGATGCAATCAAATTCTAAGTCACAAGCCGAGTCGGTTGAGGGCGCGGCACCCTCGCCAGACAGTTGGCAAGTTGCTTTATTGAAAACATGCACACCGACCATCTCGACTGGTCCTTGCCCGCCCACCGTTGCGGGACCTTACGCGGCATGGATGCCGCGTAAGAGCCTACACGGACGTACTTGCGGCGTGTCCCGCGACGGTGGGCGGGCAAGGGCCCTGCAGCCAAGTCTCAGATCAGCCGCACTTAACCAACAAAATCCGTAGCGCAAAAAACAGGCCGCTTTCGCGACCTGTTTTTTTACATCACGGTTTCGTCAATCGACTCGCCACGATCCACTGCGTCAAACTCAACGCATACCCGTGTTGTTGCCAGTGCCCTCAGAGCGCAGCGGAATCAAGCGGATTTCCACGCGACGGTTCTGTGCACGACCGGCATCGGTGTTGTTGTCGGCGATCGGGTAACGCTTGCCGGCGCCCATCGTTTCCATACGCTCGCGCTGCACGCCTTGCGCGGTCAGATACTGCGCAACTGCGCCGGCACGCTCTTCGGACAGACGCTGGTTCACCGCATCGCTGCCGACGCTGTCGGTATGACCGACCACTTCCACCATGGTCTGGTTGTACTCGCGCAACGTGGACGCCACACCATTGAGCGCGGTGTAGAACTGCGGCTTCAACGCCGACTTGCCGAAGTCGAAGGTGATGCCGTCAGGCAGGTTCAAGGTGATGTTGTCGCCCTGGCGCTGCACTTCGATACCGGTGTTGGCGGTGCGTTCGCGCAGCGCACGCTCCTGACGATCCTGGTACTGACCCACGGCGGCGCCGCTCGGTGCGCCGATACCGGCGCCGACCATGGCGTGCTGACGGCGCTCGGTGGCGCTGTCGCCGGTGAGCAACCCTGCAGCGACACCAATGGCGGTGCCGATCAGCGCATTGCGGCCGGTGCGGTTCTGCTGTTGGGTCTGATCGCCGTACTGGTCGCGCTGCACATACGAGCCGCCGGTGGCGCAAGCGGACAGCGCAATGGCGCTGGCCAGGGCAACGGCCAGACTCTTGGTGGCTGCTGGGGACATGGTGTTCTCCTGTGGCCGGACCATCCGGCACTCAATCGTGTCGGCGAGGATAAACAGACCAACGCGACTGGCGCATGATGAAAGCGGCCGCAGATTGCCTGCGACAGGTACTGCATTCAGGAAAACGGTTCCGGTTATCCCCGCGTCTTCGCATACGCCGCCAACGCCGCATCGCGACCTTCGGCCAATCCGATAATTGGCGTGCGCGGGTACTCCGGCGCGAATCGCGCCAACGACAACGGAGACAACCACGGTGCGAAACGCTCCTTCACCGCAAGCTTGCCCAGCTCCGGCACCCAGCGCGTGATGTAGGCTGCCTGCGGATCGAATTTCTCCGCCTGCGTCACCGGATTGAACACGCGAAAATACGGCGCCGCATCCGCGCCGGTACCGGCCACCCATTGCCAGCCCAAGGTGTTGTTGGCCAGGTCCGCATCCACCAGCGTGTCCCAGAACCAGCGCGCGCCTTCGATCCAGTGGATGCGCAAATGCTTGCACAACAGACTCGCCACGATCATGCGCACACGGTTATGCATCCAGCCGGTGTGCCAGAGCTGACGCATGCCGGCATCGACAATCGGAATGCCGGTGCGGCCGCGCTGCCAGGCCTGCAACGCGACCGGGTCGACCTTGGCCCAATCGAATCCTTCGAAGCGCGGATTGAGATTCTGGTTGGTGGTGTCGGGAAAGTGATGCAGCAGGTGATAGGCAAAATCGCGCCAGCCTAACTGGCGGATGTAACCATCGATCTCTGCGCTGTTGCGCGCATTGCGATTGGCTTCCAGCGTGCTGGCGATCCGCCATGGCGCGATCTCGCCGAAATGCAGATGCGGCGACAGCTGCGAGGTGCCGACCCGATCGGGCCGATCGCGGTTTTCGCGATAGCCCGACAGCGCGCCGTCGATGAAAATTTCCAGCATCTCGTGCGCACCAGCCTCACCAGGTTGCCAGTGCTCCCAGAAGCCTTGATCCCAGTCCAGTTTCGGCACTAACTCCAGCGTCTCCAGCGCAGCGCTTTTCAACGTCGCAGGCAGCGCTGGCGGGCTGCGTGGCGCAGCAACTGCAGCGGGCAACTGCAGTTGCGTGAGTGCGTTGCGCCAGTACGGAGTGAAGACCTTGTACGGGCCGCCCTGCTGGGTCGACAACTGCCACGGCTCCATCAACAGCGCGGCATTGCAGCTCTGCACTTCGATGCCGCGCTCGCGCAAGCTGCGCTTGATCTGCGCATCGCGCGGCTGGGTGGCCCGTTCGTACTTGCGGTTCCAATACACCGCCACTGCACCGGTCTGCGCGATCACCTCGTCCAGCACCTGGGCGCTGTCGCCAGCGCGGATCACCAGGCCGCTGCCGAGCGCGCGCAGCGCTGCATCCAGTGCCGCTATCGAGCGATGCCGCCAACTGCGCGACGCGGCACCGGGCGTCCACTCGCCTTCTTCGTGCGGCGCATCGATATACAGCGGAATCGGGGCATGCCCGGCATCCAGCGCAGCGCGCAAGGCCGGGTTGTCCTGAAGGCGCAGATCGCGACGGAACCAGACGATGGCGTAGGACATACGAACTCGGCAGCGACGATAGGGCTGCGCAGCATAAGCCAGCAGGTGCAACGATGGCGCGATGCAGAGGCGAGCCCCCCTCGCCCGTCTGAGAGCAGCCAACAAACCCTCTCGAACGCCCTAGCGATGGCGGTAAAGTGTTGGCCACGCTCGGCTTCGTTGACGAATGAAGTGATGTCGGGAATGGCAGCGACATCGATCGGATCGAAAGGAGCCGATCAGACCGCATCGATCAACCGGCCGCGCAGCATGCACTGCTCGCAACCATGCACACCGACCATCTCGATTGGTCCTTGCCCGCCCACCGTCGCGGGACCTTATGCGGCATGGATGCCGCAGAAGAGCTTACATGGACGTACTTGCAGCGTGTCCCGCGATGGTGGGCGGGCAAGGGCCCTGCAGCAGACCTCGCAGATCATCCGCTCTAAAACCACCGCATCCATGCCACTCAATCACCTCTCAAGGCGACCGAGAGCTTGAGCTTCAACGCAATTAAGATGTTGCCACGCCGAGCGGGTCGAGGGCGCGATGCCCTCACCGCTTGCAGGACACGCCGTGAATCCGTCCGTGGAGGCTCGGTGGCGGCATCCATGCCGCCACACGGTCCCGCAAGCGGTAAGGCCATCGCGCCTGCCAACATTGTCGTGGACTGACGGGAACCACAAAGCCGGCCGCACCCGCCTTACAGTGAACGTGGTCGGTTCTGTCAGCGACACTAAACGCAGACCCGCTTACTCGAAACTGCCCACCGAATCGTGCGCCAGATTGTCGAAACGGGTGTATTCGCCGAAGAATTTGAGTTTGCACGAGCCGGTAGGACCACCGCGGTGCTTGCCGATGATGATCTCGGCCAGACCCTTGTCCGGCGAGTTTTCCTTGTTGTAGTAATCGTCGCGGTAGATGAACACGATCATGTCCGCGTCCTGCTCGATTGCGCCTGATTCGCGCAAGTCGGCCATCACCGGGCGCTTGTCGGTACGCGTTTCCAGCGAGCGATTGAGCTGCGACAGCGCAATCACCGGCACATTGAGTTCCTTGGCCAGTCCCTTCAGACCACGCGAAATCTCCGAGATTTCGGTCGCGCGGTTTTCGCTGTTGCCAGGCACCGACATCAGCTGCAAATAGTCGATGACGATCAGACCCAGATCGTGCTCGCGCTTGAGCCGGCGGCACTTGGAGCGCAGCACTTCCGGCGACACGCCCGGCGTGTCGTCGATGAAGATCTTGGTTTCCTTCAGCATCTTGATCGCACCGGTCACGCGCGCCCAGTCTTCGTCTTCCAGCGCACCGGTACGCAGGCGTTGCGCGTTGATGCGGCCATTGGACGAGATCAAGCGCATCGCCAGCTGCGAGGCGGACATTTCCATCGAAAACACCGCAACGCCCTTCTTGGACTTGATCGCGGCGTATTCGGCAATGTTCAGCGCCAGCGTGGTCTTGCCCATCGCCGGACGTGCGGCCAGGATGATCAGATCGGTCGGCTGCAGCCCGGCGGTCATCGCATCGAAATCGGTGTAGCCGGTCGGCAGGCCGGTGATGTTGCCGCCGTTTTCGAAACGGTTGCGCAACTCTTCGAACGCATCTTTCAATGCACCCGGCATCGCCACGAAATCGGTGCGCCCGCGCGCGCCGGCTTCGGCGATCTTGAACACCGCTTTTTCCGCCGACGCCAGCAGCTCCACGCTCTCGCGGCCTTCCGGCTGGAAGCCATCGTTGACGATGGTGGTGCCGACCTCGATCAGCTGCCGCAGCACCGCCTTGTCGCGCACGATTTCGGCATAGGCGGCGATATTGGCCGCCGACGGCGTGGTGCTGGCCAGCTCGATCAGATAGGCGCCATCGGCCACCTGCTCCAGCTTGCCTTGCGACTCGAACCACTCGCCCAGCGTCACCGCATCGAACGGGCGGTCTTTCTCGTTCAACTCGCGAATCGCGCGGTAGATCAGCCGGTGGTCGCGGCGGTAGAAATCGTTGTCGGTGAGTTGGTCGTTGACCCGGTCAAACGCCTCCGGCGCCAGCATCAATCCGCCGAGGACGGCTTGTTCGGCCTCCACCGAATGCGGCGGCACACGCAGCTGGTCCAGCCGCGGCTCGGGACGATCGTAATCGTCGTCGTCGCGATCGCGATTGCGTTTGGAACGGAAACCAGGACGAGCGGACATGGACAAACGGACCTGACGCTAGGGGGATGAGGGCAGGAAGCATAGTCATCGACGGCGTCGAGGACCATGCACAACTCTGTGGATAACCGGTGCACAGCCGGTGCATCACGTTCTACGCGCCGGCTGTCGCAGCAGCCGCGACCCCTGCCCCGCCTGCGCTTTGGCCGCGTGGCCGGGCCGCCCGGCGCAGTGCGTCAGGCGGACCACATCACCTGCGACTCAGCGCTTGAGCTGCTCGATCAAGCCCAGGAACGTGTCGATAAAGCCCTGCAGAAACGCGCGGCTGTCGGCGTTGGCGATCTGATCATCGGGACCGAACAAGCCTTCCTTGTACTGCAGGAACACTTCCGGCTGGCCGAGCACATGCATGTTCAGATACGACAACACATTACGCAGATGCTGCTGCGCGGTCGCCGTACCGATCGCTCCGACCGAGATGCCGACCACCGCCGCCGGCTTGCCGGAAAACGCGCTATCGCCATACGGCCGCGAGCCGGTGTCGATGGCATTCTTGAGCACGCCGGGGATCGAACGATTGTATTCGGGGGTCACGAACAACACCGCGTCGGCGGCACGCACCTGCTGCTTGAAACGGGTGCCCTGAGCCGGGAAATCCGCATCGTTGTCCTGGTTGTACAGCGGGATATCGCCGATCTCCAGATACTCGAACACCGCCTTGTCGCCGGCCAGATGCTCCAGCGCGCGCGCCAACTGGCGGTTGTAGGACGCTGCGCGCAGGCTGCCGACCAGGACGGCGATGGTGATCTTGCTCATGGGGGACGCTCCGTGGAAACAGGGCCCCACCCTACCCAGCGCGATGCTCAGAGCCGGTGAAGTGCCGCCCGGCACCGGGCGATCACCCGCAACTGCACGCACACGGCGGCGTCTCAATCTGCAAGGCGTTAACGCCCCTACCCGGCCTGATGTCCGAGCGGCAGCTTCAAGCGTCAGAAACAACTCGGCAACGGCAGCGCGGTCTCGCACACCGCGCAACGGTTGGTCGCCGCGCGCAAGATCAACACGTGACCAAGATCAGCGCGTCATCGCCGCCCGCTGCGCACGCCAGTGCGCCTGCCAGGCCTGGAACATCAGCACCGTCCACAGATGCGTATGCCATTTGCGCTCGCCGCGGTTGAAGTCGCGCCACAGCCCGGCCACGGTGTCGGCAGCGAACACACCCTCGCGCTCCAGCGTGCCGTGCGCCAGCAGATCGTCGGCCCAGCCGTTCAGATCGCCGCGCAGCCACGCGCTGACCGGCGCGCCAAAGCCGCGCTTGCCGCGGTAGACCATCGGGTCGGGCAGATAGCGGCACAGCACGCGCTTGAGCAGGTACTTGCTGACCCCGTCGCGGTACTTGAGCGACAGCGGCAGCGACCAGGCGAACTCGGCCACGCGCCAGTCCAGCAACGGCGCGCGCGCTTCCAGGCCCACCGCCATGGTGGTGCGGTCCACCTTGCACAGCAGATCGTCGGGCAGATAGGCGGCGAAGTCGGCCAGCATCATCGCGTCGGCCGGGGTGCCGGAGCCATGCAACGGGTCGGCCAGGCTGTAGAAACTGTCGGGTTCGGTCGCGCCCAGCACCACCGCGGCCGGGTCGCGCCAGCGCGAAATGCGGTTACGATAAATGTCGCCGATGCCGCGTGCGCCGGCTTCGGCTACCAGCGCGGCCAGACCACCGGTGCGCGAGGATTCGCCATTGCGACGCGCCGCCAACGCCATCAGCTTTCGCAGCGGGCCCGGCACCAACCCGTGCATCCGCCAATTGCGCAGCGCACGCTGGTAGCGGCCGTAGCCGAAAAACAATTCGTCGCCGCCGTCACCGGACAGCGCCACCGTCACCCCGCCGCGCGCCAGCCGCGCGACCAGCGCAGTGGGCACCTGCGAGGCATCGGCAAACGGCTCGTCGAACATGTCCGGCAAGCTCGGCACCACCGCCAGTGCGTCGGCACCGCTGACGTAGAGCTCGGTGTGGTCGGTGTGCAGGTGCGTGGCCACTTCGCGCGCCAGCGGCGCTTCGTCGTGATGCGAGCCTTCGAATCCGATGCTGAAGGTGTGCACCGGCTGGCTGCTCTGCGCCTGCATCATCGCGGTAACGACCGACGAATCGGTGCCGCCGGACAGGAATACGCCCACCGGCACATCCGCCACCATGCGCAGCGCCACCGCATCGCGCAGCACCGCATCGAGTTGTTCTTCGGCCTGCGCGTCGCTGCCGGTGAACGGCGCAGCCAGGGCGCGCTGCATCGCTTCGCGCGCGTTCCAGAACGGCTGCTGCGCCTGATCCGGCCGATGTGCTGCCGCGCCAGCCGCCACCGCCTGCGCATCCAGCCGCAGCACCCGGCCCGGCATCAGCTTGAAGGTGCGCTCATGGATGCAGGCCGGCGCCGGGATGTAGCCCAGCCGCAGCAGCAAGGTCAGCGCATCGCGATCCACGCCGTTGTCGAAATCCGGGTGCTGCCACAGCGCCTTGAGTTCGGACCCGAACACCAGCGTGTCGCCGGCCCAGCCGTAGTACAGCGGCTTCTTGCCGACGCGGTCGCGCGCCAGCGACAGGCAGGTGTCGCGTTCGTCCCACAGGGCGAGTGCGAACATGCCGTTGCAGCGGGTCAGGGTGTCGTCCAGGCCCCACTCCACCACCGCGGCCAACAGCACTTCGGTATCGGAGTGGCCACGGAAACGATGCCCGAGCGCCGACAAGGCCGCACGCAGCTGCGCGAAGTTGTAGATCTCGCCGTTGTAGGCCAGCACGTAACGGCCATCGGCCGAGCGCATCGGCTGATGGCCGAGCGGCGACAGATCCAGAATGCTCAGCCGCTGATGCGCAAGCGCCACGCCCGCCTGTGCATCGCACCAGGTGCCGGCATCGTCGGGGCCCCGATGGCGCAAGGCCGCGCCCATCGGCCGCACCAGCGCGTCGAGTTGTTCGCCATGCAGGCGCGGCGACGCCAGCAGCAGTCCTGCCAATCCGCACATCGTCAGTGCTCCTGCAGGTTGTGCATCGCTCGCGCGCCGCTCATGCCGGCACCGAGGCGGATGCAGGCGCCGGCATCGCGATGAAACCGGGCAAGGCCTGCACGCGCTGCAGCCAGGCGCTGATCGCCGGCCAGCGTTCCAGATCGAAGCCGCCGTCTTCGGCGCAATGGGTGTAGGCGAACAGCGCGATATCGGCGATGCCGTACTCGCCACCGGTAAACCAGGCGTGCTGCTGCAGATGCTGTTCCATCACCGCCAGCGCCTGCTCGCCACGTGCGCGCAGCTGCGGCAGTTCGGCCCGGCGCGCCGCATCGCGCGGCGTCCACAGGCGGATGAAGCACGCCACCGCAATGTATGGCTCATGGCTGTATTGCTCGAAGAACATCCAGCTCAAGGCCTGCGCGCGCTGCCACGCGTCGGTGGGCAGGTAGGGCGTGCCTTCGGCCAGCCAGAACAGGATCGCATTGGATTCGGTCAGCACACGGCCGTCGTCGCGCTCCACCATCGGCACCTTGCCGTTGGGATTTTTGGCCAGATACTCCGGCGTGCGGGTTTCGCCCGCAGCGCTGTCGACCTCGACCCAGTGATAGCGGCTGCCCAGTTGCTCCAGCAACAGCCGCACCTTGTAGCAGTTGCCGGAACTGGACATGCCATGGACGGTCAACGGGGGACGCACGGTCGACATCAAGCTGGCTCCGCGGCAACAACGAGGGGGCTGGCAGTGTCACAGCCCGGCGCATCTTTGCAAAGCCCTGACGGATTGCGCGGCACAGCCGCACAACGGTTACCTGGACCGATGCATCTACTGGCGGGCGCGCCAGCGCTGACGAGTACGCAACGCAGACCATGCCGATACGTCCGCAGTGTAACCAGGGCATCCGATTGCCGCATGCCGAAGCCGCAGACGGCTCGGCACACCGCCGCCGACACAATGGGAGCAAGCGCAACGTGTCAGTACATCGCCACCAAGGCCACCGGCACACCCAGCACCGCAATCAGCACGCCCAGCGCCGACAGCGTCAATGCCACTGCGCCGAATGCGCGTGCACGCCCGCAGCCGGCCGCACCCGCCACCGCCTGCACCGCGCACACCGACCACCACAGCACGCCCAGCATCAGCAACAGCGCGCACATCGCCAGCTGCGCCACGCCGGCCGGATCGCTTGCGCCGGTGTGCAGCAACGCCAGATTGCCGGCGAGTGCGACCAACGCCGCCAGCAGGCATACCAGCCACGGCAAGGCGCAGCCCAGCACAGCCGGCAACAACCGCCCGACCTGCGCCACGCACCCCATCCAGCGCAGCACCTGCCTGAGCAACACGCAGCTCAGCACAGCGATCGCCACCACCGCCACGACACCCAGCGCCTTGGCCCACAACGGCAAGGCATGCAGCCCCATCCATGCCGACAACAGCGTGGCCAGCGCAAACACGCTCCAGGCGCCCCAGCGCAATCCGGCATGCTGCGGCATGCGCTGCGCGGTAGCGTACGGATCGAACACCATCCCGCCCAGGCCACCGCTGCGCCACCACACCAGGCACGCCAGCAGCAACACGATCAACACCAGCAGCCCCGCCGCCGGATAGCGCAGCGCACTCCAGTCGGCCTCAGACCTGCGTCGCTGCGGCTTGAAATCGTGATTGAAGTACAGCAGGTCGCGCGCACGCTCCATGTCGGCCGCTGCGCGCGCCACGCCATCGGCGGGAATGCGGTCGGTGAACCGCTGCCATTCGCCCACGATGACGATGCGCCCGTCTTGCATGGAGACCGTGCGCGAGAACCGAAACCACGGGTTGGCGACAATCTGCTCTTCCGGTTTCACCCGTACCACCGGATCGGTCTGCACCCGTACGGTCTGCCGCGCCAGTTGCGGCCCGCCCAGCGCCAATGGCCGCTTGCGCGCCTGTTTCGGCAAGGCATCCATCCACTCGCCGAGCTGAAACAGCGGGAAGCCGACCTCGTCGCCCTCCTCTGCCGGCCACTCCAGGCGATAGGTTTCGTGCGTGCGTACATCGAGCGCATCGGCATCGTCGATGCTGGGCACCCCGACCTGGGTCAGCGCGGTGTAGTACTTCTGCATGAACTCCAGATAGTGCTCACCAACCGTTTCTGCGCCATGGTCTTCGAAGCTGGCAGACACGCGATCGCCGCGGCCTTGGCGATAACGCGTATCCACGGTAAAGCTCGCCACGCGCTGCGGTTTGCGCAGTGAGATTTCCACCTCCTCGTTCACTTCGATCTGCGGCAGCGTCGGCATCGGCGATGGCACTGCGACCAATCCGCTCTGCCCGGCCAGCACCGGCAACCCGCGCACGAACGGCAATGGCCGGCGCTGGGCAAGCGCGCCGTCTTCGCGATCGCGCGTGGCATCCACCCAGACCTCGCCCTGCGGCAGATGCGCGCGCACCACCACATGATCGAACGCGTAGGGGCTGGGCAGCCGTGCATCCAGCCCATGACCCTGGTCGCTGTTGACCAGCACCGGTTCGGCGCGAATGCCGGCCAGTTGCAGCAGCGCGATCAACAGCGTCGCCTTGTCCTTGCAGTCGCCATAGCGATTGCGCAGCGTCACTTCCGGTGCGTGCGGGGCATGCGAGTTCTCGCCCATGTCCAGGCCGACGTAGCGGATCTCGCCCTGCACGAACGCCACCGCACGCAACAACGCGCCCTGCGGGTCGTCGCTGCGCAGTTGCAGACTGCGCACCATGCTGGCGGCAACCTGCGCATCCTTGAACGCGCGCGGATACAGCTGCGCCGCCCATGCCGCCACCGCTTCCCAATTGCCGGCGGTGGAGAGTTCGATCAAGCCATAGGCATCGACATCGTCCGGCGCGTCTTTTTCTTCCTGCACGGCGGCGATATTGCGTGCGGCGATCTCCAACGTGCTCACATCACCGGCGCGGCTGACGTTGCGGCTGAAGCCCGGCGCGCTCACCCGCCACTGCAACGGCATGGCGGCGGGATACCGCACGCGCACGCTGCGCTCGCCCAGCGCCACGCCATAGCGCGCCTCGAACACGTCGTAATAGCCCTTGCCGAACACCGGATTGCTGCCGGTGGTGGTCACGGCATAGTCGACCCGGTCGCCGACGCGCAGGTCCGGCAAGGTGATCGACAGCGTCAGCGCGCCATCGATCAAGCCTTGTTCCAGCCCGCTCTCGCGACGCAACCTGGCGTAGTGCGCGCGGCTGCGCATGTCGATGCGCTTGCCGTCGCGCCAGACATCCAGGCTATTGAGTTCCAGGCGCTGGTATTGCGGCTGGTAATCGATGGAAATCTGCCCGGCTTCGTCCAGGCTTTTGGCGCGCTGCACGCTATAGCTGAGGCGGCGATACGCCTGCGGCGCGGCGCCGGTGAGATCGATCTGATCGGACACCAGCTCATAGCGCATACCGTTGGCGCCAGGCACCTTGTCGGGCACTGCATCGGCCACCACCCAGGCCGGAGGCGGCGCCATGTTCGGCGCCTCGTTGGCCTGCACCGGCGCGACCATCGCGATTGCAGCGATCACACACAGCATCCAGAACACGCCTTGCAGGCGTCGCGTCACATCCTTGCTGATCAACATCCACTCCTTGTCAGAACGCATTGAGTCCGGTCAGCGCACGCCCCACCACCAACTGATGCACGGTTTCGGTGCCCTCGTAGGTGATCACCGATTCCAGGTTCAGCGCATGCCGGATCGCCACATGCTCGGTGGTGATGCCGGCCGCGCCCAGCAGATCGCGGCACTCGCGTGCCACGTCCAGCGCCATGCGGCAATTATTCCATTTTGCCAGCGAGATCTGTTCCGGCCGCAGCGTACCGGCTTCTTTCAGGCGCCCCAGCTGCAGCGCCAGCAATTGCGCGGTGGAAATCCGCCGGGCCATGTCGGCCAGTTTGATCTGCGCGCTTTGCGTGGCCGCCAGCGGCCGGCCGAACAGAATGCGCTGCCCGCAATAGGCCAATGCTTCGCGCAGGCAGGCCACCGCCGCGCCAATCGCGCCCCAGGCGATGCCGTAGCGCGCCTGGTTGAGGCAACCCAACGGCGCCTTCAAACCGGCCGCGTTCGGCAATCGCATCTGCTCCGGCACGTAGACATTGTCCAGGAACAAACCCGAGGTCACCGACGCGCGCAGGCTCATCTTGTGGGCAATGTCCTGCGCACTGAAACCGGCGCTGCTGGTCTCCACCAGAAAGCCGCACACGCCATCGTCGGTATGCGCCCAGATGATCCCAAGGCCGGCGATGCTGCCATTGGTGATCCACATCTTGGACCCGTTCAAGCGCCAGCCATCGCCCTCGCGTACCGCACGGGTGGTCATCGCCGCCGGGTCCGAGCCGCCCTGCGCTTCGCTCAATCCGAAGCAGCCGATCAAACGGCCCGCCGCCATCTCCGGCAACCAGCGTTGGCGCTGCGCGTCGCTGCCGTAGGCGTGGATGGGATACATGCACAGCGACGATTGCACGCTGACGAAACTGCGCAGGCCGCTGTCGCCACGCTCCAGTTCCTGGCAGATCAGACCGTAGGCCACCGCGCCCAGGCCTGCGCCACCGTCGCGCACCGGCAGGCTGGCGCCCAGCAATCCCAGCTCTGCCAGTTCCGGCACCCATTCGCTGGGGAAGCGCCCCGCATCGAAGGCATCGCCGATCGCCGGCAACACCCGTGTGTCGGTGAAGCGGGCCACCGCGTCCTGCACCGCGCGCTCCTCGTCGGTTAGCAGTGCACGTACATCGAACAGATCATCAGGACGCACCGGCATGCTGGCTTCCACCACAGGAGAAGCGGCGATTATCTGCCAGTTGCCGGTCGAACATTGCGCCGCCTCATTCAGCGCGCCAGCGTGCATACAGTGGTCGCAGGCGGTGCCTGAAAACGAAAAGAGCCGGCATTGCCGGCTCTTTTCTTGCGATCGCAGCGATCCTGGGCGGATGACTGCCAGCGATTTACTGACGCGTGCTGCCCGTCTCCACACGAACGCCCTTGTCACTGGCCGTCGAAGCGGTCTGGGTCACCAGCTGACCATCGACCACCGGCAGACGATCGCTGGCCGGCTTGTCGTTCATGCGTACGGTCTTCTCGAAACCGTCGTAGCGGTAGGTCACGTCGTAGGCCACCACGTTGTCGGCATCGCCCAGCGAGATACGCTCGCCCGGCTTGCTGTCCATGCGCATGGTGCCGGTGGTGCCGTCGGCGTTGCGGTAGGTCACGTCATAACCGACCACACGCGAGGACTGCGAATTGGCATTTTCGGTATGGCACTGGCGCTCGGTGCGATCCACCACGCGGCCACCGACATGATTGCGGTCCACACGATTGCCGACCATGCCGCCACCGACCGCACCGGCCACCGTGGCCAGCTTGCGGCCATTGCCGCCGCCGACCTGGTTACCCAGCAGGCCGCCGATCACCGCGCCAGCGACGGTGCCGCCGACATTGCCGTCACGCTCGGGCAGGCGTTCCTGTACCACCACGTCGCGGCAGACTTCGCGCGGCGAGGAGCTGGTGGTGGTTTCGCGGATGGCGGCGCTGTTGACGACCTGCGCGTACTGCGGCTCGCGCTCGGTGATCGGTGCGACCTTGACCACGTCGGCGTATTCCAGACCGCGCGGTGCAGGCTCGCCGTTGGCGACGAAATCGCCGGACGACGGGCGATTGTTCATGAAGGCGGCAGTGGCCACGCCTCCGACCAGCAACGCACCAGCAGCGACCAGTATAGTTGTCGTATTGCTCTTCATGATCCAGCTCCGTGCGGACACGCCGCGTTGTTGACGGCGTGATTCCAGCACGTGAACCCTGAACGAAAACGCCCTCGCTCATGAATGCCGTCGTTAAGTTCAGCTAGCGGTTACTTCATGCACTTCTAACAGCCGGAGCATTCGCATGCGAAACCCAATCACCTCGCGCGCCCTGAACTGGGCCAGCAGGCTGCGCTACCCCACGTTGTTCAAGCTCGCGGCCGCGCTGTTTCTGGTGGACCTGGTGATCCCGGACCCGATCCCGTTCCTGGACGAAATGCTGTTCGGCCTGACCACGCTGCTGCTGGCCAACTGGAAAACGCGCAAGGCGCCGCTGCCCGCGCCAGTCCACCGCGATTGATGCAGCTGGTCGATAGCCACTGCCACCTGGATGCCGGCGAGTTCGACCACGATCGCGGCGCCGTGATCGCACGCGCGCAGGCCGCCGGTGTCGGGCAGCAGGTGATCCCGGCGATCACCGCCGCCAGTTGGCCGGACCTGCGCACCGTCTGCACCCAGGCGCCGGGGCTGTACCCCGCCTATGGGCTGCATCCGATCTTTCTGGATCGGCATCGTCCCGAGCATCTGGAGCTGCTGGCCGAGTGGATCGAGCGCGAGCGCCCCTACGCCATCGGCGAGTGCGGGCTGGATTTCTATCTTGAGGGACTGGATGCGCAGCTGCAGCGCGATTACTTCGAAGGCCAATTGCAGCTGGCCAGGCGCTTCGACCTGCCGCTGATCGTGCATGCGCGCCGCGCCACCGAAGAAGTCATCGCCCGCATCAAGGCGGTTGGCGGCCTGCGCGGCGTGGTGCACAGCTTTGCCGGCAGCGCCGAACAGGCGCAGCAACTGTGGAAGCTGGATTTCATGATCGGCCTGGGCGGCCCGGTGACCTACCCGCGCGCCAACCGCCTGCGCGGCCTGGCCGCAACGATGCCGCTGGACTATCTGCTGCTGGAAACCGATGCGCCAGATCAGCCCGACGCCGGCATTCGCGGCCAACGCAACGAGCCGGCGTATCTGCGCACGGTGCTGGCTTGCATCGCGCAGCTGCGCGGCGAGCCGGAAGAGCGCATTGCCACACAGACCAGCGCCAACGCGCGGCAGTTGTTCGGGTTGCCTGGCCCGGCTTTGCCCGGCTGACGCAGGCACGCCGCCGAAGCGCGCCATGCACAAACGTTACGAACTTGCAGCCACCTCGGCGGTCGGCGACGCAGCGGCGGCAACCACCTTTGGCTTGAGCAACATCTCCAACGCCTTGCCCACTGCCACAAACGCGAAGGTGCCGGTGATATGCGTGGCGGCGCCCAGCCCTGCCCCGCAATCCAGCTTGAGCGTGGCATCGGCATCCAGTTGCGGGCGGATCCCGCACACGCTGCCGTCGGCCTGCGGGTATTTGACGTTTTCCAGCGAATACACCGCCGGCACGCCGAAATAGCGCTGCGGATTCTTCGGGAAATTGAACTCGCTGCGCAGCTTCTTGCGGATCAGCGCCAGCATCGCATCTTGCTCGGTGCGCGAGACATCGCGCACGCGCACCAGGGTGGGGTCGGTGCGCCCACCAGCGGCGCCCACCGTGAGCAAGGGCAACTTGCGCCGGCGGCACCAGGCGATGGTTTCCACTTTCACCCGGAAGCTGTCGCAGGCATCGATCACCAGATCGAAGTCATCGCCGAGCAGGCTTTCGATATTGCCCGCGGTGAGAAACGACTCCACCGCATCGGCGGCAATCTCCGGATTGATCGCCACACAGCGCTCGGCCATCGCGCGCGCCTTGTTGCGTCCGTACTGGCCCGCCAATGCCGGCAATTGCCGATTGGTGTTGGACACGCACAGGTCGTCGGCATCGATCAGGCGGATGTGCCCGACGCCGGTACGCGCCAGCGCCTCCACCACCCACGAGCCCACGCCGCCCATCCCCACCACGGCCACACGGCAGGCCGACAGCCGCTCCACCGTGCCGACTCCGTACAGCCGGTCGATACCGGCAAAGCGTTCACGCCATTGTGCTTTCATCGGCCTATTTTACGCGCGCCGCTCAACAAGCGCTTGCTTACCCCGCGCCTTCACCGGCGCCTTCAGTGGAGCCACCATGTCCGCCACACCCCCTCACCAATCACGAGCGTCTCGCTACACGTTCATGCTGATCCTGGGCTTGTTGATCGGCCTGGTCTGCAGCGTGATGGTGGCGCGCGCCCTGCAGGCCAGGCACAACCCGGTACCGGACAGCTTGATGCAGGTGATGGCCTACCAACTGCGCTCTTTACAACCCGCTGCCGGCGAGGTGTGCAACCCGACGCAACAGCAGGCACGACTGCAATCGCTACGTCTGCTTGCAGACGAACTGGAACCCGCATTTGCAGACATCGGCGAAGACCGCCGCTTTGGCGAGCATGCGCAGGCGCTGCGTGCCGCATTGGATCAGGCACAGCGCGCGCCATTGCACGATTGCGCCGCGATTGCTGCAATCAAAACACCGCTGTCGGACGCCTGCGACGCCTGCCACCGTGACTTCCGATGAAGAACGCGCTCGGGTTTCGTTAAGCCTGGAGCGATCCAGTTGGCAGACCGTTCACCTGGACCACCACAGGATGACGTCGCCGCGGCCCTGACCGCTTTTCGAACCACCCCGGAGAGATTTCATGAAGACCCGATTGCTCGTCATTGGCCTGGCTGCAACTGCGACCCTGGTTGGCTGCGCCACCTCTCAACCTCAGTACGGCAGCTATCGCGGCGACCGCGGTTACGACCAGGGGCAATCGCAGCAGGCGCGCTGCGTGGATTGCGGCATCGTGACCCGCATCGATGAAGTCGGCCCCACCCGCAGCGCGCCCACCGGCACCGGCGCAGTGCTCGGCGGCATCGTCGGCGCGGTGGCCGGCCGTCAGATCTCCAAGGAGACAGGCGGCAGCAAGGGCAACAAGAATGTCTCGGCCGTAGCCGGTGCTGCCGCTGGCGCGCTGGCAGGCAACGCGATCCAGAACAACGTCACCAGCGACAGCTTCGATGTGCAGGTGCGCATGGACGATGGCCGCGTCATCGTGGTGAACCAGCGCGATCTGGCCGGCGTGCGCGAAAACGCCTATGTGCGCGTGGTCAACGGCAAGGTCGTGCTGCGCTGATCGGCTTACCCGCTGAGTGACATGACAGAAAGGCCCGGCAACGGGCCTTTCTGCTGTTTGGATGGTGGCTTGAAGTACTGCGCTGCGCTCAGACCACCTGCACCGCATCGGCCTGCAGGCCTTTCTGCCCTTGCACGACGGTGAAGCTGACCTTCTGACCTTCCTTGAGACTCTTGAAGCCCTGGATCTGGATCGCACGGAAATGGACGAACACGTCCTCGCCGTTTTCGCGACTGATGAATCCAAAACCCTTGGCATCGTTGAACCACTTCACGACACCATTCTCGCGTTCGATGTTGGACATCTCGACTGACTCCCTACGACACTGTGGTGGACTGGCGGTGGTCGCTGTGATTGCAAGGAGGAGCCGAGGTACAAGGATGTAGCGGATCGGACGATCTGCCGCATCAGGCCACGATTCACGGTGACCGTTGCAAACAGCAGCGCTGGCAACTTAACCCGCACAAAACGATTTTTCAAGAACCCCTTGCGCATTTTTGTCAAGCCTGAAACAGGACATGTCTAAACCATATGGACGCCACCGTCGTTTATTACATCCTGGCCGGCGTGCTGGTGCTGATCGGCCTGGCCGGGGTCATCATGCCGGCGCTACCGGGCCTGCCATTGGTGTTCGTGGGGTTGCTGGTGGCCGCCTGGGCCGATGGCTTCGTCCACGTCGGCTGGGTCGCGCTGGTGATCCTGGGTCTGATCACCGCGCTGTCGTTCGCGATCGACTTCCTGGCCACCGTGTATGGCGCAAAGCGCGTCGGCGCCAGCAAGATGGCGTTATGGGGATCGGTGCTCGGTTCGATCATTGGCATCTTCTTCATGCCGATCGGCTTGTTTGTCGGCCCGTTTGCCGGGGCGTGGATCGGCGAGTACTGGCAGACCCGCAAATCCGACCAGGCCACCAAGGTCGGCATCGGCACCTGGATCGGCATCATGCTGGGCACCGCGAGCAAGCTGGCGCTGGGCCTGTGCATGCTTGGCGTGTTTGCGATCGCCTGGTTTTTCTAGGGCCTGTTAACACTAATGGCCCGAGCGATTAAACTATTGGGCATGGAGATCACGCCAGCACAATTTTCTCTGATCGAACACTGCCTGCCGGCGCAGCGCGGCAATGTCAGCATGACCAACCTGCAAGTGGTCAACGCCATCCTTTACGTTGCCGAGCATGGCTGCAAATGGCGCGGCCTACCCAAGCGCTTTGGCAACTGGCATACGGTCTACACACGCATGAACCGTTGGGCCAAGGCGGGTGTGCTGGACCGGATGTTCGCCCAATTGCAGAAGTCCCAGATCGTGCGCATCAAGATCGAAGCAGTCTCGCTGGACTCCACCAGCGTCAAGGTCCATCCCGATGGCACGGGTGCATTAAAAAAAACGGCCCGCAGGCCGTCGGCAAGTCTCGCGGTGGATGGAACACCAAGATTCATATGGTTGCCGCAGATGCTCGAACAGCCATCACCTTTGGATTGACGCCTGGCAACGTGCATGACGCACCTGCAGGCCGCGCGTTGCTTGAACACCTGGGGCCAGTGGAGCGGCCGATTCATTTGTTGATGGACCGTGCTTACGAAGGCAACGAAACACGCCAGTTGGCGCTCGATCTTGGCTTCGTGCCGGTGGTCCCGCCGAAATCCAATCGGGTCGAGCCTTGGGAATACAACCGGGAGATGTACAAGCGGCGTAACGAAGTGGAGAGACTGTTCCGTCGCTTGAAAGGCTACCGCCGGATTTTCTCGCGCTTCGAGAAGCTGGATGTCATGTTCCTTGGATTCCTCAGCTTCGTCCTAGTCGTTGATGGGCTTCGGATGTGTTAACAGGCCCTAGATGCATTCAAACGCTGTAAGTCAAAAGCATGGTCAGTCGAGCGCGCGGTGCCCTCGCCGCTCACGGGACACGCCGTGAATCCGTCCGTGGAGGCTCGGTGGCGGCATCCATGCCGCCACACGGTCCCGCAATCGGCGAGGACACCGCACCAGAAAGTCAGCCGGTTACTTTGTTGAAAGCCTGCCTGTTGATCTCGTTGCGTTGCGAAGCTGATCGGACGCGGCGTTATTCAACAGCACCCGTCACGCCTTGCTTGCAACCATGCGCACCGACCATCTCGACTGGTCCTTGCCTGCCCACCGTCGCGGGACCTTACGCGGCATGGATGCCGCGTAAGAGCCTACATGGACGTACTTGCGGCGTGTCCCGCGATGGTGGGCGGGCAAGGGCCCTGCAGCCAAACACCAGATCAGCCGCCCTGAAACTGATCTATCAGTAGTGTTCAGCGCCCCTCAGAACACGCGGTAAACGCAGTCGTTTGGTAGCCGCTCTAAGACCCACGATCCTCAAGCACGCGCCGCAAAAACGGCACCGTGATACGGCGCTTGGCAGCCAGCGATTCGCGATCCAGCCGATCCAGCAAGGCCACCAGCCCGGCCAGTTCGCGTTCGCTATGGGTCAGCAGCCAGTCGATTGCTGCCTCGTCCAATGCCAGCCCGCGCCGTTGCGCACGATCGCGCAACACGGCCGCGCGCCCCGCGTCGTCGAGCACCGGCAGGCTGATGCGGATGCATTGCGACAGCCGCGAGCGCAGATCCGGCAATACCAACGCCAGGCCATCGGGCATCTGCCGCGCGGTGTACAGCAACGTCGTGCCGGCAGCGCGCGCGCGGTTGTGGAAATCGAACAAGGCCACTTCGTCGTCGCGCTGCCCGGCAACGGTGTCCAGACCATCCAGCACGACCAGGCTGCGCCCTTCCAGTGCTTCGAGCGCATCGCGCAATCGACCTGCCGCCGCATGCAGCGGCAGATAGGCCGAAGCGCGGCCGGCCTGCTCGGCCGCCGCGCACAGCGACAACGCCAAATGCGTCTTGCCGGTACCGGCGGGGCCAGCCAGATACAGCCAGTCGCTCACCTGCCCCGCAGCCAAGGCCTGCAATTGCGCGAGTAACCCCTCGGGCGCGGCGATGTAACTATCGAAGCGCTGATCGGGCGGCGCGCGCAACGCCAATGGCAACTGCGGAACACTCACAACCGATCTGCGTCCTTGCCGGGTTCGACGATCACGCTGCGCTCGGTAGTACCCGATTGCAGCACGATGCCGGCGCGCTCGCCTGCGTATAGATCGCTGTGGGTGTACTGCTCATGTGCGTAGCGCAGCAACACGTTGGCCACCGCTGCCACCGGCAGCGCCAGCAGCATGCCGAGGAAGCCGAACAACTGGCCGCCCGCCATCACTGCGAAGATCACCGCCACCGGATGCAGGCCGATCTTGTCGCCGACGATACGCGGGGTCAGCACATAGCTTTCCAGCAACTGGCCGACGGTGAACACCACACCCACGCCGATCAGCAACTTCAGATCCAGACCCTGTGCCTGTACCACGGCCGCCAGCAAGGCGAGCACGATGCCAGTAGTGGCGCCCAGATACGGAATGAAGCTGATGAAGCCGGCAATGATGCCGATCAGCAGCCCCAGATTGAGCCCGATGATGGAAAGGCCGGTGGCGTAGATCACGCCCAGCGCCAGCATCACCAGGAACTGGCCGCGGATGAAGCCACCGAGCACGTCGTTGGATTCGAGCGCCAGCCGGCTCACGGTGCCGATGTAGGCACGCGGGATGACCGCCGCCACGCGCTCGACCAGGCGGTCCCAGTCGCGCAGGAAGTAGAACGCCAGGATCGGCAGCAGCGCCAGGTTGATCACCCAGGTCACCATCGCAAAGCCCGAGCGCTGCACGTAACCGAAGAACGTCTTGGCGGCACCGCCGGCCTGCTCCCAATGGCTGCGGATCCAGTCGATCAAGCGCTCCGGGTCCAGCCAGCCCATCAGCTCCACGCCGGTCTTGGCTTCCAGCCACGGAATCGCGGTACTGATCGCCCAGGTGCGCATCTGCGGCAGCGCGTCGATCAAGGTCATGATCTGGCGCTCGATCATCGGCACCAGAATCATCAGCGCTAGCACGAACAGCAGCAGCGCCAGCACGAACACCAACGACACCGCCATGTTGCGCGAGCGCCCGGCACGCTCGATGCGATCCACCAGCGGGTCGCCCAGCCAGGCCAGCAGCAGCGCCAGCACGAACGGTGTCAGGATCGGCGACAGCAGCGATACCACCCACAATACGCCGACAATCACCGCCACCCATTTGAGGCGGCGCAGGAACAGGGCAATTTCGGCTTCGGGAGTCAAAGTCATTTGAGGCGGTACTCGGCGTGCTCGTTTTCGAGAATGATCGGGCCCTCGGTCGGTACCGACACCGGTACCAACGGGCTGTTGTCGCCGAGCATACGGTTGAGGCCGGAAATGCCCGTGAGCAATTCCAGATCCACTTCCATGCGGTCGCCGTTGGCGCTGACCGGGCGGATGCTGCGCACCACCGACACGCCCTGCAGCGCGGCCGAGACACGCAAGTAATCGTCGGCACTGGTGATACCGGTGATCACCGCGCGATAGACGCCGGGCACGCCCGAGTCCACCCGCTTGGCATAGCGCTTGACCAACGCATCGGCCGCACCGTCGGCACCGGCGGCCATCGCGCGACGCGCGTCGCCATCGTTGCTGGTCCAGCTGGACAGCACGTTGCCGTTGTCGACGAACACCCAATCGGCAGTCCAACCGGCGTCGGTGCGGTAGAGCTTGCCGATCAGCTGCATCGGCGGGCTGTATTTGGCCGATGCGCGCGACACCGCAGCGGTGTCCTTGCGCCAAATCGCGCCGGCCAGTGCTTGCTCGGCGGCCGCGCCACTTGGCAGGCCGAGCCGGTAGCCACGCTCGATGGCCCGGTCCAGCACGCTGCGCGCGGCATTGGCCTGGGTCACGCTGACCAGACGCGGGCCGCTGCCGTCGTCGATGGCCAACCACAGCACCGGCTTGGGACGCGGCAGCGGCCACACCGGCAAACCCAGCGCCGCGATCAGACTGTCCACATCGGTTTGCCGGAAGCTCGCCACCAGAGTGGTACGGAAGGTCGGCGCACCGGTGCGCGAGGTGCCCTGATCCTGGCGGTAGTCGTAGTGTTCGACGTAGTTGGGCGCATTGCGCAGCGCCTGCGACACCCCGGGGCGACTCATCGCGCCGCGATCGCCGGAGACCTTTCCCAGTACCGCGCCCAGCGCGCGCGCCAGGGCGCCAGGGCGATCGGACTCGCTCTGGCTGTTGACCGGTACTTCGGCATCGTAGGCACTTTGCGCCTTGGCGACATCGCCTTCGGTACGCAGATCGGCCTGTGCGAAGGCCGGCAGCACGGGCGCGGCGACCACGAGGGCGAGAAAGAAAGCGAGACTGCGGCGCATCGACGGTTCCATGACTTAAGCGTATCCGGGTGAATTGTTGCCCGAATGGGACGCCAGCGCCAACGTGGCTGCTAAAATCGCCGCCTTTACAGCCGAGCCCTCCCCGCCCGTGACCAGCCCAACGCCTTCCAATCCCTCGCCCATGACCTACCGTGAGGCAGGTGTCGACATCGATGCCGGCAACGCATTGGTCGAACGCATCAAGCCGCTGGTCAAGCGCAGCTTCCGGCCGGAGGTGATGGGTGGCCTGGGCGGTTTTGGCGCCTTGTTCGACCTGTCGGGCAAGTACAAGGAGCCGGTGCTGGTGTCCGGCACCGACGGTGTGGGCACCAAGCTCAAGCTGGCACAGCAGCTGGGCCGGCACGACACCATCGGCATCGACCTGGTCGGCATGTGCGTCAACGACGTGCTGGTGCAGGGCGCCGAGCCGCTGTTCTTTCTGGACTACTTCGCCACCGGCAAGCTGGACGTAGACACCGCCGCAGCCGTGGTCGGGGGCATTGCGCGCGGCTGCGAGCTGTCCGGTTGCGCTTTGATCGGCGGCGAAACCGCCGAGATGCCCGATATGTATCCGCCGGGCGAATACGACCTCGCCGGCTTCACCGTGGGCGCGGTGGAAAAATCGCAGTTGCTGGATGGCGCGCAGGTGCGCGCAGGCGACGTGCTGATCGGCATTGCCTCTTCGGGGCCGCACTCCAACGGCTATTCGTTGATCCGCAAGATCTACGAGCGCGCCGGCGCCCCGGCCGAGCTGGTGCTGGAGGATGGCGTCAAGCTGATCGATGCGCTGATGGCGCCGACCGCGCTGTATGTCAAGCCGATCCTGGCGCTGCTCAAGTCGCACGGCGAGACGATCCACGCCATGGCGCACATCACCGGCGGCGGGCTGACCGAAAACATCATCCGCGTGATTCCCGATGGTCTGGGCCTGGACATCGACGCCAAGGCCTGGACGTTGCCGACGGTATTCGCCTGGCTGCAGCGCGAAGGCGCGGTGGCCGATGCCGAAATGTGGCGCACCTTCAACTGCGGCATCGGCTTCGTGCTGATCGCGTCCGCTGAGCAGGCCGCGGCACTGGAACAGGCGCTGGATGCGCAATCGCTGGCGCATTGGCGCATTGGCCAGGTAGTGACGGCGCAGGGCGATGAGCGCGTGCGGATCGGTTGATCCGGCAGTCGTCGTGCATCACTTAAAACGGGTTGTTCTTGCAGCCACTCTGGGCATTTTCGCGGTCAGCTGGATCGCGCCGTTGTGGCCGGTCGAACAGGCATTGCATAGCTCGCTGACGATGGTCGGCCTGATCGCGCTGGTATGGGTGGATCGGCGCCGGCCGCTGGCCAACGGGGTATTCGCGGCACTGTGCGTGTTCATTGCGATGCACTGCATCGGAGCGCGTTGGCTGTATTCGAACGTACCGTATGAGCAGTGGGCTCAACAGGCGCTGCACTGGTCGCCAAGCCAGAGCTTCGGCTGGACGCGCAATCACTTCGACCGTTTGATCCATCTGATGTTCGGGCTGTGCTTTGCCCCTGCCATTGCGCAGTTAGCGCGCGCCCTATGGCCGCGCCTGACGCTGCGCCAGCTGTTCTGCCTGACGGTGATGACCATCATGTGCGTCAGTCTGTTGTACGAGTGGCTGGAGTGGGCAATCGCCTTGTTGCTGTCGCCGCAGGCAGCCGAGGCCTACAACGGACAGCAAGGCGACCCATGGGATGCGCATGCCGACATGTTGCTGGCCACGCTCGGCAGCCTGGCCGCTTATCCCGTGGCTGGGACACTATTCCATGCGCGCCGCTGACACCCCTCTGCGCCTGGCCGTCCTGGCCTCGGGCCGTGGCAGCAACCTGCAGGCCATCCTCGATGCCATCGCCAGCGGCCGGCTGCGGGCCGAGGTCGTCGGCGTGTTTTCCGATCGCCCGCAGGCGCCGGTCTTGCAGAAGGTGGACGAGGCGCAGCGCTGGAGCGCTAGCCCGCGCGACTTCGCCGACCGAGCTGCCTTCGATGACGCATTGGGCGATGCCATCGCCGCCTCGCAGCCAGACTGGGTGGTCTGCGCCGGTTACATGCGCATCCTCGGCGAGCCGCTGGTGCGTCGCTTCGCCGGGCGCATGCTCAATATCCACCCCTCGCTGCTGCCCAAGTACCGCGGCCTGCACACGCATGCGCGCGCACTGGAGTCCGGCGATGCCGAGCATGGTGCCAGCGTGCACTTGGTGGTGCCGGAACTGGATGCCGGCACGGTGATCGCGCAGGCGCGCGTGCCGGTGCTGCCCGACGACACCGCCGAGCAGCTGGCTGCTCGCGTGCTGGCGCGCGAACACCCACTGCTGCTGGCCACGCTAGACCTGCTCGCCAGCGGGCGCGTGGAGGTGCACCGCGACAGCGTCCACATCGACGGTCAGTGCCTGTTTACGCCACTGCGACTAGAGTCCGATGACACCGCACTCGCCTGAATGCGGATACGCCCTCCTCATCCTGCCTCGGACATCCTTGCGGCCCCCGTGCCTCGCTCTCAGCGCATGAACGTCATCCCGATCGCCGCCGCGCTGTTGACCACTGCCCTGCTCGCCCAAGCCGGTACCGGCCGTGCGCAACAGGCGCCTGCCGTGCCTGTGCCGGCTGCACCTGCTGCTCCTGCGCCGGTTGCACCCCCGCCGGCTACGCCGACATCTGCAGCGGCCCTGCCTGCCAGCACCTGGACGCCGCCGCCACTGCAACCCTTCGTGGCGACCTACCAGGCCTTCTACCGCGGCAAGGAAGCCGGCGACGCCACCATGCAGGTCAGCCACGGCGAGGGCAGCCAGTGGCGCATCGATATGTCGGTGCGCGGCCGCAAGGGCTTTGCCAGCATCCTGGGATTGAACCTGGAACAAAGCACCGTGTTCCAGGTCGATGGCGACACCTATGTGCCGCTGAGCCAGAGCACCGTGCGCAAGGCGATGTTCTTCGGCAAGAAGGTCACCGGCGTCTACAACTGGCAGACCGCCAGCGCGCAGTGGGACGGTGATTTGAAGAAAGAGCGTCAACAGCCGATTCCGCTGCAGCGTGGCGACCAGAGCGCGCTGTCGTTGAACCTGTCGCTGATGCGCGACGCGCAACCCGGGCGTAGCCTGAGCTATCGCTACGTCGATGTCGGCCGGGTGCGCAAATACGATTACAAGGTCGCCGATACCACCGAAGTGGTGCAGGTGGGCGACCTCAGCTACGACGCGTTGCGCGTGTACCGCGTCAACAGCGGCGACAACGAAACCATCCTCTGGATCGCCAACGGGGTTCCTACGCCGGTGCGCATCCTGCAACGTGACAAAGGTGAGGATCAGGTCGATCTGCGCCTGGTCGAATACCAAGGAGCATGAGCCATGAAATCCATTTCCCGCACGTCTTCGCTGATTGCCGCTGCCGCACTGGCCGTGGCCAGCCTGCCCGCATTCGCCGTGCAGCCGTTCCAGGCCGATTATTCGGCCAACTACATGGGCATGCAGGCCAACGGCACCATGACCCTGGCCGCAGCCGGTGACAATCAGTGGCGCTACACGCTCACCATCCAGAACCAGCTGGCCAATCTGACCCAGAGCACCGTGTTCGAAGAGAGCAACGGTCAGCTGCGCCCGGTGAGCAGCAATGACACCTCCTCGATGATGGTCAAGCGCCGCAACGTCACCGCCAATTACGACTGGAAGACCAATCAGGCCACCTGGGGCGGCGACATCAAGGCCGACCGCCGTGGCCCGGTGCAGCTCAAGACCGGCGACATGGATGCATTGCTGATCAACCTGGCGATCACCCGCGACCTGGCCGCCGGCAAGCCGCTCAACTACCGCATGGTGGACGAAGGCCGCATCAAGCCGATGAGCTACAAGGTTGTCGGCAAGGAAACCATCACCGTCAACGGCAAGCAGGAACAGGCGACCAAGGTGTCGCGCGTGGACGGCGACAAGGAACTGATCGCCTGGGTGGTCAAGGACCTGCCGGTGCCGGCACGTTTGCTGCAGAAGGAAAAGGGCCAGGACGCGCTGGACCTGACCATCAAGGCGCTGCGCTGAGCGCGCCAAAGCTTCGACCAGAGGCTTAATTGCCAGCGTAGTTCCGGTCGTGAAGTTGTTTAGTGCAGTCAAATGCTACTGAGTCGAGGGCGCGGTGCCCTCGCCGCTCGCGGGACACGCCGCAAGTACGTCCTTGTAGGCTCGGTGGCGGCATCCATGCCGCCACACGGTCCCGCAATCGGCGAGGACACCGCACCAGAGAGTTAATCGGTTGCTTTCTTACAAGCAGAGTTAACCGGTTGCTTTATTACAAGCTTGGCCGTCGATCGGCTTGCGTTGGAAAGATGACAAAAAGCGCCGTTATCCGAACGCGGATCTCGTGCCTTGCTTGCACCATGCACACCGACACTCTCGACTGGTCCTTGCCCGCTCACCGTCGCGGGACCTTACGCGGCATGGATGCCGCGTAAGAGCCTACACGGACGTACTTGCGGCGTGTCCCGCGACGGTGAGCGGGCAAGGGCCCTGCAACGAAGTCCAAGATCAGCAGCTCCACAAGTGGTCTATCCGCACGGACCCATCACTTGCTGCAAAAGTGATCCATCCGCGCCGACCTAGTCACCCCTCAGGGCTTGGCCGCAGCCTTGTCATCGCCAGTACTGAACACCGTGCGGCAATCCACGCGGATCTGCGCATCGGTGCTGCGCCAATAGAACAGGTCGCAATGGCGCTTGCCTTCGAACGTCTTTTTCACCGCCACCGCGTAGAACGACTGCGCGATTTCGTCGCGGCTGGCGGTGCCGTCGTTGTTCCAGTCCATGTCCTTGAACTCGCCCCCTTGGGTGATCGCCATGCCCACCGACCAGGCGTAGGCCAGCCACGCCAGGATCAGCACGATCACGCCGAGCAGCACTTTGCGGCGGGTGGTGAAACGTCCGCGCAGGATCATGCGGTGCGCTGGATGGTCGCGCCCAGCGCCCCCAGCTTCTCCTCGATGTTTTCGTAACCACGGTCCAGGTGGTAGATGCGATCGATGGTGGTGTCGCCGTCGGCGACCAGCCCGGCCAGGATCAACGACGCCGAGGCGCGCAGATCGGTTGCCATCACCGGCGCGCCGCTGAGGCGTTCGGCGCCGCGCACGATCGCGGTGTGGCCTTCGACCTGGATATCCGCACCCAGCCGCAGCAGTTCGTTGACGTGCATAAAGCGGTTTTCGAAGATGGTTTCGTTGATCACGCCCACACCGTCGGCCACGCAGTTGAGCGCCATGAATTGCGCCTGCATGTCGGTGGGGAATGCCGGGTACGGCGCAGTGGTCAGACTCACTGCACGCGGGCGCTTGCCGTGCATGTCCAGCGTGATGCTGTCGGCGGTGGTGGTGATCGTCGCGCCGGCTTCGGTGAGCTTGTCCAGCACCGCATCCAGGGTTTCCGGACGCGCGCGACGCACGGTGACGCTGCCGCCGGTCATCGCCGCAGCGACCAGGAAGGTGCCGGTTTCGATACGATCCGGCAGCACCGCGTGGTGCCCGCCACCCAGGCGCTCGACGCCCTGCACCACGATGCGCGGCGTGCCGGCGCCTTCGATCTGCGCACCGAGCGCGATCAGGCAGTCGGCCAGGTCGGTGACTTCCGGCTCCATCGCCGCGTTCTCCAGCACCGTGGTGCCTTCGGCCAGCACCGCAGCCATCAGCACGTTCTCGGTGCCGGTGACGCTGACCATGTCGAACACGTAACGCGCGCCTTTCAGGCGCCCGTTGCTGGTGGCCTTGATGTAGCCATTTTCCACGTTGATGTCCGCACCCAACGCCTGCAGGCCCTTGATGTGCTGGTCGACCGGACGCGAGCCGATCGCGCAGCCGCCGGGCAGCGACACTTCGGCGTTGCCGTAGCGCGCCAGCAACGGGCCGAGCACCAGGATCGAGGCGCGCATGGTCTTGACCAGCTCGTAAGGCGCGACCTGGTGGGTGACCGAGCGCGGGTCGACCAGGATCGAGCGGCCCTTGGCCAGCGTGCCTTCGTCGATGGTGACCTCGGCGCCCAGCTCGCTGAGCAGCTTCACCGTGGTAATCACATCATGCAGGTGCGGCACGTTGCTGATTTCCACCGGCGCATCGGCCAGCAGGGTCGCGCACAGGATCGGCAGCACCGCGTTCTTGGCGCCGGAAATATTGACCTCACCGTGCAGCGCTTGGCCGCCGGTCACTACGATTTTTGCCATGGGATCTCAGGGAATCTGAAAAGGATGTCGGGGGGAATGAGATGAGTCGCCGGGAGCCTGTCGGGCGCTTGCGATCGAGGCGGATGAGCAGCCCGACCAGCCAAGGCCCGACAACCGCTCAGCCTTCGCCCGGAGTCAGCGTCTTGAGCTGCAGCGCGTGGATCGCTCCGCCCATCAACTCGCCCAGGGTCGCGTAGACCATACGGTGCCGTGCCAACGGGGCCTTGCCGGCAAATAAAGCGCTGATCACGGTCGCCTCGAAGTGCACGCCGTCGTCGCCGTGCACGTCGACGCGGGCTTCGGGCAAGCCGGATTCGATGAGTTTACGGATGGTTTCGGCGTCCAAAGGGCGTTTCCTCATAAAATGAGCGCACATTCTACTCTTCACCCGAGTCCCGCATGGCCGTCTCGCACCTGCCCACCGCCACCGTCAGCGACGCCAGCCTGGTCGCCAGCGGCCAGCGCGTGCTCGAGATCGAGCGCGAGGCGCTGGCCGGCGTAGGCGCGCGGATCGGCAGCGACTTCGCCGCGGCCTGCCGGCTGGTACTGGCCTCGCGTGGGCGCGTGGTGGCCACCGGCATGGGCAAGTCCGGGCATATCGCGCGCAAGATCGCCGCCACCCTGGCCTCTACCGGTACGCCGGCGTTCTTCGTGCATCCCGGCGAGGCCGGGCACGGCGACCTGGGCATGATCACCGAGGCCGATATCGTGCTGGCGCTGTCGTATTCGGGCGAATCCGACGAAGTGCGCATGCTGCTGCCGGTGCTCAAGCGCCAGGGCAACCCGATCATCGCCATGACCGGGCGCCCGAGCTCCTCGCTGGCCCAGGCCGCCGACGTGCATCTGGATGTGAGCGTCTCCGCCGAAGCCTGCCCGCTGCATCTGGCGCCCACCTCCAGCACCACCGCCTCGCTGGCGATGGGCGACGCCCTGGCGGTGGCGCTGCTGGATGCGCGCGGCTTCACCGCCGATGACTTTGCGCGCTCGCATCCGGCCGGCAGCCTGGGCCGGCGTCTGCTGCTGCACATCACTGACGTGATGCACAGCGGCGATGACCTGCCGCGCGTGCGCGAGGACGCCAGCCTGAGCGAGGCACTGATGGAAATGAGCCGTAAGCGGCTGGGCATGACCGCCGTGGTGGACAACGAGGGGCGGCTGATCGGTCTGTTCACCGACGGCGACCTGCGCCGCGCGCTCGACAGCGACATCGACGTGCGCAGCGCCGGCATTGCGCAGGTGATGACGCGCAACCCCCGCACCATCGGCGCCGACCAGTTGGCCGCCGAGGCCGCGCGGCTGATGGAGGATTACAAGATCAACGGTTTGATCGTGGTCGATGCGCAGCAGCGCGCGGTCGGCGCATTGAACATTCACGACCTGTTGCGCGCCAAGGTGGTTTAACAGGTTCAGTTTCAAACGTTGGAATCCCGTTCTTACCGATTCGTGCCGATGCCCTATTCCCCACTGCAGCACCTGCCCGCCGAGCTGATCGACCGCGCCGCGCGCGTCCGTCTGGCCTGTTTCGACGTCGACGGCACCCTGACCGACGGCCGCCTGTATTACGACCACGCCGGTAACGAGAGCAAATCCTTCAACGTGCTGGACGGCCAGGGGCTTAAGCAACTCGACCACGCCGGCATCCATGTCGCGCTGATCACCGCGCGCGCCAGCCTGTCGGCGGAAAAGCGCGGCCAGGATCTGGGCCTGCATGTGCAGATCGGGGTCAAGAACAAACGCCTGGCGGTGCTGGCCCTGTGCCAGGAGCACGGCCTGTCGCTGGACCAGGTGCTGTTCATGGGCGACGACCTGCCCGACCTGCCCGCCTTGCTGGCGGTCGGCCTGCCGGTGGCACCCGCCAACGCGCATCCGTGGATCGCCGAGCGCGTGCAGTGGCATACCCACGCACGTGGCGGCGAAGGTGCCGCACGTGAAGTCTGCGATGTGGTGCTGGCTGCGCAAGGCCAGGTCGAGGGCATCATCGAAAGGTTCTCCGCATGAGCTGGAACTGGCGCACCACCCTGGGCGTTGTGCTGTTCGCCGCCGCCGTGATCTCCGGCTGGTCGGCCTGGCAACAGCGCGCGCGTCCGGTCGCTGCGGCGGTGGATGATTCGCGCGCCGACTATGTACTGCGCGATTTCGAACTGATTGCGCTGGACAAGCAAACCGGCAAGGAATCGATGACATTGCGTGCGCCGGAAATGCACCGCAACCGCGCCGACCAGACCTCGGACATCACCACGCCGGTGTTTCTGCTGCCCGATAACGCCAACCAACCGTGGACGCTACGTTCCAAGACCGGCTGGATCAGCCCCAAAGGCGACGAATTGCGCCTGCGTGGCGATGTCTCCGGCGACAGCCCCACCACCGGCGCGACGCCGCCGACCACGTTCCGCACCCAGAGCCTGGACGTGTTCCCGCAGCAGAACCTCGCCAAGACCGCCGCCCCGGTGAGCATGAGCCGGCCGGGTATCATGCAGAGCGGGGTCGGCTTCGAGGCCGACCTCAAATCACGCCAGTACAAGCTCCTTTCTCAGGTCAAGACTCGCTATGAACCGAATGCTGCCCGCTAAACTGGCGTTTGCCGCGCTGCTGCTGCCCGCCCTTGCGATGGCCAAGACCAGCGACCGCAATCAGCCGATGGCGATCGATTCCAACGCCAATGATTGCAACATGCTCGACGACAGCGGCAAGTGCCGCTTCAGCGGCAATGTGGTGATCACCCAGGGCACGTTGGAAATCCACGCCGACACCGCTGATATCTTCCAGAAGAACGGCCAGACCGACCGTGTGGTGCTGATCGGCAAGCAGGCCACGCTCAAGCAGCAGATGGACGACGGCGCGATGATGAACGGCCAGGCCGACAACATCGAATACCAGGTCGCCAACGAAGTCATCGTGCTGACCGGCAATTACAAGGTCGACTCGCCCAAGGGCACCAACGCCGGCCAGCGCATGGTCTACAACACCAAGACCGGCAACATGCAGAGTGGCGGCGACGGCAGCCGCGTGCGCACCATCATCCAGCCCAAGACCGCGGCGCCGGCAGCAGCAACGCCTGCGGCAACGCCGGCCGCCAAGCCCGCTGCCAAGCCGCAGGGGAAGAAGTAATGCTGGTCGCCACCGGTCTGCGCAAGAAGTACAAGCAACGCGAAGTGGTCAAGGAATTCGGCCTCACGCTCGAGGCCGGCGAAGTGGTCGGCCTGCTCGGCCCCAACGGCGCCGGCAAGACCACCTGCTTCTACATGATCGTCGGCCTGGTCGAGGCCGATGCCGGGCGTATCGAGCTGGACGGCCGCGACCTCACTGCCGAGCCGATGTACGCGCGCGCCAAACTCGGCGTCGGTTATCTGCCGCAGGAGCCCTCGATCTTCCGCAAGCTCACCGTGGCCGACAACATCCGCCTGGTGCTGGAGCTGCGCGAAGACCTGGACAGTGCGGGGCGCGAGAAGGAACTGACCTCGCTGCTGGAAGAACTGCAGATCACCCATGTGTCCGACCAGCTGGGCGCCAGCCTGTCCGGTGGTGAGCGGCGCCGTTGCGAAATCGCGCGCGCGTTGGCCGCCAAGCCGCGCATGATGCTGTTGGACGAACCCTTTGCTGGCGTGGATCCGATTTCGGTCGGCGAGATCCAGCGCATCATCATCCACCTCAAGGAACGCGGCATCGGCGTGTTGATCACCGATCACAACGTGCGCGAAACCTTGGGAATCTGCGATCGCGCGTATATTCTCGCGGAGGGGGGCGTGCTGGCGCAGGGGGCACCAGACGCATTGTTAGCCAATCCCGACGTCCGTCGCGTGTATCTGGGGGAAACTTTCCGCCTTTGAGCGCGTCGCCGCGCCATCGATTTTCTCAGTCAGTGCCTGCATGAAAGCCCGGCTTCAGACATCGCTAGGACAACAGTTGGTCATGACGCCGCAATTGCGTCAGGCGATCAAGCTATTGCAGATGTCCACCACCGAGCTGGAAGTGGAAATCGCCGCCGCAGTGGAGACCAATCCGCTGCTGGAGTGGGCCGACGAAGCGGCGCAGACCGCCAGCGACGTGCCGGTCCAATCCTCGCCCTCCTCATCCACCGAGGACCCGCAACGCGAAGAGCCCGCGCCTGCCGAGCGCGACGACGACTGGTCGCAGGACGAATTGCAGTGGACCGGGTCGGGCAGCGGCGGCAGCTTCGACGACGACGAGTCCGGCGATGCCGCCGAGCGGGTGGCCGAGTCGGAAACGCTGGCCGATCACCTGCTGTGGCAGCTTCATTTGTCGCCGCTGTCGCCGCGCGACCGCCAGATCGGCGCGATGCTGGTCGACGCGCTGGACGAAGACGGCTACCTGCGCGAACCGCTGTCGGCCATCCTCGAAACGCTCGCGCTCGGCGCGGCGGTGGACGAAGCCGAAGTGCTCACCGTGCTGCATCAGATCCAGCGCTTCGACCCCGTCGGCGTGGGCGCGCGCAACCTGGGCGAATGCCTGGCGCTGCAACTGGCCGTGCTCGACCCCGCCACCCCGGGCCGCGCGCTGGCGTTGCAGATCGTCGCCGGCCCGCTGGAGCGTCTGCCACGCAGCGGTGTGTCCGGGCTGGCCCACGAACTCAAGCGTTCCACCGCCGACGTGGACCAGGCGGTGCAACTGGTGCGCTCGCTGGACCCGCGCCCGGGCAAGCAGATCGGCGACCTGTCGCAAGACACCTACGTGGTGCCGGACTGTGTGATCTGGCGCCAGCGCGGCGTGTGGCGGGCCTCGCTGGCCGGCCGCGCGCAGCCCAAGGTCACCATCCACCGCGGCTATGAGAACCTGATCCGCAGCTGTGGCGAATCCGATGCCGGCTATTTGCGCGGCCAGCTGCAGGAGGCGCGCTGGCTGCTCAAGAGCCTGGAAGCGCGCGGCGAAACCTTGCTGCGGGTGGTGCGCTGCCTGCTGAAGCACCAGGCCGGGTTTCTGGAATTCGGCGCGCAGGCCTTGCGCCCGCTGACGCTGCGCGAGATCGCCGGCGAGCTCGGCCTGCACGAATCCACCATTTCCCGCGCGATCGCCCGCAAATACGTACGCACCCCGCGCGGCACCATCGCGCTGCGCTCGTTCTTCGCCTCCGGTATCGACACCGACAGCGGCGGCGAGGCGTCCAGCACCGCCATTCAGACCATGATCCGGCGCCTGATCGACGCGGAAAACCCGCGCAAGCCGCTCTCGGACGCCAAGTTGGCGGATCTGTTGAAAACTTCCGGCGTACCAGTAGCGCGGCGCACCGTTGCGAAGTATCGTGAAGCCATGAACATTTCCGCCTCCCACGAACGCGTGCGCATCGCCTGACGTTGCAACCACCGCAACGCCGGCCTGCGCCGGGTTTGTCGGATCACCGGAAAGGTTCATTGGCCCACCGACCAATGGAGGTATCCGATGCGTATCGAGACGTATGGCCACCAGCTTGAAGTGACCCCCGCGCTGCGGGAGTACGTGGCAAGCAAGCTGCAGCGACTGCAGCGCCATTTCGACCAGCACTGTGAAGTTCGAACGCAGCTGGCCGTTCGCAAGCCAGACCACCATGTGGTCGCCACCGTCAACCTTCCCGGTCGCACCCTGCACGCAGATGCCAGCGGCTCCACCATGTATGCGGCCATCGACCTGCTGGTCGACAAGCTCGACCGCCTGGTGCTCAAGCACAAAGAAAAGAAATGTAACCACCACGCACGCGAGGTGCGCGACAATCTCGCATGACGCTTCTCGCTTGATGCCCTCATGCCTTTAACCGATCTGATGGCGGCCGTGCGCACCGTGGTGTCGCCGGCCGCCGATCGCGACACTGTCCTGCATACCGCTGCCGATCTGCTGTCCTGTCGCCAGGCCGGCGCAGACGAGCTCTACGCCAACCTGTGCGAACGCGAGGCGCTGGGCAGCACCGCCATCGGCCACGGCATCGCCATTCCACATGGGCGCTGCCCCAATCTCACCGAGCCACGCGGCGCGCTGCTGCGACTGGATACACCGGTGGCCTTCGGTAGCGATGAACCGGTGGATCTGATCTTCGCGATGGCGGTGCCGGCGCATTACACCCATCAACACCTGATGCTGCTGTCGGAACTGGCCGAGCGCTTCTCCGATGCGGAATTTCGTCTGCAGCTGCGCGCCGCCCCCAATGCAGATGCCTTGATGGCGTTGCTCACCGACGCACCGCCGCCACAGGCCAGCGCCGCATGAATACCAGCATCACCGCACGCGAACTGTTCGACCAGCAGCGCGACAAGCTGGCGCTGCGCTGGGTGGCCGGCCAGAAAGGCGAACACCGCGAGATCGAGGCTGGCAGCAACAATGCGCGGCGTCCGTCGCTGGCCGGCTATCTCAATGTGATCTACCCCAACAAGGTGCAGATCCTGGGCACCGAAGAGCTGGCCTGGCTGGATTCGCTGGATGCACGCCAGCGCTGGGAGACGATCGAGAAGATCATCCAGGTGCAGCCGCTGGCGCTGGCGCTCAGCAAGAATCAGTCGTGCCCGGAAGACCTGCGCGCGGCCGCGGACGAATCCGGCACGCCATTGTGGATCTCGCCCAAGCGCGGCCACGAACTGCTCAATCATCTGTCCTACCATCTGGCGCGCACGCTGGCGCCACGGGTCACGTTGCATGGCGTGTTCATGGAAATCTATTCGATCGGCGTGCTGATCACCGGCGAGGCGGGATCGGGCAAGAGCGAGCTGGCGCTGGAACTGCTCAGCCGCGGCCATCGTCTGGTAGCCGACGATGCGCCGGAGTTCACCCAGATCGCCCCCGACGTGCTCGATGGCACCTGCCCCGAGCTGCTGCAGGACCTGCTGGAAGTGCGCGGCCTGGGCGTGTTGAATGTACGCGACATGTTCGGCGACACCGCGGTGAAGAAGAACAAGTACCTGCGCCTGATCGTGCACCTGACCCGCCCGATGACCGAGCCCACCCCGTCCGGTTACGAGCGCCTGACCGGCGATTCCGGCAGCCGCCACGTGCTGGATCTGGACGTGCCGCTGATCACCCTGCCCGTGATGCCGGGCCGCAACCTGGCGGTGCTGACCGAGGCAGCGACGCGGCTGCATATCCTGCGCACCAAGGGCATCGACCCGGCGGCGATGTTCATCGCCCGCCATAGCAACCTGCTGGAGCGACGCACGCCATGAGTACCGCGCCCTCCACGTTGATGATCGTGAGCGGGCTGTCCGGCTCGGGCAAATCGGTCGCGTTGAAGACCTTCGAAGATCTGGACTACTACTGCTCGGACAATCTGCCGGTGGAGTTGCTGCCGGATTTCGTGCGCAGCCGCCTGCGTGGTAACCCGCTCGGCGATCAGCGTCTGGCGGTAGGCATCGATGTGCGCAGCCGCAGCGATCTGACACAATTGGCGCAATGGCGCCAGGCCGCGCAGGAATACGGCATCGAGGCACGGCTGCTGTTTTTCGAAGCCAGCGACGAGGCGCTGATCAAGCGCTATGCCGATACCCGCCGCCGCCATCCGCTCAGCCACCTCGGCCTGGCGTTGCCGGAAGCGATCACCCGCGAGCGGCAGTTGACCGAACCACTGCGCGCGCAGGCCGATGCCATCATCGACACCAGCGCGCTCAACGTGCACCAGTTGCGTCGCCGCGTGGTCACTGAGTTCGCGCTCGGCACCAGCGACCGCTTGTCGCTGTTGTTCGAATCGTTCGCCTACAAGCGCGGCGTACCGGCCGAGGCCGACTTCGTGTTCGATGCGCGGGTGCTGCCCAATCCACATTGGGACCCGGAGCTGCGCCCGCTCACCGGCCGCGATGCCGGCGTGCGCGAGTATCTGGACAAGGAACCCGACGTGGTGCGCTACACGGGGCAGATCGTGGACCTGCTCGATACCTGGCTGCCGCGGCTGCGCAACGACACCCGCAGCTACGTGACCATCGCCTTCGGCTGCACCGGCGGCAAGCACCGCTCGGTGTATCTGGCCGAGCGCATGGCGCGGCATGCACGCGAACAGGGCTGGCCGGAAGTGGCGACGTTTCATCGCGAGCAGGATTGAAATCCCGGGAATCGAGAATGGGGATTCGGGAATCGTCAAAGCGGTGCCCCGCAATTCTGCAAGTCTGCAAAAAGTAAGTCGTCGCTACAACCTCGCAGCGCATGCTGGTGCAACTGCCCAACAGATGCGGACTGCAGCGCTCGTTGCAGACAACGCATTGCAGCGCTCGCCTAAACGGCTATTCATCTCGCAACACATCGGTGCCGGCAAACGCTATCGCGCAGTCATGCCGACCTGTTAACGTTTCGGCATGGCCTGTGGCATTCTCCTCATTACTCATCCCGGCATCGGCGCGGCGTTATTGAACGTGGCGACGGGGCTGTTGCGGCATTTGCCGCTGAAGACCGAAGCATTCGATGTACCGCTGGATGCAGACCTGGACGCCTTGCTGCCCCAGGCGTCATCGGCGATGCGTCGGGTCGACAGTGGCGACGGCGTGCTGGTCATGACCGACCTGTATGGCGCCAGCCCCAGCAATCTCGCCAACCGGTTGGCCAAGCTGGGCACGCCGGTTCGCCGGGTGTCCGCGCTGAGCCTGCCGATGCTGCTGCGGGTGATGAACTACCCCGAACAAGGTTTGCAGGAGCTGCCCGCCACCGCGGCGGCAGGCACCCGCAACGGAGCGATCATCGACGATGCTTGAACGCGAACTCATAGTTTCCAACCGACTCGGACTGCATGCGCGGGCAACCGCCAAGCTGGTGCAGACGCTGTCGTCCTATCGCAGCAATGCCACCCTGGCGGCCAAGGGCCGCGAGGTGAATGCCAAGAGCATCATGGGCGTGATGTTGCTGGCCGCCGGCCAAGGCACCAGCGTGGTGGTGCGGCTGGATGGCGAAGACGAAGCCGAGGCCTTGCAGGCGCTGGTGGACCTGTTCGAGCGTCGCTTCGACGAGGACAGCTGAGCATGCGCCACCTCGCGGCTGTGCCGACTGACACACTACGGCCGCGCCAAGGTCGCGCATGAGTCTGCGCTTGCGCGGACACGGTGCCTCGCGCGGCAACGCACTCGGGCGCGCACGCGTGCGCCAGAGCCACATGCTGGAAATCGCCGAGCAGCGCGTGCCCGCCAACCAGGTGGAAACGCAGCTGCAGCGTCTGCATGTAGCCATCGAAGCGGCGCGCACCGAAATGCAACAACTGCGCGACCGCCTGCATGGCGCGCTGGCGCGCGAGGTCGGCGAATTCCTCGAACTGCATGCGCTGCTGCTCGACGACCCGGAGCTGCTGCAAGGTCTGGACGAGTTGATCCGCACCCATCGCTACAGCGCCGACTACGCCTTGCGCGTGCAGCGCGACCGGCTGGCGGCGGTGTTCGACGGCATGGAGGATGCGTACCTCAAAAGCCGCATGGACGATCTGGATCATGTGATCGGCCGCATCCACGCGTTCTTGCACAAGCGCGCGCCCGACCTCAAGGGCGTGGCTGGCGAGATCCTGGTCTGCGACAACGTGGCGCCGTCCGAACTGGCGCAGCTGCAATCGCAGGGCGTGGTCGGCATCGTCACCACTGCCGGCAACACGCTCTCGCACAGCGCGATCCTGGCGCGCAGCCTGCACCTGCCGTTGGTGGTGGGCGTGAGCGATGCGCTGCAGCGCATCGACGATGGCGATGTCTTGATCGTCGATGCCGGTTCGGGCCAGGTGATCGTCGATCCCAAACCCGAACATCTGCGCGACTACCGCGAGCGTCTGCGCGCGCTGGCCAAGGAACAGCGCGAGCTGGGTCGGCTGCGTTCCAAACCCACGCGCACGCGCGACAATGTCGATATCACGCTGCTGGCCAATGCCGAATCGCTGGAAGACGTGGCAAAAGCGCATGCGCTCGGCGCCAGCGGCCTTGGCCTGTATCGCACCGAATTCCTGTTCCTGCAGCGCAACGAGCTGCCCGACGAAGACGAACAGTTCCACACCTATCGCGACACCGTGCTGGGCATGAGCGGGCGCCCGGTCACCATCCGCACGCTGGACCTGGGCGCCGACAAGGCCGACCGCACAGGCCTGACCCTGAGCGACGAAGACAACCCGGCGCTGGGCTTGCGCGGCGTGCGGCTGTCGCTGGCCCGTCCTGCGGTGGCGCAGGCGCAATTGCGCGCGATCCTGCGGGCCTCCGGCTACGGGCCGGTGCGCATTCTGGTGCCGATGGTCAGTGGCCGCGAGGAAATCCAGCTGCTGCGGCGACAGATCAAGAAGCTGGCCATGCAACTGCGCGAACAAGGCCACGAGATCGCCGAGCACATTCCGCTGGGCGCGATGATCGAGGTGCCGGCTGCGGCCCTGGCGCTGGACTGCTTTATCGACGATATCGATTTTTTGTCGATCGGCACCAACGATCTGGTGCAGTACCTGCTGGCAGTGGATCGCAACAACGAGGCCTTGGGCGAGTTGTATTCGCCATTGCATCCGGCGGTGCTGCGCCTGATCGCGCAGGTGATCGCCACCGGGCGCGCGTATGGCAAACCGGTGGCGGTGTGCGGCGAGATCGCCGGCGACCCACGCTTCGTGCCGATGTTGCTGGCGTTGGGGCTCACCGAGTTCAGCCTGCATCCGGCCACGTTGCTGGAAGTGCGCCGTGCAGTGCGCGACATCCACCTGGGCGAGTTGCGCGTGCAAGGCGAAAAACTGCTGCGCGCACGCGACCGCAAGGGCATCGAGAAGTGGTTGGCGGCCGTTGCGCAGGGTTTGCTTCGCTGATAGTACGAAGAAACCTGCTGCGCTCACCGCCAGACGGGTGCAGCCGATGCTCGGAATCCTCCTGTATCGCGCATGGACGCCGGCTCCGAGCGCGCCGGGCTTTCTTCAGCTGACGACGAGCGCTCGCCAGGTTTTTTCAGCCGCTCCAGCCTCAATGCTGCATCGCGCAGGCGATGTTCAAGCGCGTTGCGCGCGGCACTGTATGTTTCGTCACCATGCGCAAGCGATAATGCCGTGCTGACTCAGCACCGCGTCCTGCACTAGGGACGTGTCTACTTTTCAAGGGAGCTGCGCATGGCCGAAGCCGTCCGCCACGACAAGACCGCGCGCCAGCTCCGATTGCTGTCCGACGCATTGGATAGCGGGCGCCTCGGGCCGGTGCGCCGGCTGGTCAATACGCTGGCGCCGGCGGAGATCGGCAACCTGCTCGAATCGCTGCCGCCTGGCAAGCGCGAAGTGGTGTGGGGGCTGGTCGACCCGGAAGACGACGGCGAAGTGCTGCTGCATGTCGGCGACGAAGTGCGCGAAAGCCTGCTGGCCGACATGGACACCGACGAGATCGTGGCCGCGGTCGAAGACCTCGACATCGACGATCTGGCCAATCTGGTCGAAGACCTGCCTGACACCGTCATCGACGAAGTGCTCAAGTCGATGGACCGCGAGAACCGCGAGCGGCTCGAGCAGGTGCTGTCGTACCCGGAGTACACCGCCGGGCGATTGATGAATCCCGACGTGGTGACGGTACGCGCCGACGTCAATGTCGATGTGGTGCTGCGTTACCTGCGCCTGCGCGGCGAGCTGCCCGACCACACCGATCACCTGTACGTGGTGAGCCGGCGCCATCAATACCTGGGCCGCGTGTCGCTGGCCGCACTGGTCACGCATGAGGACAACACGCCGGTCAATCGCTTGATCGACGACGAACAGCCGGCCATCGATGTCGGCGACGGTTCGGAAGAAGTCGCGCGGCGCTTTTCGGATCACGACTGGATCTCCGCACCGGTGGTGGACGACAACAACATCCTGCTCGGCCGCATCACCATCGATGACGTGGTCGACATCATCCGCGAACAGGCCGAGCACCAGGCCATGAGCGCGGCCGGTCTGGACGAAGACGAGGACATGTTCAGCCCGGCGCGGCGCGCATTCCGCCGCCGCCTGATCTGGCTGGGCATCAACCTGTGCACTGCGTTCCTGGCCTCCAGCGTGGTCAGCAAGTTCGAAGGCACCATCGAAAAACTGGTGGCACTGGCGGCGCTGATGCCGATCGTGGCCGGCATGGGCGGCAACGCCGGCACGCAGGTGTTGGCGCTGATGGTGCGCGGCCTGGCGTTGGGCCAGATCGGCTCGTCCAACGTGATGACGCTGCTCAAGAAAGAGCTGACCGTGGCGCTGATCAACGGTGTGGTGCTGGGCGTGAGCCTGGGGCTGATCGTGCTGGCCTGGTTCCAACAACCGATGCTGTCGCTGGTGATCGGCACTGCGCTGACCTTGAACATGCTCACCGCAGCGTTCGGCGGGGTGCTGGTGCCGGTGACGTTGAAACGCCTGGGCTTCGACCCGGCGCTGGCCGGCGGCGTGATTCTGACCACGCTGACCGATGTGATGGGCTTCTTGAGTTTCCTCGGCCTGGCCACGCTGATTCTGCTGCCGTAGCGCGGGCTGTGCACGTTGGGATGAAACTGCAACACAAAATCGCCGCACCGCGACATGCCAGCGCACCTGCGTGCGGCGATACTGCAGGCATGTCATCGGTTCGGTCAGGAGTGCTGCGTGATTCGTCGCTGCCTTGTTCTTGTGGTCTTCGCGCTGGTGCTTGCCGGCTGCTCCAGCATGGGTGAGCGCCACCACGATGCGCGCCGTGGCCACTTCGTCACCCGCACGCTGGAGATCGAAGGACGGCTGTACCGCTATCAGGTGTTCGTGCCGGCCTCGAAGATGCTGCAACCGCTGCCCATCGTGCTGTTTCTGCATGGCTCGGGCGAGCGCGGCGACAACGGGCGCGATCAGGCCGAAGTGGGCGTTGGTCCTTACCTGAGCGAACACACGGCCGAGTTTCCCGCGTTGGTGGTGCTGCCGCAGGTGCCCGACGACGAAGAGTGGCTGGGCATCAATGCACGCATGGCAATCGCTGCATTGGATGCGACCAGCGCCGAGTTCGCTGCCGACCCGCAGCGCACCTATCTTACCGGCATCTCGATGGGCGGCTACGGCGCCTGGGAAATCGGGCTGATGCAGCCGCAGCGTTTCGCGGCGATCGTGCCGATCTGCGGTGCGCTCAAGGCACCGCGCGATGAGCGCCGCACGCTGTACGTCAGCCTGGTGGCAAAGGAAGCCGACCCGTACACCGCCGCAGTCACCCAGCTCAAGCACGTGCCGATCTGGATGTTTCATGGTGCCAAGGACGATTCGGTACCGCCGCACGACGACCGTGCGCTGTATCGCGCCGCCAAAGGCATCGGCGCCAATGTGCGTTACAGCGAATATCCCGAGGGCAACCACAACGCCTGGGACGCGACGTACGCGGACCCGGCGATGTGGGAATGGATGTTCAAGCAGCGCCTGCGTTGAGCAGGCCGCTCATCGCGCGGATGCCGTCTCCGCTCGATCAATGGTGGTACCCGGTGTCCGCCGTGACCTTGCCGCGGAACACGCGATACGACCACACCGTGTAGCCCAGGATCAGCGGCAGCAACACCACCAGACCGACCAGCGCGAACATCTGCGACGACGGCGGCGCAGCGGCCTGCCAGATCGTGTAGACCGGCGGCACCAGATACGGCCACATGCCCAACACCAGGCCCGCAAAACCGAGTACGAACAACCCCATCGCCAACAGAAACGGCGGCGTATCCGGCCGCCCCGCCTCGGTCGAACGCCAGAGTGCGAACCCCACGAGGGCGACCAGCACCGGCACCGGCATCAGCCACAGATAATGCGAGCCGCTGAACCAGCGCTCCATCACATGCGATTGCAGCGACGGCAGCCATGCGCTGACCAAGGCAATGAAGATCAACACGCTGATGGTCAGCGGCCGGCTCAACTGACGCGCGAGCTGTTGCACATGGCCTTCGGTCTTGAGGATCAGCCAGGTGCTGCCGAGCAAGGCATAGCCGAACACCAGCGCCGCACCGGTGAGCATTGCGAACGGACTGAACCAGCCCCAGATGCCGCCGACATAGCGGTCGTTCTCGATCGGCAAGCCCTGCACCAGCGCGCCCAGGATCACCCCTTGCGCAAAAGTGGTCAGGATCGAGCCGGTGGCGAAGGCATTACTCCACAGTCGCCGCGAGCGCTGCGCCTTGAAGCGGAACTCGAACGCCACACCGCGGAATACCAGCGCCATCACCATCAACAATACCGGCAGATACAGCGCCGACAGAATCACCGCATACGCCTTGGGAAACGCGGCAAGCAGCCCTGCCCCGCCCAACACCAGCCAGGTTTCGTTGCCGTCCCAGATCGGCGCGGCGGTGTTCATCATCAGATCCAGTTGCGCCTCGTCCTTGCGAAACGGCGCCAGGATGCCGATGCCGAGCACGAAGCCATCCAGCACCACGTACATCAGCACCCCGAAGCCGATCACCGCAAACCACGCCACCGGCAAAACACTCGTCATGTCCATCATGCGGCTCCGTCGATCGGTTCATCGGCCGCCGACAGCGGCCGTGCAGGCGTGTGCTCGCCGTGGTCCAGCTGCGGGGCGTCGTGCGGGGTCGGCCCGATCTTGCCGATCTTGACCAGGTACCAGATGCCCCAGCCGAACACGAACGCGTAACCGGCCACATACACCGTGAGTGAGATAGCAGTCATCAATGCGGACTGCGGGCCCACCGCGTCGGCGGTACGCAACAGCCCATAGACCACGTACGGCTGCCGCCCCATCTCGGTGACGAACCAGCCCGACACCAGCGCAATGAAGCCGCTCGGCAGCATCCAGCGCCAGGTCGCCAGTAGCCAGCGCCACTGCAGCAACTTGCCGCGCCACCACGCGAACGCCGACACCCAGGCCACCAGCAACATCAACGAGCCGATCCCCACCATGATGCGGAAGGCGAAGAACACCGGCGTCACCGGCGGGCGATCGGCCGCCGGTACCGAAGTCAATGGCGCGATGCTGCCGTCCAGGCTATGGGTCAGGAGCACACTGCCCAGGCGCGGAATCGCTACCGCGTAATCGTTATGCTCTGCCTGCGCATTGGGCAGCGCAAACAGCACCAGCGGGAAACCCTTGCCCTGCTCTTCGTCATGCCAATGCGCTTCGATCGCCGCGATCTTCATCGGCTGGTGCTTGAGCGTGTTCAAGCCATGCATGTCGCCGACGAAGATCTGCAGCGGCACGGTGATCGCCGCGAAGGCCACCGCCAGCTTGAGCATGCGAAGGCCGGCCTCGCGATGCACGCCGCGATGCAGGTACCACGCACCCACCGCACCCACCACAAAGCAGGTGGTGATGAACGAGCCCAGCGCCATGTGCGTCAGCCGGTACGGGAACGATGGGTTGAAAATGATCTGCAGCCAGTCCTGCGGATGCACGATTCCGTCGACCACTTCATACCCGGCCGGGGTCTGCAGCCAGCTGTTGGACGACAGGATCCAGAACGTGGAGAACAACGTGCCCAGCGCTACCATGCAGGTGGCGAAGAAATGCAGACGCTCGGAAATACGCCCCCACCCGAACATCATCACACCCAGGAAACTGGCCTCCAGAAAGAACGCGGTGAGCACCTCGTAGCTGAGCAGCGGGCCGATCACGCTGCCGGCGATCCGGCTCAACTCCGGCCAGTTGGCGCCGAACTGGAAGGCCATCACGATACCGCTGACCACACCCATGCCGAACGACACCGCGAAGATCTTCTGCCAGAAGAAATACAGCTCGCGCCACACCGGCAGGCGGGTGCGCAGCCAGCGCCATTCCAGAAAGGCCAGCAGGCTGGACAGCCCAATGGTGAATGCCGGAAACAGCACGTGAAACGCGATGACGAACCCGAACTGGATCCGCGATAACAGCAAGGCATCCATGGAGAGCCCTCCTGGAAGGTAAGGAAGCATCCGCGCGCAGACGGCAGGTCAATCGCCACACGACAGTGCGGTATTCGATCGCAACGTCTGCGCTACGGGATCATCATAAGGACGGTCGTGCTCGTTCCCGATGCGACACGGCGTCGCATCTGCGGCAAATTGCCGCGCCTGCGCTGCAACGCGATGCTACGCCTGGCGTGCGATGCAGCACGGATTTCCTGGGCGCGAATGAGATCGCAGCAAGGCTGTTGCAGCAAGCCGCTAGCTCGTTGACCAGTGCACTGAGCGCAGTCGAGCCGAACGTCGACAGCAACCGCGCGCAGGTGCCTGCCGACGACGCGGGCAGCGCCGCCGCATCCCGACGACCGTCACCGTAAGGCACGCAACATCGCAGGCCTACCCTCTTACTTTCCCATCCGAATACAGATGTACTGGAAAACGCTACGGCCGCGCCCGCTCCCAGACCCGCAGGAAATTTCCGCTATACACATCGACGATGCGTTGGATGGGCCAGCCGGCATCCATCATCGCCTGCGTGAGCCTGGGCAGATCCGCACCGCTGCGCATCCCGGTCGGCAAGCTGGAAATGCCGCCATCGAAATCGCTGCCGAAACTTAAGTGTTTCCACGGATCTTCGACAATCCCCATGTCGGCGATCTGTCGGGCGAAGGCTTCGTAATAGCCGATGACAAACGCCAGATCGGCATCCATGTTCGGCTTGCCGTCCGCCAGATAGGAATGCTGCAAAAAGTAAGGCGCCAGAATGACGCTGATGCAGCCGCCGGTCTGCACGATGGCGCGGATCGCCGCGTCGTCGAGCCCGCGGTCGAGATGGCGCGACGGCCGCGTCTGCGCACCACGGGTGATGCTGCGCGATGCGCCATGCGAGGCGAAGGCCGGCACATTGCGGCGCGCGCAAATGGCGCAGGCGTCGAGTATTCCCTGGCTCGACGTATGCGAAAGATCCACCAGCAGTCCCACCTCGATACAGCGCTCCACGACCTCCCTGCCGAACTCCGACAGCCCCGCGCCCTCGATCCCGCGCCACGGATTGAGCGGCGCATAGCCGGACTGGGAGATGTCGGTATGGCTGAAATGATTGAGCGTCACATAGGCGGCCCCGGCCTTGGCAGCGATGCCCAGGCGCTCCAATCGCAGCGCCTGGGTGCGGATGCCGCGTGGACCAAGCATATGCGCGCCTTCCAGCGACAGGATGGCGCAGCAAAGACCCTCGGCCCGAATCGCGCGTAGCTCAGCGGCGCTGCGTGCCAGCCGCATCCGACCGTTGCTTGCCGCCACCACCGCCTCGACATAGCGCTGGTGATCCACCCAGTGTTTCCAGGGATCGAGAAAAGGCGCGCCAATCAGGTTTTCCCATAGCGCGTGGGCGCTGAAACATGCACCTCCGTAACCGCCCGCGAGAAAGTCCGGGCCACTCACATGGTGCATCAGCGGTTGATTGCGACCTCTCGGCGAGGTTTTGAACATCAGCCAGATAATCAGCGAGCGTCGATGCGCTTTCCAGTCGCCCTTCCAAAAATCGTAACCGGCCACGCGCGACAGAAACAGGGAGTCCAGATGCGTGTCGACTGGATAGGCCAGCGCATGCACTGCATCCAGCGTATCCGCGACAGGCAAGGCAGCAGAATTCTCGGACGAAACAGCATTCATGCACGAACCCTGGCAATGACTCCTGAAACAATCAAAGAAGAAGAGCGGGCATCAAAACTACTAGGCAGCTACGTTTTGTTAGCCACTCTAAAACAATGCGTTTTTATCGTTAGTGATTATTAAGTCGATATTCTCTTAATCAACTTGGTGGAACGAACAGCAGCGGCCAAAGGACAGTAACTGAACTGCATCAGCAGATCCAGAAAATCGCCTGTCTGACAGCAAGCAAACCGCAAGATTGCTAGCGTGTTTCTCGTTTCGACGGTGTGCACGAGCGCACTGCGGCCTGTTTCCGCTGCAGCACGATCATGCGCTCCGCACGTGGACCCGGATGGTCACGCCCGGCCACGGACGCGTCGCGCCACTTCGCTGACCACCGCAATGACCGCAGTCAAACCGACCATCGACAGGAACTGCGCACGAGTGTCTGCCGACGAGGCCAGCAGCACGAAGATCACCGCCAGGATCGCCAGCGCCAGCAGGGTCAGAAACGGATACCCGCGCATACGGAACGGCAACGTGATGCCGGCGCGGTCGGCGCGTGCGCGCAGGATCAGCTGCGACAGCAACGAGATCGTCCACACCAGCAGACAGGTGGCGCCGACGATATTGAGCAGCATCGGCAACACCTTGTTGGGATACAGCAACTCCAGCGCCGCCGCCGCGAAGCCGAACAACACGCTGGCGATCACCGCCACCAGCGGCACTTGCTCGCCGCTGGTCCTGCCGAGCAGGCGCGGCGCTTCGCCGCGTTGTGCCAGCGAAAAGATCATCCGCGAGGCACCATATAGATTGGCGTTGAGCGCCGACAACAAGGCCACCACCGCGACCAAGGTAATGGCGGTGGCCGCGCCGGGGATGCGCGCCACCTCCAGCACCGCAGCGAACGGCGAGCTGAGCGCCGCACTTGTCCACGGCACCACCGCCACGATCACGCTGATCGAGCCGATGTAGAACACCAGGATGCGCCAGGCCACGGTGCGAATGGTGCGTGCCAGGCTGCGACCCGGATCGGCGGTTTCCGCGGCGGCCACCGCCACGATCTCGGTGCCACCGAAGGCGAACACCACCACCAGCAACGCCGAGCCGACGCCCACCAGACCCTTCGGGGCGAATCCGCCGTGCTGGGTGAAGTTGGACAGCCCCGGCGACACCACACCCGGCAACCACCCCGCCAGCAAGGCCACGCCGATCAGCAGGAACACAATGATCGCGGCGACCTTGAGGATGGCGAACCAGAATTCGAACTCGCCGAAGTTGCGCACGCCCAGCAGATTGATCGCCGTGAAGGTCGCCATGAACACCACCGCCAGCAGCGGCACCGGCAACGCCGGCCACACCGAGGCGAGCAAGCCTGCCGCGCCGACCGCTTCGGCGGCGATCACCACCACGATCTGCAGCCACCACAACCAGCCCACCGTCGCACCGGCGGTCGGCCCCATCGCATCGGCCGCATACACCGAAAACGCGCCGCTGGTTGGCTTGGACGCGGCCATTTCGCCCAGCGCATTCATCACGATGATCACCAGGGCCCCGGCGATCAGATACGACACCAGTACCGCCGGCCCCGCCGCGTGGATGCCCACGCCCGAGCCCAGAAACAGCCCGGCACCGATTGCCGTGCCCAGGCCCATCATCATCAATTGCCGCGGTTTCAGCGCATGGCGCAACGCGGGCGCGGCGGACGGAGCGTTCTCAGCAACGGGATCGGTCGGAAGCGGCATGGACGGGCTTGAAGAGATGGAATCGCGACACGATACCGCGTCGCGGCGCCTGCCGCGCCTCTTGACGCGGGCCTGGCGAAAGAGTGGACAAGCCAGGCAATCGCGCCTTGCCTCATCGTATCAGCAGGTCGTTCGCACTGGCCTCCAAGTGCGTGACACGCTCCAGACCCGCTTCACTGCACGCAGCTTGTGGACAAATCCGCCGCACGCTGCATGCCGCACACAAAGATCCCCGGGCAAGCCGGGGATCTTTGTCACTGCAACGTCTTGTGGCCGATCATTCCGCCAGGTTCTTGCCGGCACCTGCAGTGGCGATCACCTTGGCCTTGACCTGCGCGGCCGGGGTGATGCTGTAGGTGTAGCCCAGCGGTTCCGGGAACACCTTGGTGGTGATCCAGTTGGTGGCGTTGGCGTAGGGCTTGCTGCCATCCGGCGTGCCCCAGGTGATGCCGCTGCCGACGTAGTTGTTGATCAGGTCCCAGTAGCCGATCTCGCTGCTGTCGCGCGAGGTCACCGGGTTCTTGATGTTCTCGAAGTAGTTGGATTCGATCTTCGCCACGCCGCCCATGCGCACGTTGATGCCAGAGGTGGTGACGTTGTTGAAGTAGTTGTTGTAAATGTGGCTCAGCCCGCGCCGCTGCAGCGGCACGCGCGACTCGACATTCTCGAAGCGGTTGTGATGATAGGTGGTGCGCGCGGCCGAGTTCTTGGTGTCGCTGTCGCTGAATCCATTGAGCGCGACCTTTTGATAGTTGTAGACGTGGTTGTAGGACACGGTGACGTGGTGCACGCCCTTCTTCATGTCGATGCCGCCATCGAAGGACGCATCGCCGGCACCGGAGCACTTGGTCAACGAGGCGAACACGGTGTTGTGATCGACCCAGATTTTGGACGGTGAGCCGCTGGAATTACCTTCCAACGAAATCGAATCCGCATCTTCGCCGCCTTGCAGCAAGCCGATGGTCATGTTCTGGATGATGATGTTGTTGGCGTTGCCCACCACCCACACACCGAAGTTGGCCGCCGAGCCATTCGCGCCCTTGATGGTGACATCGCTCTTGTTCTTGATCTGCACGGTCTTGGCCGGCAGCTTCCACTGCGCGCAGACGTCCTTGATGGTGCTGAAGTCGAACTTGCCGGTGTAATTGAGCACCAGCCCGCCACTGCCGGAATAGCTGTCGATGGCGGCCTGCATCGCTTCGAAGGTGGCGACGTTGACCGGGGCCTTGTTGCCGCCGCCGGTGGTGGCGGCACCGTACCCGACCGGGCCGGCGATGGCACTCGCCGCGCAAGCGGACAGTGCAAGCGCGAGTGCGCCATTGAGTGTCTTGATGATCATGCAGCCTCTCCCAAATAAAATCGAAAAGCGATGCGTGGCGTCGGCGCGAGTGCATCGACGGTGGCAAAGCGGTGCGTGGGGGCCGCATTCTTCGCGCGGTTTAAAACATAAAACAATTATCCATCTCTGAAACTTTGACGCAGCACGGTGTTCTCCTCGCAGGACATGCAAAAGAGACAGCGAGAGACACGCAGGACAGGACACTGCGGTGATGTGCGCGATGTTTTTTCTATGTATGCAAACGCATGCCGACGCTGTGGTTGCTCACACGCGTATTCGACTACGCGTGGTAATGGCAAATGCGTTTTTCAAGCATGCACGCGGATAACAAGGTGCTGTGCGTGGGAAGCAGCACACGACCGCGCTGTCGAAGTTGTCGGCGAAGTTGTCGGCGATATCGACGCGCAGCAGCAAAGCGCTACCGCATGGTCATGCGTGCAGATTGGGCGCTATGACGCGCCGCCTTGCTAGTGATGGTGCGTGATAAGGCATGCGAAGCAAAAGCAACGCAGCTAACGCGCAGTCGGCACGCGAAACGCTAGGGAGTGCCATGCCGAGCACGCTCAAGTTCGCATGCAGGCCCTCACACGCACACACGCCATCAACTCACACAGCGCGGTTGGCCAACACCGACGCGTGCACCAGCTGCTCGCCAGGCCATGGGGTGTGATCGTCGAGGAAGTTGCCGACCAGCCGCATGCAGGCTGCGCGCTCTTCCACGTGCGGCATGTGGCTGGAATTGGCGAACACATGCCACTGCGCGTCCGGGATCAGGCGTGCGTAAGGCTCGACGGTTTCCGGCGTGGCCTCATCGTATTTGCCGGACAGCACCAGCGCCGGCGCGGTGATGCGGTGCAGGCGTTCGATGATGCTCCAATTGCGCAGGCTACCCACCACATGGAATTCGGTCGGGCCGTTCATGGCGTGATAGACGGTGGGGTCGGCATCGATGGCGGCAAAGGTGCGCGCCACTTCTGCAGGCCACGGCAGCAGGCGACACACATGCTGCGCATAGAACGCCTGGCTTGCAGCGCGGTAGGCTGGGTGATCCAGCGTGCCGGCGGCCTCGTGCTCGTCCAGTGCCGCCTGGATGTCTTCGGGCAGGCGCGCGCGCAAGCGCAATGCGGCAGCGCGCCACAAGCCCATCGATGCCGGCGAGTTGGCGATCACCAACGCACGCAGGCCGGCCGGCCGGCGCACCGCATGTTCGGCCGCGAGCATCCCGCCCCAGGATTGCCCCAGCAACGCGTACTGCGACAGCCCAAGCTGGGTGATCAGGGTCTGCAGCTCATCCAGAAACAGCCCCACCGTCCAGAAGCCGGGGTCGGCATTGGGAAGATGGGTGGACTTGCCGTTGCCGAGTTGGTCGTAATGGATGACCGCGCGGCCATTGGCAGCCAGGTCCTTGAAGCTGTCCACATAGTCGTGGGTGCAGCCGGGGCCGCCGTGCAGGACGATCAGCGGGCAGGCGTCACTGCGCAGGTCGCCGGTGATGCGGTACCAGGTACGGTACCCACGGAATTCGACGTAACCCTCAGTGGACTGCATGACCTGCGCCTGCCTACGGCAATGGTGAGCGCTCAGCCTAGCGACCCGGCCCGCGCACGCTAACTGGTAAAACTCTCAGGTTCGTAGCAGTTTCAGATGCGCGGTTGCGCGCGCCATGGTGTATGAACCGTGCGACGCATCCAGTCCGCCGATCGCACGCTGCGATCGATAGCCGCAGGCTTGGTTTACGGCTCCAGCAATCGATAATGCATCCCGCGCACCACTGCCTCGACGCGATTGCGCGCACCCAGTTTGCGTGCGGCCGAGTTCAGATGCAGATTCACCGTGGCGGTAGAGCGATTGAGCGCGGCCGCGATGCTTTTGGCGGTCAGCCCCTTGGCCGAGTACTGCAGGCACTCGCGCTCGCGGCGGGTCAATGCGATGTGGTGACAGCGGCGTTCCTGCGGATCCAGCAGTTCCTGCGCGCGGGCCTGAAACGCGTGTGCCAGTAACAAGAATGGCGACAGCTGCGCTTCGGCCAGCCGTGGTGCCTCGGCCGCAACCGCATCGACCGCGCCGCTGAAGGTCGCGAATGCACCGCCAGGCAAATGCAGGGGCACGGTGACACCGGTTCCCATACCGCTATCGCACAGATAACGCGTCACCTGCCGATGCTGGCCGCCGACATATTCCACACCTTCCTGATTGCCGTCGGTACGGTACGACCACACGAATGGCGTCATGCGCCGCGTCGCACGCTGCTGAACAGGGTCATGTTGGTAGTAACCATGCTCGCACCAGACATGCCGCATGTCGCCCGGCGCGTTGCGCTGCATGAACACCGATGGCGTGATCAGCGCGCCCTCCATACTCAGCGGAACCGGCGCGTAGTCGTAGACCAGCGACTTGAAACCAAACGCACAGACGTCGCGAAACACTCGATCCAGGCAGGCATTGAGCGTATGCAGCGCCTGCAAATCTCGGCCCAGGCTGGCCAGCGTGTCGAACATGGTGGGTCCTTCGATGACAGCAGGTGCCGCTGGACGACATCCAGCATGGAAAACCTAGCACTTTTACCAATGGATGGGCTTGCCGGCCACATTATCGTCACAATGCCGGTCAGCTAGCTGCACCGCAGCATTCATGGACAAGCGCCCCACCGCGCCTGTCGTGCGACCCGGCCTTCCTTTCAGCGGATACCTGCATGACCGACACACCACGCCGCGACGACGCGGCCACGCTGGAACGCTTTGGCTACACCCAGGAGCTCAAGCGACAGCTCACGCTCAAGGATCTGCTGATCTACGGGCTGGTGTTCATGGTGCCGACCGCGCCGTTCTCCATCTTCGGTGGCGTATTCGATATCAGCGCCGGGATGGTGCCGCTGACCTATCTGGTGGGCTTCGTCGCGATGCTGTTCACCGCCTTGAGCTACCAGCAGATGTCGCAGGCGTTTCCGGTGGCAGGCTCTGTGTATGCGTATGTCGGGCGCGGATTGAGCGGCGGCATGGGGTTTCTGGCCGGCTGGGCGATCCTGCTCGACTATCTGTTGGTACCGACGCTGCTGTATGTGGTTGGCGCCAATGCGATGCACAACGTGTTGCCGGCGGTGCCGCAGCCTGCGTGGATCGCGTTTTTCGTGGTGCTCAATACCGTGGTCAATCTGCGCGGTATCGAAACCACTGCGCGGGCCAATCGTTTCTTTCTGTATGCGCAGTTGCTGGTGCTGGCGGTGTTTGTGGTGCTGGCGAGCCTGGCGATCCAGCGCGGCGCCAACGGTGCGCACTGGAACCTGCGTCCGTTCTACAACCCGCAGGCGTTTTCGCCGCAACTGATCTTCAGTGCGTTGTCGGTGGCGGTGGTGTCGTTTCTGGGCTTCGACGCGATCTCCACGCTGTCGGAAGAAACCCGTGGCGGCAACCGTGTGGTCGGGCGCGCCACCTTGATGGCGCTGCTGATGGTGGCCGGCCTGTTCGTGCTGCAGACCTGGCTGGCGGCGCTGCTGCAGCCGAACCTGCAGCGCTACCCCAGTGCACAGGCCTCCAACGATGCGTTCTTCGAGATCGGCCGGCTTATTGCCGGGCCGTGGCTGCAGATCGTCATCGCGCTCACGGTGGCGATCAGCGCCGCGATCGCCAATTCGCTGGTTGCGCAGGCGGCCACCTCGCGCCTGTTGTTCGCCATGGCACGCGACCGTCAGCTGCCGGGGTTCTTGCGCTACATCCATCCGCGTACCGGCGTGCCGCAGCGCGCCATCCTGCTGGTAGCGGGTTTGAGCATGGTGCTGGGCGAAGTGTTCGTTGGCCAGATCGCGTTGCTGTCCTCGTTGTGCAACGTCGGCGCGCTCACCGCCTTCATCCTGCTGCACGTTGCGGTGCTGTGGCACTTCCGTGGGCACGGCCGCAGCCTGCTATTGCATGGTGCGACGCCGTTGATCGGCATCGTGATCCTCGGCTACGTGTTGATCAATGCCGACCGGCACGCGCAGCTCGGCGGCACCGCGTGGATGGCGGTGGGGCTGTTGGTGTTGGCGTTCTTGAAAGTCAGCGGTCGTTCCACCGAGTTTCGCGCCAGCGACGCGTTGGAATAGCGGTCGCGGTCGCGGTCGCTGCCGATGTCGCTGTGCAGTCGGTCAGAAGCGATTGCACCAGACGTTCCATCACGCACCGGCTTCAGGCGTTATCAGCTTTCAGCCGCGCTACGCCATCGCAACATTCCAATTGATCGTCCGCATCGCTACGTGCAGCGGCACGTATGTGTCCGCACGCCGTTACTCCAAGGCGCGGCGTGTGCTGGACGCCTGCGCACGCGTCTTCGCCCAACCATCTCGATGACGCCTTCCAGGCGCGTCACGTCGCATGGTGCGTGCGTGATGAAACACATCGACGCTCCCTAAAGCGATAGTCTTTCTATCGAATATTAATCTCTGAACGAGATTTTCAGCACATATTCAGATGTAAACATTCGCTAGTCTCGTTCGGCGCCACTGATGGCGCCCGCACGCTGCGGCCCCCGCCGCAGCCTGTCGTTCCCTGACGAGTAAGGACTACCCATGAATCGCAAGAATGCGTTGTACCTGGCGCTGTTTTCCGCCCTTTCCGGCTCCGCACTGGCAGCCCCGCCGACCGAGATGGACGCAGCGCCGGTGAGCACTGCGCCGCAAGCGGCCAAACTTGGCGCGGCAACATTGCAATCGGCAAGTCTGCGTGGCGGCATCCTGCCCACGCGCGTGGTGCAACTCACTGCGCCCACCAGCACCGAGATCGGTCGCGTGCGTGAGCGCCGCATTGCACAGGTCAAACATGGGCAGCCTTTGCAGATCGGTTTTTCGCGCGCAGTTGCCAAGCCTTTGGTGAATCTGGGCACGCTCGATTGGCAGATGGCCAATGATGGATCGCGCGTTGCGACCCTGAAGGTCAGCTCTGCACAGGCGGCCTCCCTGCGTGCATCGCTGACACTGCGCGGCGCTGGCGCAACGCCAGGCGATCCGTCCAAGGTGACGCTGCGCTTTGCCGGCGACGACGGCCGCGTGTTCGAGCAATCCGGTGCAAGCTTCGCGGCCGGCGGCAACGACATCGGCTGGTCGCCGACGGTGAGCGGCGAGAATCTGTTGGTCGAACTTTCGCTGCCGGCCGGCCAGTATCCGGAGAACTTCAGCCTGAGCATTCCGCAGCTGTCGCATCTGGATATCAGCCCCACCGCCAGCGCGCGTGACATGATGACCATTGCCATTGGCGAGAGCGATTCCTGCCAGAACGATATCGTCTGCCGTGCCAACCCCACCGCCGGCTTCACCAGTGCGGCAAAAGCGGTGGCACGCATGGTGTTCACCACCAGCCAGGGTTCGTTCCTGTGCACCGGCACCTTGCTCAACAACACCAATTCGCCCAAGCGCAATCTGTTCTGGACTGCGGCCCACTGCATCAGCACGCAAACCGTTGCCAACTCGCTGCAGACCTACTGGTTCTACGATGCGGCCAGCTGCAACGGCAACACCGCCAGCTCGCAGGCGACCACATTGACCGGCGGTGCGTTCCTGCGTCACGCCAATACCACCCGTGACACCGCGTTGCTGGAACTGAAGACCGCACCGCCGAGCGGCGCGTTCTACGCGGCCTGGAACAGCGCGGCGATCGGTGCGACCGGTACCGCGATTGTCGGCATCCATCACCCAGCCGGCGACGTCAAGAAGTATTCGCTGGGCAGCGTGAATGGGCTGAGCACCTCCATCGACGGCAAGAGCCCGCTGTACCGCGTGGTCTGGAACGATGGCGTGACCGAAGGCGGCTCGTCCGGCTCGGGCCTGTTCACCGTCGCCAGCGGTGGTGCGTACCAGCTGCGCGGCGGCCTGTATGGCGGCTACTCGTTCTGCAGCGCGCAGACCGATCCGGACTACTACTCGCGCTTCTCGGACGTGTATTCCAGCATCTCCACCTACTTCGGCCCGTAAGCGGTTGTTGCACGTGGCAGGCGGTGTCTCGCCTGCCACGTGCAACTGCGCTTGGCCTGCGTGCAGCACTTCATCTGCATCGGCTTGATGATGCAGACTTGGCAGCTCGTCCTTCACCTGGATCGGCATGCCCGTTCAACGCAATCGTTATCTAATCGCCGCACTTGCACTGGCGACCTTGTCGCTACAGGTCACCGCCAGCGCAGCCGGCAAGCCCGCCAATCGCGAAGACGTCAAGGCATACGCGCTGCAGCTGTGCCTGGACAACAACTATGCGCGCAGCGGCAAATACACCTCGGATCAGCTGCGCGATCGCTCGTATCTGCTGACGACCTATGCGCTGGACAATGCCAAGGCCGGCGCCACCGACCGCCTGCATCGCTATGTTGCCGAGCAGACGGCGGATTTTTATCGCGCCGAAGTGCCGATGAAGGACGAAGCGCGGCGAGGCCCGTTCAACAGGATCTTTGCGCAATGCATGGGGTTTTATCGTTCGCCTGCGTTGAGCGAGTTCATTGCGCAAACACTCTGACTTGTCTTGCGTCGTCGCACGCCTGACGGGCTCGCGCTAGTCTGATACGGCGCCAACACACTTACTCCATGCTTCGACAGGAGCCGCAATGCCCGCACCTTCTATACGCCGTTCCCGTCGCCAGGTGCTGCGCATCGCGCTGGCTGCGGGCACGCTGAGCATGGCAAGCCAGCTGGGTGCTGCAATCCGCGGCGGGCAGAAGGATGCAGATTCGTCATCAGATCCGCTCTCGCCAGCGCCGTTCCCGGCCAACGGCAGCGTGCTGGTCCTGCTCGGCACCAAGGGCGGGCCAACCCCGTCACCGCTGCGCGCGGCAGCCGCCAATGCGCTGGTCATCGACGGGCAGCCCTACCTGATCGATTGCGGCAATGGGGTTGCACAGCAACTGGCCAAAGCCGGCATCCGCCTGCCTGCGCTGCGCGACATCTTCCTGACCCATCACCACTCCGATCACAACGCCGACCTGCTCAACGTGGTGTGGCTGGCGTGGGCGAGCGGGCTGCAGACGCCGGTGCATCTGTATGGCCCGCCCGGTATCGCAAGGATGGTGGATGCGTTTGTCGAGATGAATGCCATCGACATCGATGCGCGCATTCGTGAGGAAGGCCGCCCACCGTTCAAGCAGCTGATTCAAGTGCATGAGTTCGACCAGCCCGGCACGGTGCTGCAGAACGACCAGGTCACCGTCACCGCCACGCTGGTGGATCACTACACGCTCAAACCTGCATTTGCGTACCGCTTCGCCGCGCGCGACCGCACGGTGGTGTTCTCCGGCGATACGCGCTATCTGCCCGCCTTGGCCGAGTTCGCGAAAGACACCGACATCCTGGTGCACGAGGTGATGTATCTGCCCGCGCTGGAAAAGATGCTAAAGACCAACGATAACGCGCCGACCTTGCTCGACCATCTGCTCAAGAGCCATTCCACCAGCGAGGAAGTGGGCAAGATCGCCGCTGCGGCCAACGCAAAAATGCTCGTGCTCAATCACTTCGTCCCCGGCGGCGACCCGACGATCACCGATGCGATGTGGAGCGAGGGCGCGCGCAAGCACTATGCCGGGCCGATCGTGGTCGGCAAGGATTTGATGCGGTTGTAGCTTGCCAGATGGGCACTACGCCACAACCGGGCTGCGCAGGCCCCCACACGCTTGCGCCAGCTTTGCAGTACGCATCGATAAACGCCTGCTGCGATGGCATCTGTTCCACAGCGCGCTGGATCGGCTGCGCGATGCCGTCCAGCAGGCGATGCAGATCGCGATCGGACACTGCGCGCGCCAGCGGGTGATGCTGCGCAGGGATGATGCCCTGCCCCATCAACACGTGGGTCCAGGAGTCGACGCGAAACAATTCATCGGCGCCTTGCCAGGCATGCGCGCGTTCGCGCCAGGCGCGTAGGCGCAAGGCAAGCGATTCGGGCAGTTCCATCTCACGGCATTGGCGCCATAGCGGTTCGTCGCGCTGGGTGGCGTGGTAATGCAGGATGATGAAGTCGCGCACGTGTTCCATTTCGGTGCGGCTGATGTCGTTGAACAGTTGCACCTGCGAGGGTGCGATGCCGTCTGCGGGGAACAAGCTGATCAAGCGCACCACCGCGGCGATGGTGAGATGGATGCTGGTGGATTCCAGCGGTTCGATAAAGCCGCTGGCCAGGCCCAGCGACACCACATTCTTGTTCCAGGCCTTAAGCCGGCGGCCGGTGCGGAACGGCACCAGCCAGGGATCCTTGAGCGCAGGCGCAGCCGCGTCGCGCAGCAGCTTGGCGTGGGCTTCGTCATCGGAGAGATGGCGACTTGAAAACACCAGGCCGTTGCCGACACGATGCTGCAGCGGGATATGCCAGCGCCAGCCGGCCTCGTGCGCGATCGCGCGGGTGTATGGCACTGGCGGACCGGCGGCTTCTGTCTGCACCGCCACCGCGCGGTCGCACGGCAACCAGTGGCTCCAGTCTTCGTAGCCGGTGTGCAGTGCCTGCTCGATCAGTAAGCCGCGAAAACCGCTGCAATCGATAAACAGATCGCCATCGAGGACCTGCCCGTCTTCCAGCACCAGCGTGGCGACGTCCCCGCTGTCCGGTTGCAGGGTCACTTGCTGGATCTTTCCCTCGATGCGCCTGACGCCAAACGCTTCGCTGCGTGCGCGCAGAAACTTGGCATACAACGCCGCGTCGAGATGGTAGGCGTAATTGACCGCAGGCTCGCGCAACAGTGCGAAGCGATCCACGCGCGAGGCCACGGTTTCCAGACAGTAATCGCCGAACGTGCCAGGCATGCCACGCCGCTGACTTTCCAGCCAGAGGTGATGGAAGGCGCACACCAGCGTGCTTTGCCCGGTGATACCGAACGGATGGATATAGCGCTCGCCCTGGCGACGCCAATGCTCGAAGGAGATCGACAATTTGAAGGTGCCGGCCACTGCGCGCAGAAACTCCTGCTCGTCGATCTGCAGGAAACGATGAAAGGTGCGGATCGGCGGCACCGTGGACTCGCCCACGCCCACGGTGCCGATCTGCTCGGACTCGACCAGGGTGATCTCAAGCAGCTCGCGGAACTGGTGCGATAGCGCGCAGGCGGCGATCCAGCCGGCGGTGCCGCCACCGACGATGACGACCTTGCGAATCCGGGCCTGGGTCACTGCGCACTCCTGTGGGATGGGCTTGGGGCGGTATCGATCATCAGCGATTTAGCCTGCCGATCAACATCGCGCGCAGTTGTCGCGCGAGCGTGGGATCGATCGGGCCCAACGCATGTCGCGCCTGTTCGGGCAGATGTTCGCCAGCACGCTCGGCAGGACCGAAGACGTAGTAATCGAACAACGCGCGCCAGGCGTCTTTTTCGGACGCGGGCCGGTCACGAATCGCCCATAGCGCGTGATACAGCGCAGGCATTGGTGCCGGCAACTGTGCGGGTGCGCTGCTCCACCAGTAGTTGACCAGCACATTGAACGGCTGCAGCGATTGCACGTGATGCCACCACATGCTGGGAATGAACAACGCATCGCCCGGTTCCAGCACGGTGGTGCGCGCATGCGCCAGCGCAGCGGCAAATCGCGGATAACGCTGCAGATCCGGGTTGGCGATATCCACCATGCTCACTACCTGCCCGCCCGGCGTGGGATCCAGCGGACCGGGATACAGGTTGGCCACCTGCTCTGGCGGAAACAGCGTAAAGCGGCGCTGCCCCACTGCGCAGCACGCCAGGTTGTTGGGCGCGTCGTAATGACACGAGGCAATGACGCGATTGCCGATCCAGATGCTCGGCTGCACGGCGATGCCGCTGGCGGACAAATCCAGATCGTTGCTGGCGCGCAGGCCGGGCAGGTGGTTGTCGACCGGCAACGATGCCAGATAATACGTGGGCGGCTGTGGGTCATCGCAATGCGAGGCGATGGCCTCCAGCAAGGTGCTCAGCGTGCCACGCTGCACGTCGAAATTCAGCGCACTGCAGTCGTCGGTGTAAAACGGCCGGCTGGCGATTTCCGGGCCGCCATGGGAATACTGCAAGGCATGTCCACTGTCGTGCGCGCGCAGCACCGCCATCGCCTCGTGGGGGCTGCGCAGCCCGGCCTGCACCAGTGACCAGTCGCATGCGATGCCACGCACTACCACTGGTTCGGCGGCAGCGCAGAGCGCAGAAAGCGGCAGCGCGTCAGGTCGGCAGTCTGTACGCTCTGCGATGGGCGCAATTGCGGCGATTGAAGACATGATGGAGGCGCTCACAGCCATGCGCTCAGGCATACGCTTCAGTAGCGGGCGCGGCCTGCATCTGCTGCAGTCGGCGCTGTTTCTCTGCCATCAACCGGCGCACGTTGTGCAGCGATGCCAGCATCAAGAATGCGCCTTCCAGATAACCGGCCTGGTGCAGTTGATGCAGCGCCTGCGCATCGAGTGCAGCCAGTCGCTCGCGGTCGATCGCGAACAGGCCTTGCAGATGGGTGGCGTGGGCGGCATCCAGCGTCACGTCCAGTTGCACTGGCTGAATCAGCCCCAGCGCATCGAAGGCGGCCGCCATCGCCTGACCGGCATCCACACCGTCGCGAATGCCACGCAGCACACTGATGATGTGCTCCAGATACGGGCTATGACCGCCCTGCGGCAGAAACACCGCTTCGCCCTCGTCGCGGCTGACGCGCGGGTGCTCCAGATCGACATGGATCACCGGCTCCTGCACCAGGGCACCGTCGATGCGCTGCTCCTGGAAACCGATCAGAAACGGCCCCTTGGCGACGATGCCCGGCAGGTAACTGGCAGTCCAGCGGCCATCCTGCAGAAACAGATTCTCGTCCTGTGCAAAGCCCAGCAGCGCCACCGCCTGGTAGGCGCCGGTGGCAGGATCCTTGCGAAAAAACAGCGGGTATTCGCGTTGCAGCTCGGCGAATTCGGTGACGAAGGCCGGCACCAGGCCGAGCGCATCGCCGAACTCGGCGCCAAAGCGCAGGATGACGCGGATGTCGTGATGCGCCACGTTGTTGAGCACTGCGTATCGCGTCATCTAGAACTCCAGCGGTCATCCGCAATGGATCACGGCATTGCGGGGATATGAATTGATCATGCGGCGACATGCGATGCCTGCTGGTGTCGAGCATTGCCAAAAAGCAGGGGGCCGGCAAGCGGCACAGCAGCATTGGTGGCAGACCTGCAGAGCCAGCGTCACGGTGATGCCCTAGCCACCATCGTGCTGGTTGCAGTTTGCGTGTCGGCGATTGCAGCGGATGCGTCTGGGCATCCGGCCCGGCAGTGCGGTCGCGGCCGCCAGCCGGACCAGTGGCCGCGCAGACATCACGACTCAATCCACCTGCATGGAGCAGCCAACCGACGCCAATGGCGGCTATCAGAGCGCACGAACGGTGCACTCTGAGCAGCATGTGCGCGGGCATTTCCACCCCGCCGCACACCGGCCAGCGCGCACCTGAGGTGCGCGCAGCGGCTTGTCAGTCGCGCTCAAAACGCATAACGCACACCCAGCGTGTAACGCGGTTGCTGGTCGATCAGGCGGATCATCTGCTTGTCAGAACGCCCATGCCAACGCACGTCTTCGCCAGTCAGGTTGATCGCCTCAAAGCCCACCGACAGCTGCTTGCTGAAGCTGTAGCTCACGCTCAGGTCCCACTGCTGGTAGGCCTCGACGTAGTAAGGATTGCGGTTGGCGCCATCCTGGTTTGCCGCGATCAGATACTCGTCGCGCCAGTTCCAGGCCAGACGTGCGCTCCAACCGTACTTTTCGTACATCAGCATGGCGTTTGCGGTGTCGCTCAAACCGAGCAGTGCGAACTGGTCGCGATCGATCACGGTGTTGTCGAAGCCCACATCGCCTTCGACGATGGTGTAGTTGGCGTAGATACCGAAGCCAGTGGTGTCGAAGAAGTACTGCCCGCCCAGTTCCCAACCATGGATGTTGGCCTTGTTCTGGTTGACCGGCCGCGACACATCGAACTGATACAGCGGGTCGGAGGCATTGCCAACGATGTCGTAGGCATTCTCCAGGGCCAGACTCTGCGCGGAACTGCCGTTATAGGCGGCCAATCCACCGGTGGCCGCGGCGTTGCGCAACAACGCCATCGCCGCGAACAGCGAGGTGTCGTTGGCCGAGCAGGCGCCCGCAACGTCGTTACCGGAGGCGCCAACCTGCGCAGCGCAGGCACCGCTCTGCAGGAAGGCCAGGGCCGATTGCGCATCCGGCCCCGAGGTGGGATCGGTCAGCCTATACAGCGATTCGCGCGACACCGTGTTGCCGATGAAGTTGCTGACGCGCTTGTTCCAGAATGTGGCCGACACATAGCTGGCGTCGGCGAAATACCATTCCAGTGCCAGATCCAGGTTGTCCGATTCCAGCGGATCCAGCGTCGGGCTCTGCGAGCTGCCGGAGGCACGGGTGGAGGGGTTGATCAGGATCGAACCGCTCGGTGTATTCGGCGTTGGACCGGCAATCAGATTGTTGTAGGGCGCACGCGCAATGGTCTGGCCAAACGAGGCGCGTCCTTTCAGCTGATCGGTGATGTCGATGCTGAAGTCGAGATTGGGCAGGATGTAGTTGTAGCTGGTCTTTTCGCTGAAGGGCTGCAGCTCGGTGGAGCGCAACAACTGGAAGTCGTTGTTGGCCTGCCAGAGCAACGCAGTGGGCGTGGCCACCTGCGAGGTGGATTCCACATCGGTGCGCTCGTAACGCAAGCCCAGCCGTGTGTTGGTGGTCATGCCGGAGATATCGCCCTTCAGTTCCAACTGCACGTAGGCGGCGCGGGTCTTCTCTTCCACCTGGTTATCGGCGCTGTAGTTCGGGTTGTAGCGGGTGGTGGCGCCGTACTGGCTGCCACCCCACAGGGCCAGCTGATCGGCATCGCCGCGCCAGGCATTGGGCGCCGCACCGTTGGCGTTGAAGTCCTTGAACATGCCGGTAATGCTCACCGGCCGCAGCAACGCCTGCATGCCGGGCTCGTTGCCGGCATTGGCCACACTCCAATCGCCAAGCGTGGAGTTGGTGTCGCTGGTGAGCCGGTTCATGGTGGTGTTGGCGCTGCTCACGCCGAACTGAAAGCGGCCGTCATCGAAGTCGAAGGTGCCATCCATGCGCCCTTCCTTGATCTCGGTCACCTGCGATTGATAGTAGATACGCAGCACCTGCGAGCCGAGCTCGGCGGGGGTGAAGTCCGGATTGACCACACCGTTGGTGCCAGCCAGGGAATCGGCAGCGGTGGGATACCAGGTGCGTGCGCCGATCGGCAAGGAATTGTTGAACGACAGCTCCTGCCCCCATTGACCGCCGCAGGACGGGCCGTTGACGCAGTTGTTGGTGCCGGCGAAGCTGAAGTAGGTGGCACTGCCGCCGGTGACCGGGTCGTTGGGCATGCTCTTGGTTTTCGAGTTATGCGCATCGAACGACAACTGGAAGCGGTCGCTCACCTGCCAATCGGCATTGAACCCCAGCGAACCGAGCGTGTACTTCTGCTCGTTGCGCTGCTGCTCCATGCCGAAGTCCTTGGCACCGTTGGGCACATCGCGCAGATAGATCGGCGTTGCCACCGCCTGGCCGGTATCGAAGGTCAGATCGGTAAAGCTGTTGGCGCGTTGCAACCAGATGCCCTGCTCGCCGCGCTCTTCGCGGATCTCGTTGGACGAATAGGTGTAATCCAGGGTCAAGGTGAGGCTGTCGCTGGGTGCGAACTGCACCACTGCCTGGCCGTTGGTGCGCTCGCGCTGGAAATCGGCGAACGCATAACGCAGGTCGTTGGGCATGCCGTACAACTGGCCGATCGCCGGTGCGTTGGTCACCACCGCATCCGGGCGCAGCGCCGGGTCGGTCCCTGTCCAGCGCTGGATGTTCCAGGTGTTTTCGGTGGCCTGCACCGAGCCGCCATGGCGCTTTTGATAACTACCGCTCAAGCCGATCCCGAAGGTCTTGTCGGGATTGGTATAGCTGAAAATGCCCGACACTTCCGGGGTGAGCGAATCGCCGAACGGCTGCGAACGGTCGGACACCATCTTGGCGCCGGTATTGGCCACCACACCCTCATGATTGAACGGCTTGTCGGTCTGGATGTTGATGGTCGCGCCGATCCCGCCGCTGGGCGCGGTGGCGCGGCTGGTCTTGTAGACCTCGATCCCGGTGATGGCCTCGGAGGCGAGCTGGGCGAAGTTGAAGGCGCGCGTGCCCACATCCACGCCGCCGATTGGCGTCTGGCCGGGTGCGCCAAATGCGTCGGCACCGGGAATCAGCCGGCCGTTGAGCGTGACCGTATTGAACTGCGGGCCGAAGCCGCGCGCGGTGACCTGCGCGCCTTCGCCATCGCGGCGTTCGATCGAGATACCGGTGATGCGTTGCAACGACTCGGCCAGGTTGGTATCGGGAAATTTGCCGATGTCTTCGGCGCTGATCGCATCCACCACGCCTGCGGCATCGCGCTTGATGCCCATCGATTGATCCAGGCTGCTGCGAATGCCGGTCACGTTGACCGCATCGAGCGTGGTGGCGGTTTGCGCGCTGGATTGCGGCGGCGGCACTGGCGGCGCGGGAACGTCCTGCGCAAAGGCCGGATTGATGACCAACAGGCCACCGACGAAGGTGAACATGGCCTTGGACTTGAAATTGCTCAACGTACGACGCATCGATCTATCCTCGGGTCTGGAGTCCAACACCCACGGCCGTGGTCGCGGAATGCGACGCGGCGACTGTCTGGCCACGCGCCTTGCATGGCACGCGACATACCTTCCGTTGCAGAACGTCATCTGATCCCCCGCATCGAACCAACGGCGGATCCCCCTGATGCCGACCGTGTGCGTGCCACGTCCATGACGGACGCTGCCTGCGACGATCTGTACAGCACCTGCGACTGCCTTCCCTACCCTTGGATCTATTGCCGCCGCAGCCCCTGTGCGCCACGGCGTTCAATCGGCTGCTACCGCTCCATCAAGCGTGATAGCGCTACCACGCGGCGCAGACTAGTCATGCGTGTCGGTGCTTGTCACCCTGCGTTGCAACAAACATGCGGTGACACATCCAGACACTCAACAACACGCGCGCTTGAGCCCGTACGGCATACGCAGACCTGCCGTGGCTGTAAGCGTTATCAGCAGCGACTGCAGTGATTGCGCTTTGGTATTGGCGCTTCATGCCGGGGCGATGATCGCCACAACGCCGCTTTCAAAAGTTGCGCAAAGTGTTACTGCGATCGCACGACGCAAGCGCGGCACAACGGCGCTGTTGACGCTGCAAGGCAACAACATCGCGCAACCATGCGAGCACATCCGCTACAGCAACGCGCAGGGTCGATGGCCATGCAAGCAGATACGAAAAACGACACAATCGCTGAAATCGATTGCGCCGTTATTCGGCATGCCTCTGTCGTGTGCTGCACTTCGCTCATCCGCGCCGTTGCAGCGCGGACGATTGCATCGGCGCCGCTAGCCGATCACGTCCAGCTGGTTGTCGCCCCGCTGTGCATCGGGCAACACGTGATCCGGATCCAGTCGCACATGCAGCACTTTCTGTGTGGTCGGCAGCGTCAGCGTGGGCGCGGTGTTCTGCAGCCAGGTTTCCACCGGCACGCGACGGTCGAGGTGGCTGCCGTCGGCCAGCTCCACGCGAACGGTGGCCGGCATCACCAGTTTCTGACTGCTGCGCAGCGTGAGTTGCACGCCCTTGGCAGGATCGTGATCCACGTAATGCGCCGCGCTGATGCCCATATCCAGCTGCCAGTTGTTGAGATACCAACCGCGCCACCACCAGGCCAGGTCTTCGCCGCTCTCGCTTTCCATCAGCCGGAAGAAATCCGACGGTGTGGGATGTTTGTAGGCCCAGGTGGCGATGTACTTGCGAAAGGCCGGATCGAAGCGTTCCGGCCCCAGGATCTGCTCGCGCAACAGCACCAACCCCAACGCGCCTTTGAAGTAAGTCAGCGAATGGCGGTATTTTTCGCTGGTGGAATCGGCGTTGTCCATCAGCGTCGGCGCGCTGGTGTCGGCCAGCAACGGCAGGATTTCATCGACCGGGTTGCCACCCTTGGGCGCATATTCCGAATCGCGCTTGGGCGCGTATTCGCCCTTGTTGAAGGCATCCGATGCGTACACGTCGATAAAGGTATTGAAGCCTTCATCCATGAACGCATGACGACGTTCGTTGGAACCGACGATCATCGGAAACCAGGTATGGCCGATCTCGTGCGCGGTGATCCAGAACAACTCCTTGCCGCTGTCTTCGAAACCATCGAAAACGATGCCCGGATACTCCATGCCCGCGCCATAACCGCCCAGATTGATCGCGGCCGGCCACGGATACGGGTACCACTGCGAGAAATGTTCGATCGCACCTTTGACGTATTCGGTGGAGCGGTTCCACTTGTCCGCGCCCACACCTTCCAGCGGATACACCGACATCGCCAGCGACTGCTTGCCTCCCGGCAGCTTGATGCGCGCGGCATCCCAGACGAACGCAGGCGATGCAGCAAACGCCACGTCACGGGTGTGGTCCATATGGAAGCGCCAGGTCTGGGTGCCCTTGCCCGTCGGCTTGGCCGCACGTGCAGTCACCTCGGCAGGCGTGCGGATCAGCACCGTGCGATCGCTGCCGCGTGCCTGTTCCAGGCGTTGCTGCTCGGTGCGGCTGAGCACCTCGGCCGGATTGGTCAGCGCACCGGAGCCGGCGACCAGAAAGCCCTCCGGCACGGTCACCGCGTAATCGAAATCGCCGTATTCCAGATAGAACTCCGAGCCCAGATACGGCTGCGTGTCCCAGCCGCGCAGATCGTCATACACCGCCATGCGCGGATACCACTGCGCAATCTCGTAGATCTCGCCCTGCTTGCTGGCACTGAACGCGGTACGCCCGCCCCAGGTACCGGGAATCGTGTAGCGGTAGCGGATATGCACGGTCAGCGCCTTGCCCTGCCCGGCCAGCGGCTGCGGCAGGTCCACGCGCAGACGGGTGTCGTCGACGACGAAGTGGGCTGGCTGACGGCGCCCGCCATCGTCGATCTCGATGCTGGCGATCTGCATGCCGTCGGTGAACTGGGTGCGGCGCGATGGCCGGCTGGCGGCAGCGCGCGCATCGGCGCGATAGATGTTCTGGTCCAGCTGCAGCCACAGCACGTCCAGCGTGTCGGGGCTGCGGTTGGTGTAACGGATCGCCGCCTCGCCGGTGAGCGTGTGGGTCGCCGGGTCGATGCTGGCCTTCAGGTCGTAATCCGCACGGTTCTGCCAGAACAGCGGGCCGGGTACGCCGCTGCCGCTGCGGTAGGCGTTGGGTGCATCGGGCAGTTGCAGTGGCGCAAACAAGGCCAGCGGATCGAAATGGCTGGCCGGAGCGGGTGCTGCGGTTGCGGAACTGGCTGGTGCGGGAGCGGCAAGTGCGGGCGCGGCAACGCACGCCAGTGACAGTGCAACGGTAAGCGATCGGCGCACGGTGGGGGTCATGCGAAATCCTGCGGCGTGGGGGACTCCCATCCTACGGCGCGCCTCGCCGCGCGCGGGAATGCCATTGGTCCCGGATGGCGCTACACGATTCCGCGGCAGCAGCGCTCCGCTCGACGATCTACGCGACGGCCATGCCGGTGATGCTGAGAGCGGCTACCAAAACTAACCCATGCCTGACTACCGCAGAGCGGCTGGTCTGTTGATTGGCTGCGGGGCCCTTGCCCGCCCACCATCGCGGGACACGCCGCAAGTACGTCCATGTAGGCTCTTACGCGGCATCCATGCCGCGTAAGGTCCCGCGACGGTGGGCGGGCAAGGACCAGTCAAGATGGTCGGTGTGCGTAGCTCTTCTCAAAGCAACCGACTCACTCTCTGGTGCGGTGTCCTCGCCGCTTGCGGGACCGTGTGGCCGCATGGATGCCGCCACCGAGCCCCCAGGGACGGGTTCACGGCGTGTCCCGCGAGCGGCGAGGGCGCCGCGCCCTCGATCCACTCAGCGTTTAACCTGGACTTCTGACGGCATCCATCAAGACGCGGCCGACAAAACCAGACTCACCGCCACGCGCCCGCTCGCTACGTTTTGTTAGCCACTCTTATTCCGCAATCAAGCTGCCCAGTCGCAAAGCCCCATCACCGTCGTGGCCCAGGGTGTCGCCCGGATTGCTCAGCCGGCAGCGGCGCAGCGACAGACACCCGCAGCCGATGCAGTCGGTAAGCTGGTCGCGCAGCGCCTGTAGTTCGCTAATGCGCGCATCCAGTTGCCCGCGCCAGCGCGCCGACATAAGCGCCCACTCCGCACGTGTGGGCGTGCGCTGCTCCGGCAACACCGAGAACGCCTCCAGCACCTGCTGCAAGGGCACGCCAAGCCGCTGGGCCACGCGGATCACCGCAATCCGCCGCAACACATCGCGCGCATAACGGCGTTGGTTGCCTGTGGTGCGCAGGCTGCGGATCAAGCCCTTGCGCTCGTAGAAATGCAATGCCGACACCGCCACGCCACTGCGCTTGGCCACTTCGCCCACGGACAACTCACGCTGCATTGCCTTGACCTCAACCTTGGTTGAGGCAGGATGCTGCGCGGCCATGACCGGTGCAAGTACCGATGTCATGGCTGTGCTCACGCTCGTTCCTGGATCTTCGATGCCCACCGACATGCCCGCCGCAATCACCACGCCCGCCACGCCACTGGGCGCCACGCAACCCACTTCCATTCTCGCCGCGCCGTATCGCGCCGCAACGCTGGGCATGGTCGCGCTGGTATCGCTCAATGCCTTCGAGTCGCTGGCGGTTGCTGCCGCCATGCCGACCGTGGCGCGCGAATTGAACGGGCTGCCGCTGTACGCGCTGGCCTTCGGCGGCACCTTGGCGACCAGCGTGGTCGGCATGACCGCCGCCGGGCGCTGGAGCGACCGACGCGGCCCGGGCGGCGCGCTGGGTGTGGGACTGCTGTGCTTTGTGATCGGGCTGTTGATCGCCGGGTTGGCGCTGAGCATGCCGCTACTCATCGCAGGGCGCTTGCTGCAAGGCCTGGGCGCCGGCGCGTATTCGGTGGCGCTGTACGTCATCGTCGGGCGGCTGTATCCGGAAGCGTTGCGGCCGCGCGTGTTTGCCGCGTTTTCGGCCGGCTGGGTGGTGCCCTCGTTGATCGGGCCAGGCATCAGCGGGCTGATCGTGCAGCATGTGGGATGGCGCTGGGTGTTTCTGTCGGTGCCGCTGCTGGCGATTCCGGCTGGGCTGATGTTGTGGCCGGCCATCCGCGGACGCGCGTGGTCGGGCGAACCGTCCGCCGACTCCAACGCCGCGTTCGGCTGGGCGATCGGTGCGGCCTTGGGCGTGCTCGGCGTGTATCTGGGCGGGCAACTGCACGGCGCGCTGGCGTTGCTTGCGATGACGCCAGCGCTCTTGCTCACGCTGTTCTGCGCCTGGCACCTGTTGCCGGCCGGCACGCTGCGGCTGGCGCGTGGCCTGCCCAGCGTGATCGCGCTGCGTGGTATTGCGGCGGCGGCCTTCTTTGGGTTCGAGGCGTTCTTGCCGTTGCTGCTGTCGCGCGAACGCGGCCTCTCGCCGCTGCTGGCCGGCGTGGCGCTCAGCGTGGGTGCGCTGGGCTGGTTCAGCGGCTCGTGGTATCAGGGCCATAGCCGCGCCGGCTGGTCGCGCCCACGCCTGCTCAAGACTGGTGCGCTGCTGATGTCGTTGGGCATCGTGATCAGTGCGGGTGCGGTGTGGCCGCTCATTCCGGTGCCGGTGGCGATTGCCGGCTGGGCGCTGGCAGGCCTGGGCATGGGCCTGCTGTATCCGAGTCTGTCGGTGTTGACGTTGTCGTTGTCGCCACCCGCGCAACAAGGCGCGAACAGCTCGGCACTGCAATTGAGCGAAGCGATTGCGGTGGCCGGCATGCTGGCGCTGGCCGGCGCCTTGTTCGCCGCGCTGCTGGCCTCCGCAACATCTGCTGCGTACCTGAGCGTGTTCGCATTGGCGTGGCTGCTGGCGGCGGCGAGCTTTTTGCGGCACGGCGGGTGTGATGGGTGTGCAACCGACTTTGCCGATCCTGTCGAAATCGTTCAAATCTCGACCGGAAAACCATCGCCGCGAGCGGTTGGTCATTTTTCGCCACCCATCTTGACAGCGTTGCAGGCCGCGGCCTGCGCTCACTTGTCCACAGCCTTGTGCAACTTCCATCCACAGGGGGTGTGGAAAACCTGCGCTGCGCGGCCTGCAGTGCAGGGCTTGCGCGCAACCAAGGCGTGTGTAAGGCGATGAAGAGCGTTGTCTGCGCTGTGCAGGGCGTGACCATTGCGCAAAGCGCAGCCACGTAACCGGCGAACCCCACCAACGGCCACAGGTGAGGCAATCGCAATACGCAACACCGCCACCTTGCGGTGGCGATGCGTACTCACTACTGCATCAATCCACGATCACGTGCGGTACGAAGCGCGAGGTATCGCGGGTGATCGGGCCATCGTCGTCGCGCATGCCCAGCCCGGCGGGGCGATCGGCCACCACCCAACTGCCCACCAGCGCATGCCGCCCGTCGAACACCGGCAGCGGATGGTGCGCCTGCAAAATCGCCGGCCCGTCCACATACGGCCCATCGGTCTGCGCAGCATCGCCCTGTGCGGTGACCAGAGAGATATTGGCACCCTCGCGCGAGAGCAGCGGCTTGCGCACCCAGCCTGCCGTCGGCGCTTCGCCGGCTTGCGCAAAGCGTGCAGGCAGCAGATTGGGATGGCCTTGATGGCGCTCCCACAGCAGCGGCAGGATGCCCTTGTTGCTCAGCACCGATTTCCATGCCGGCTCGATCAGGCGCACACGGTTGGCAATCAATGCCGGCCCGAAGCGCTCTTCCATCATGAATTCCAGCGGGTAGAGCTTGAACAGCGTATGGATCACCCGGTCTTGCTCATCGGTGAACCAGCCATCGGCGCTCAGGCCGATATCTTCGATGGCCACTTCCTCGGTGCTGATGCCCACCTGGTGCGCGCAATCGCGCAGATACCGCACCGTGGCGCGATCCTCCAGCGAATCGCGTACCGCTGAAAAATGCATCTGCGGCCCGATCGCGCCATCCACTGCCAACGCGCCCAGGGTTTCGCACAGCAGATCCTGGATCAGGTTGTACTGGTCGGTGCCCTTGGGCAGCACGCCGGCGGCGATCTGTTGCTCCAGCCACAACCACTGGAAATACGCCGATTCGTACAGCGAGGTCGGCGTGTCGTAATTGAGTTCGTACAACTTGGCCGGGCCGTTGCCTGCATAGGCCAGATCCATGCGGCCGTAAAGATGCGGGTCGCGGTCTTTCCACGAGTTGGCGATCCAGTCCCAGTAGAACGGCGGGATCGCCAGCTGCGTCATCAGTTGTTCCGAGCCCACCACCTCGTCCACCAACTGCATCGCCATATCGTGCAGTTCCTGGGTGGGCGCCTCGATGTCGTCCTCGATCTGGCGCAGCGAGAACGCGTAATACGCGCTTTCGTCCCAATACGGTTCGCCGTCGATGGTGTGGAAATGGAAGCCGAGCGACTCGGCCTGGTCGCGCCAATCGGCACGTTCTGCAAGTGCGATCCGTTGCATGTCAGCCGCCGTATCCGGAACTGCGCCCGCCGCTGCCGAACGAACTGCGCGCCGCCGCACTGGAGCCGAAACCCGAGCGCGAGACGGTGATCGCACGCGACGGCATGTCGATGGCGCCACTGCGCCCACGCACAGTACCGATACGGTTGCTGGCCAGATCGCCGTTGGGTTTGTAGTAACCGCCGCTGCGGTAATCGCGATACAGCGGCATCGCGCCGCCGTAGCGATAGCCGCCGCCACCGCTCATGTTGCCCAGCGCATAGCCGAGCAGGAAGCCGCCCATCGGCGGAATCCAGCTGTGCTGGCCCTGGGTCTGACCCGGCACCTCGGTGCAACTGCCGAACTGCGCATCGCACTCGTAGCGCGAATTGAAGCGCGGTGCGGCCTGCTGGTGCTTGGCCACCGCCTCGTCGTAGGCCTTGAGGCATTGCTGGATGTCGGTCTGTTCCTGCTTGATCTGGTAGCAGTCGGAGGCCGACTGCAGCACTACACCTGTCTCTGGTTCAGAACCACAACCGGTGACGAGGGCGGCCGGCAAGGCGGCCATCAAGGTGAGCTTGAGATTGCGTGAGCGCTTCATGCCTGTACTCCGTTACGGCGTGATCGCCGCAGCATTGATCAGCCCGACCGCGATCGACACGCCAGCCGAAAAGATGCCTGCCGCAGCGACGTTGTCGGTGATCTGCCGCGAAATGCGCCCGGCCACCACGTTGGCCAGCAGATACGCCACGATCTGGATCCCGCAGGCGACCGCGCCCCAGATCAACGCATCGACCAGGCTCACCGAGTGGGTGATGGCCGAATGCAGCGGCAACGCCACACCGATGAAGTTGCCGGCCAGCGCGGTGGCCGCAGCCACGTTGCCTTGCCGCAGCAAGGTGAAATCCTTGTGCGGGGTGACCAGGGTCACCAGCACCACCGCGACGATCAACACGCCCAGGCCGGTGCCGAAGTAGGAAAGAAACGCGAGAAAACTCTGCAGGTTGATCGGGTTCATGACAGGACCAAGGTAAGTGGAAGACGAGCGCGCACGCTCAGGTGATATCCAGATCGGCGACGGTGACATCGATGCCGACTGCATAGGTGACGCAGAATTCGTTGGGGCCGGAATCCTCGCCGGTGACCAGCAGGAATTCCTCGCGCTGCAGCTCCGGCACATCGCGGCTGTAGAGCATGGCGTAATGCGTCAGATCGCCGTCGCGGCGCGGCGGCTGATAGCGGTACAGCACCTCGTCGTAGGCGATCGGCGGGATCCGCGCGGCATCGTCGGTGGACTGGGTGGCGCGCTCCCAACGTTTGCCGGCGTAGTCGATCTGCGCAGCACCCAGATGCGGGTGCTGCATCACGAACTCCTGAAACGCCTGCTTGCTGGGCGGGTTGACCGTCTCGCAGTACACAAAGGCCTTCATCGCCTCCAGATCGCCGCCCACCGTGGTGACCTGCAAGAACGCATCGTCGTCCAGGTAGAAACGATGCAGGGAATACCCATCGCCCAGATTGACGTGGCCATAGCACGGGATGCCTTGATGGCCGCCCGGCAGCTCGGCGGTCATGGCCTCCGGCGCCATGCGATACAGGGTGGTGTCGATCTCCACCTGGCCACCGACACGCAGGCCCAACGGAAGTGTGTGGCCGATCGCGCCGGTGCCGGAGGTGGCCGCCGCGGGCGGTTGTGGTTGACCGAACAACTTGCTGAAAAAACTCATCGTCATGCACCTTGTGGCGATGGGGAATGGGGAACGGCGGCAGTGCGCAGAGCGTGCCATGCGATGGCGTGCGCAGGCACGCGCTGCTCGGCCAGGTAATACAGCATGGCACCGGCCGCCACAGCGGTGTGTGCGGGCGGGTTCAACCGCAACGCACCATCGGGCGCGCGCAGGCCCAGCAACAAGGCGCCGCGCTGGCTGAAGTCGGCCGCCACGACGCGGTAATCCAGCGGGCCTGCATCGGCCGGAACCGCAAGGCTGAACTGGGTGGGGCCATCGTCCACCGACAGCAGCTCGGCAGTGATCGCCGCACTGCCCGGATCCTGCGCAGCGCGCGCCAGGATCTCGGCGGTCATCGGACGGGTGCATTCGATGGCCGGATAGTGGCAATTGACCAGCCGCGCGGCGCTGCCCGAATCGAAGTGCGCCACGATGTGCGCACGCGGCGCATGCGCCATCAGCGCGAACACCGCCGCCAGGGTCTGATCGTCGGACGGCGGGTTGACGATCACCCGCGCCGCGCCCGCGATGCCCGCACGCAGATACACGTCCGTGTGCGTGTACGACTCGGCGGCGATGAAGCGCATGTGGTCTGGCATCGGGTTCTCGGCCACGCCCTCGGCGATCAGCACCACGCCTTCGTCGTCGGTGGCGGTGTCCGAGAGCAACAGTTCCAGCAAACGCGCGGAGGCAGCGCCCTGCCAGCCGATCAGAATGGTGTGCCCGCGCAGATCGGCGTAAGCCATCTTGCCCATGTAGTGGCGCCTCCAGAAAGTGATGAGCACGCCGCTGGTCTTGGCCAGCACCGTGGCGAACAGCGCCACCGCGCCCGGCATCAACACGAACGCGGCGATATAACGCCCGGCCACCGAGCCCGGCGACAGGTCGCCATAGCCGATGGTGGTGGCGGTGGTCATGTAGTAGTACGGAAACGCGTCCAGGCCGACGAGCTTGTGCTCGCCAGCCATCACCAACAACGCCCAACTCATGCCCATGTGGGCCAGCAGCGCCAGCGCCACCAGGCCCCAGCTGACGCGGCGCACATGGCGCCGCAGTACCCGGAACAACCGTCCGACAATGATCATGGCGCGTCCTGTGCCGTGCGGTGGATCAGCCGTCGCTGCGCGGAACCTGCTGCACGTCGCGCACCTGGCCGATCAGCGGCGCGGTGCCGCTGGCGGTGTCGTGGCCGAGTTGGGCCGGCTTCTTGAAGCGTGCCAGCACCGCGGCGGCGTTGGACTCGCCTTCCATCAACCCGGCCGCGGCCAGACGCCGATTCAGATCGCCGTCGCCGCTGGACGATTCGAGTTCTTCGGCCGATTCGATGCGTGCAGAAGTCTCGGCCTGACGCGCCTTGATCCGCTCCAGCGATTCCAGCGCCGAGCCCATCTTGCTGCTGGCACCGGAATGCCGCGCGGCAATCGCCGCCTGCGCCTTTTGCACCGCGTCGGTGGCCTTGACCGTATCGATCTGCTGGCGCATGCCGCGCAGCTGGTTTTCGGTCTTCTGGATGGTGGCCTTGAGCGTCACCACCGACTGGTCCAGCGCCGTCTTGGAGGCCTTGTCGCCGGCGTCCTCGCTTTCCAGCGCGGCGAGCTTTGTCGCCACATCGTGGGCCAGCGATTCGTCGCCCTTGGCCAGCGCACCTTCGATATAACGCGTGTATTCGGCCATCTTGCCGGCGCGCGCGTCGATCTTCTGCTGGGCCAGCTTGCTCTGTGCCATCAGCTTGGTCAGCTCTTCGCGCGAACGCGTGAGCTGGGCGCCGGCATCGCGCATTTCCTGGTCCAGGATGCGCAGCGCATTGGCGTCGACCGCCTTCTGGCCGGTTTCGTGTGCAGTGCCACGCAGCAGCGTGATCAGCTTTGAAAAGATACTCGCGACAACACGCCTTTAGGAAAAGTACGGCTTGAGAGATTCGGCGGCATCCAGCGTATTGGCCGCCAGGGTCTGGATTTCCTCGTCGATCTGGTCGAGCGTGGAAGACGCCGACAGCTCGCCAAAGACCACGTAGCTGTCCTTGCCGTCGACCTGCACCAGACCCAGGTTGGACAAGGGGTTGAGCGGATTGAGCCGCAGGCAGGCGTCGTTGAAGGCGGCGCGGTCGCTGACCTGGTCGGCATTGGCCAGCAGCGTGGAAACGAACACCTGCGAGCCGGAGGCGGCGACCTGGATCTGCATGTCGCCGTGGTCGGCCAGGGTGAGGTTGATGGCCGGTTCCAGCCCGTCGATCAGCTCGACCTCGATCGGCTGGTCGCGGTAGCGCTCGGCCAGCAGGCCGTGCAATTCGACAGTGGTGTACTGCGTCATACGATGTCCTGTCCTTTGGTCATGCAGCGGTGGTCGAGCAGCTGCGGTGATGCAGCAATGCTCATGCAATGGGCGGACATACTACAGACTGTCCGCAACCGGCAGAAAGGGCCGGAAGTCAGCTGGTCAGGCCAGCTGCAGGCGGAAGCAGACCACCCGTTCAGTTGGCTCGAAGCCGCACGCCGCATGCGCCGCCTGGGCGCCGCTGTCTTCCAGCCGCGCATCGGAGGCCAGCTCTGCGCAGCCCTGATCACGCGTCCACGCGACCGCCGCTGCCACCAGCGCACGACCGAGCCCGCGGCCGCGCCAGGCAGGAATCACATACCATCCTTCCAGAAAGCCCACCGGCGTGCTTTCGGTGCCATTGACGTACTCGTGGCGCACCGACACCTCGGCAAACCCCAGCGCCGTATCCGCGTCGTCCACCACCAGCAGGTGGCTGGCATCTGATTGCGCCAGCGCGGCCTGCAGTTCGGCGACGCTGTCGTCGGCGACGCCATCGTCGGCATCCGGCCACAAGGCCAGGCGCAAGGCCAGCAAGGCCTGCGCATCGGCGCTGACCGCCGCGCGCACCTGCCACCCGGCTGGCGCGCTCACGGATACAGCATCCGCTTGCTCCAGCGGCTGGCCGCATCGGCCTCGTAGCGCCAGCGCTCGTGCAGGCGAAACTTGGCGCCGTACCAGAACTCGAACGCCTGCGGCACCACCCGGAACCCGCCCCAGCCATCCGGGCGCGGCACCTCGCGGCCCTCGAACGTGGCCTCGACCTTGGCGATGGCCGCATCGAACTCCTCGCGCGAGCCCAGCGTCTGCGACTGCAGCGACGCCCAGGCGCCGATCTGGCTCATGCGCGGGCGCGAGGCGAAGTAGGCATCGGATTCGTCCGCACTCACCAACTGCACGCCACCTTCGATGCGCACCTGGATGCCAGCCTCGCGCAGGCTGCGCCACAGAAACAGCAATGCCGCCTGCGGATGGGTCTGCAGATCGCGGCCCTTGGCGCTGTCCAGATGGGTATAGAACACGAAGCCGCGCGTATCGAAGGCCTTGAGCAACACGGTGCGCGCGCTCGGCCGGCCGTCCACGCTGGCGGTGGCCACGGTCATCGCGCTGGCTTCCAGTTCGGCGCTGTTCTGTGCCTCGGCATACAACGCGGTGAAGGTGGCAAGGGCTTCTGCGTACAGATCGGTCATGACGGTGCGTGGGCAGCAAGATTGGCGCCTATTGTGGGCGCATCGCATGTGCTTCGCCTATGTCCGCACTGTCGCAGCCATCGGTCTGCCTGCGGCGGCGGCAGGTGTCGATGCCGAGGCACGCAGTCGCAAGTCACACCGCACGAATGGTTTCAGGCCGCGTCAATCGGCCCGGCGCGCGGGCGTGAATGCTACGATCCCTGCGCATGAACCCCGCTCCCAATCTCGTGATGGTCGGCCCGATGGGCGCCGGAAAAAGCTGCATCGGCCGTCGTCTGGCCGAGCGCTTCGGGCTGGAGTTCGTCGATGTGGATCAGGCCATCGTCGAGCAGGCGGGCAAGAGCATCCCGGCCATTTTCGAACAGCACGGCGAAGCGCGGTTTCGCCAGCACGAACTCGAAACCCTGCAGGCACTGCTGGAGCAGGACAACAAGTTGATTTCCACCGGTGGCGGCGCAGTGCTGGATCCGCTCAACCGCCAACGCATCCGCGAGCGCGGCTTTGTGGTCTATCTGCACGTGAGCGTGCCGGCGCAGTTGACGCGGCTGGCGCGCGACCGCAATCGCCCGCTGTTGCAGCGCGCCGACCGCGAGCAGGTGCTGCACGCGATGGCCGCGCAGCGCACCCCGCTGTACCAGGAGGTCGCCGACCTCAGCCTGGAAACCGACCATTTTTCCCCCGCCGAGGCCACCGCGCAGCTGGTGCTGCGCCTGGCCGCGCAATGGCGCATGTCGAGTACCCCCGCATGACACTTCCCCGTTCCTCGCGCAGCGTCGATGTCGACGGCGCGCAGCCCTACACCATCACCATCGCGCCCGGCCTGCTGGCCGATGGCGCACGCCTGGCCAGCCATGTGCGCGGCCGCCACGTGCTGCTGCTCAGCGACTCGCAGGTGGCCCCGCACTACGCCGCCGCAGTGCGCAGCGCACTGTTGGGGGCGCGCCCGGACCTGCAGCTCGGCGAGCTGGTGATCGCCGCCGGCGAAGCCTCCAAGACGCTGGATAACTTCGGCGCTGCGATCGCCGCGCTGGCCGAATTGGGCGCCACCCGCGACGCCTGCGTGTTCGCACTCGGCGGCGGCGTGGTCGGCGATCTGGCCGGCTTCGCAGCGGCTTGCTGGATGCGCGGGGTGGACTGCGTGCAGTTGCCCACCAGCCTGCTGGCGATGGTGGATTCCTCGGTCGGCGGCAAGACTGCGGTGGATATCCCGCAGGGCAAGAACCTGGTCGGCGCGTTCCATCCACCACGCGCGGTGATTGCCGACACCGACACCCTGCGCACCCTGCCACCGCGCGAGCTACGTGCGGGTCTGGCCGAGGTGATCAAGTACGGCGCCATCCGCGACCCGTTGTTCTTCCAGTGGCTGCATGCCGAACGCCGCGCACTGCTGGACAGCGACGCCGCCGCGCTAGCCCAGGCCATTGCGCGCAGCTGCGAGCACAAGGCCGAGATCGTGGCGCGCGATCCGCTGGAAAAAGGCGAGCGCGCTCTGCTCAACCTGGGCCACACCTTCGGCCACGCGATCGAGACCGAACAAGGCTACGGCGCGCCCGGCAACGACAACCTCAACCATGGTGAAGCCGTGGCGGTGGGCATGGTGCTGGCCGCACGGCTCTCGACCGCGCTGGGCATGAGCACTGCGCAGGACACCGAGGCACTGCGCGCCCTGCTGCACGACTTCGACCTGCCCACCGAGATCCCGGCCGGCCTGTCGCCGGAAGCGCTGCTGGGGCGTATGCGTCTGGACAAGAAGAACATCGCCGGCCGCCTGCGCCTGGTGTTGTGGCGCGGCATCGGCAAGGCCGAGGTGGTTCCCGATGTGGACGAGGCGGCGGTGCTGGAGATTCTGGCGAGCTGAGGCGTACGCGGTTGGCCGGCTGCGGCAGCAAGCGCGATCCAACATCCCGGAAAACGCAGCGCAGTTCGCACCCATGCTGCCACGCCAGGCACGCTACGGACGGCCTTATCCAATCCCGAATCCCCACGCCCCAATCCCTGCCTCCCAGCCTTCAGCACCGCCCGGCTACAATCGGCGCCATGCGTATCCACTTGCAACACGATCCCGGCGGCAATGCGCCGCTGCGTTATGTCCAGCTGACCCTGCAACCGGATCTGTTCGGTGGCTGGGAGCTGCTGCGCGAGAGCGGCGAGATCGGTGGACGCTCGCAGCTGCGACGCGACCAATACCTGCTGCAGGACGAAGCGGACCGGGCCTTCGACAAGGCACGCGACACCCAACTCAAACGCGGCTTCCAACTCATCACCGGCGGCGCCGACGCGCCGCGCTGAGGAACACCCATGCTCAAGAACGATCGCCTGTTGCGTGCACTGAACCGCCAGCCCGTCGACCGCACGCCCGTGTGGCTGATGCGCCAGGCCGGCCGGTATCTGCCGGAATACCGCGCCACGCGCGCGCGCGCCGGCAGCTTTTTAGGCATGGCCAAAAACCCCGACATCGCTTGCGAAGTGACGCTGCAACCGCTGCAGCGCTTTCCGCTGGACGCGGCGATCCTGTTCTCCGACATCCTGACCATCCCCGACGCGATGGGCCTGGAGCTGTACTTCGTCGAAGGCGAGGGCCCCAAGTTCCGCCATCCGGTGCGCGATGCGGCCGCGATCCATCGGCTGGGCGTGCCAGACATGGAAACCGAGCTGCGTTACGTGATGGATGCGGTGCGCCTGATCCGCCGCGAGCTGGATGGTGCGGTGCCGCTGATCGGTTTCTCCGGCAGCCCGTGGACGCTGGCCTGCTACATGATCGAAGGCGGCGGCAGCAGGGAATACGCGCGCATCAAGGCAATGGCCTTCAACGCGCCAGAGGTGCTGCATCACCTGCTCAGCACCGTCACCGATGCAGTGATCGCCTACCTGTCGGCACAACGCGCAGCCGGTGCGCAGGCGCTGCAGGTGTTCGACACCTGGGGCGGCGTGTTGTCGCCGGCGATGTACCGCGAGTTCTCGCTGCCCTATCTCACCCGTATCGCACGTGAGCTGGAGCGTGGCGACGGCGCCGAGCGCACCCCGCTGGTGTTGTTCGGCAAGGGCAACGGCGCCTACGTGAGCGAACTGGCCGCCAGCGGCGCCGAAGCCGTGGGCGTGGACTGGACCATCTCGCTGGCCGACGCCGCCCAGCGCGCCGGCGGCCGCGTCGCTTTGCAAGGCAACCTGGACCCGGCCACCCTGTACGGCTCGCCCGAGGCGATCCGCGCCGAGGTCGGCAAGACCCTGGACGGCTACGCCCAAGGCAACGGCGGCTCGCGCGAAGGCCACGTCTTCAACCTCGGCCACGGCATGTCGCCGGACATGAATCCGGATCATGTCGGCGTGCTGGTGGAAGCGGTGCAGACGCTGAGCAAGCGCTGATCCAGGTGCGATCGACAGCGCGCGAGTAGCGCTGTCGAGGGCTCGCTCAGAAACCGATCAGTCAACCAGACGCCGCTTTCTTTCCTACAGCCACCGGCAACAACCGGTGGTGCTTGCATGCGTACCGGCGTGGGACCTTATGCGGCATGGGATGCCGCATAAGAGCCTACAGGGATGTACTTGCGGCGTGTCCCACGCCGGTACGCGTGCAAGCGCCCTCAGTGACCGAGCATTTCGCACACAACCGGCAGATTTCATGTGCGCGGTCGATCGGAGCGCGGTGCCGTATCCGGTGTCGGGACACGCCGTGAATCCGTCCGTGGAGGCTCAGTGGCGGCATCCATGCCGCCACATGGTCCCGCCCCCGGATACGGCACCGCGTCTTCAATATTCGCGGCCGCTGATCGAAAAGCGATGCATTCAACCGGCATCACGCCTGCGGATTCCAAAGTAAAACCTGGCACGCGTGCACGCGCGCTCGGTGGCTAATCAAACGCGTACGTTTTTCTGAGTTCGTGCACATCAGCGCGGGGATAATGCGTTGTCCCTTCGACAGCGATCACCATGTCTCAGCCCGTTCCCGTCTTACGTGACTACGACAGCATCAAGCCGTTGCTGTGGCTGGTGTCGCTGGCGATCTTCATGCAGATGCTGGATGCGACCATCGTCAACACCGCGTTGCCGTCGATGGCGGCGAGCCTGCATGAAAGCCCGCTGCAGATGCAGTCGGTGGTTTTCAGCTATGCGTTGGCGGTGGCGATGTTCATCCCCGCATCGGGCTGGATTGCGGATCGCTTCGGCACGCGGCGCACCTTCCTTGCCGCGATCATCGTGTTCACGCTGGGCTCGTTGTTGTGCGCCGCCGCGCAGCAGTTGCCGCAGCTGGTGGCAGCGCGCGTGGTGCAAGGCATCGGCGGCGCGATGTTGTTGCCCGTGGGTCGCTTGGCGGTGCTCAAGACGGTGGCGCGCGCCGACTTCCTGCGTGCGATGAGTTTCATCGCAATTCCGGCACTGATCGGTCCGCTGATCGGCCCGACTTTGGGTGGCTACCTGGTCGAAGTCGCCTCCTGGCACTGGGTGTTCTTGATCAATCTGCCGATCGGCGTGATCGGATTTATCTCCGCACTCAAGATCATGCCGGATCACTATGGCGATGCGCGCAAACGCTTCGATCTCATCGGCTATCTGATGCTGGCATTCGGCATGGTGGCGCTGTCGTTGGCCTTGGACGGCATCTCCGAACTCGGCCTGCGCCACGCCTTCGTGATGCTGCTGGCGATCGGCGGGCTGGCCGCGTTGGCCGGTTACTGGCTGCATGCGGCCAGCGCGCCAGCGGCGTTGTTTCCGCTGGCCTTGTTCAAGGTGGCCAGCTTTCGCATCGGTATTTTGGGCAATCTGTTTGCGCGCGTGGGCAGCGGCTCGATGCCGTTCCTGATTCCGCTGTTATTGCAGGTGGGCCTGGGCATGAGCCCGATGCATGCCGGGCTGATGATGGTGCCGGTGGCGCTGGCCGGCATGGCCGCCAAACGCGCCGCCGTCAAGTTGGTCGGCCGCTTCGGTTACCGCCGCATCCTGATGCTCAACACCGTATTGGTGGGCCTGGCGATGGCCAGCTTCGCCTTGATCGATGTTGGTCAACCGCTCTGGCTGCGCTTGCTGCAGCTGGCATGCTTTGGCGCGGTCAACTCGCTGCAATTTACCGTCATGAATACCGTCACCCTGCGCGACCTGGACCGCGAACAGGCAAGCCCTGGCAACAGTTTGCTGTCGATGGTGATGATGTTGGCCACCGGCTTCGGCGCGGCGGCGGCGGGCAGTCTGCTGGCAGCCTTCAACACGCATCTGGGCGACAGCCACGGCGCTACCGCAGCGCTGCATGCCACCTTCCTGTGCGTCGGCGGCATCACCTTGTCGTCGACATTGATCTTCTGGCAGCTGGCCGAGACGCGGCCGCACCCCAAACATGTGGAAGAAGTTGCCGAGTAGCCATGCGTGTGCGGCAGTACCTGGTGCAGTACGTGAGCGAATCACCACCCGGGATTTCAAGCGCGGCAATAGTTCTTAAATCTCCTCGCGCGGGCGCTTGCTTCGCAACGCCTCGGCGATGGTGTCGGCGAGCATGTCGCCGGTGAGTGGCTTGCGCAGGAAGCTGTCGAATCCGGCTTGCTCCGCAGTAGGCTCGGCTGCTTCATCAGAACGCGCGGTTACTGCAATCAGCGGCATGTCGTAGCCGAACACGCGCAGCTGCCGCGCCAGCGCAAAGCCATCCAGGCCCGGCAGATCCAGATCGAGCAACGCCAGGTCGAAGGTGTTGTCGGCCGCCTCGGTCAGCGCGGCCAGCCCGTGCGGTGCGTGCACCACCGAGTGGCCTTGCGAACGCAGCAGGCCAACGATGACCTCGGCGATGGTCGGGTCGTCTTCCACCAGCAGGATGCGCTGCGGGGCGACCGCTCCACCGGCACGCGCTACCTCGCCGCCGAGCGTGGCGTTGGAGGCGACCCAACGCAGCGGTAGATCGACGACAAAGCGCGTGCCGGCGCCGAGGCGACTGATCACTTCGATATGTCCCCCCATCGCCATTGCCAGTTCCTGGCAGATCGCCAGCCCCAGGCCGCTGCCACCGTAGCGCGAGGTGGTCCTGGCACCGTCGCCTTGTTCGAAACGCTGGAACAGACGCGCTTTTTGCTCGGCATTGATGCCCGGCCCGGTATCGGCCACCTCGAAACGCAGACCTTGATACGAGCCAAGCGTGGTCAGCTTGAGCCCGACAACGCCGCGCTCGGTAAACTTGATCGCGTTGCTGAGCAGATTGAGCAGAATCTGCCGGATACGGGTGACATCGCCGCTGGCGGTGATGTCGCCGAGCAGGCCCACTTCCATGCTGAAACGCAGTCCGCGCTCCTGCGCCAGTGGCGCCATCAGGCCTTCCACTTCGGCCACCAATTGGCGCACCGAAAAGGGCTCCAGATCCAGCTCAAGACGCCCGGATTCGATCCGCGCCAGATCCAGCGCATCGTTGACCAACCGCAGCAGATGCGCACCGGCACGCCGGATCGATTCGGTATAGCTGCGCTGTTTGTTGTCCAACGAGGTCTTGAGCAGCAACTCGCTCATGCCCAGCACACCAGTCATCGGTGTGCGTACTTCGTGGCCGAGCGTGGCCAGGAAACGTGTCTTGGCGAGCGAGGCCTGCTCGGCAATTTCCTGCTTGTGCACCGCCAATTGCCAGGCATTCAAACGACGCAGGCGACGGCGATACAACAACACTGCCGCGGCGATGACGCATAGCGCGAGCAGACCCAAAAGACCAGTCCCCATGGCGCCAACCACCATGGCGGTAGCACCTGAAAGCGTAGTGTCTGGCTCGCCGACCAGATGCCCTCGGCGGTGCGCCCTTGAATTTCCAGCGTGTAGTGACCCGGCGACAAACGCGAAAACTGCCGCTCGCCACTGGGCCCGACGTCGATCCAGTCCGGGTCGTAGCCGCTGAGGCGGAAGCGGTAACTATTGGACTCGGAATCAGCCAGGCTGAGCAGGCGCGCAACGATGTGAAGATCGCGATCGGCGTCCTGCATTGTGAGCGGCTCCTGTCCGGTGATATCCAGCCCACGCTCCCCGCGCCGCAAGCCCACTCGCTCGATAATCAATGGCGGTCTGCGTGTGCTGGGTCGCATCGTGGCCGGATCGAACACCACGACGCCATCAGGCGCCGCGCCAACGATCTGCCCGCTGCCCGCCTGCACCAGTGTGTTGATTAACAATTGCTGATTGGGGAGCCCATCGTGCACCCCATACACACGCACCAATCTGCTGCCAGGATCGATCCGGATCAGGCCGCGCTGACTGGACACCCAGGCCACTCCCCTGGCATCGACCACCATTCCATTGGGCGCCACCATCGGAAACTCCTGATCTTTTCCGACGGTATCCAGGTGCTTGAGCTGCTTTCCATCCCACAGATATCGGCGTATCTCGCCCGCCAACCCGGTCCAGACCACGCCGCCCTCGCCAAGCCGGAAAAGATAGGTCGGCACGGACGGCGCACCGTCGACGGGGATAAATCGGTCGGCAGTGGGGTCCCAGCGCCTTAGACCGGCGTTATTGCTCAGCCATATCTGACCGTCGGGACCAAGGCGTATGTCCAGAATGGTCAATGCTCCCAGTCCATGACTGCCATTGACGATGGTCCGAAGCAACTGTCCATCTTCGTTGCGGATTTGCAGACCATGCTCCAGCACAGTCACCCACAGTCGGCCCTGCGCGTCCTCTGCCATCCAACTCGGTCGGTCCGCAGCACCGTCGGGATCGGGTTCCACATCTTCCCGCAGTTGCCAGCGTTTGACTTGTCGCGTCCGCGGGTCGTAGCGGACCAACGATCCTTGTACACCGATCCAGACGAACCCGCGCCTGCTTTCGAGCATGGAGTCTGGCGGACGAACTCCGTCGATTTTCGCCAGATGCTTCTGCAGTTGGCCGGTGGTCGGATCGAGATATTCCAGCACGCCCCGGCTACCAGCTAACCAGGCACCGCCCGAAGACGAAGGCGCTGTCGACAGCACGGAGGGATTGGCCAGCGACTTTGGATCATCGCTGTAGTGCGCCAGCACCGCAAAGGTGTCCCAATGCGGAGGCAGGTGCCACAGACCGCCTTCAAGCGCCGCAAACCACAGCCCGCCCTCCCGATCTTCGTAAGCTGTGATCCAGTTTCGCCTGACCAGACCATGCGCCGACAAGCTGTAGATCGGCACGCTGCTGAAGTCGGTTCCTGCAGAAGACAGTGCGATGCCGCCGTTAGTGTCCAGCCAGTAACGCCCGCCACGATCATGCAGCAGGATACCCAGGACACGCTGCTTGCTGGCCGCGCTTTTCCATGGCTGAAGGCTGACCTGGCCGGTGGCGTTTATGCTAAACGCGTCACCTGCGATATCCGAGATCCAAAGCGTGTCGCCACTGCGCTCCATGTACAACCGATTGACGGCTTGCGTGGTTCCGGGAAGCGGCACTCGCTCGAAATGCGCACCATCCCAGCGAGCCAGCCCTCCAGGGGTGCCAATCCACAAGGTCCCGTCGGGCGCGACCTCGAACCCGTTCACGCTGTCGGACGGCAGACTGGCGGAGTCGCCGGGCACGTTGGAAAATCGCTGCATGCTGCCGTCGGGACGTCGCCGGTACAGTCCGTGGGCAGCGGTGCCAAACCAGATGTCGCCGTTCGGAGTCTGTGCCAGCGCCCACACCGTAATTTCGGCCAACTCCGGGAACTGCGCATTCTGCAGGCGTGTGAACGCGCGTGTTTTGGCGTCCAGAAAGCCGGCACCGCCATTCTCGAAACCCATCCACACCCGATTGTCGCCATCGACGCAAATGGTCCAGATCGCGTTGCTGGTCAGCCCGTCTTCCATCCGCCAGATGCGATAGTTGCGCCCACCAAATCTAGCTAGTCCGTCATCGCTGGCGAGCCAGAGATAGCCCTGCTTGTCTTCGGCAAGTTCACTGATGGTGTCCGACGGCAGCCCGTCGGCGACCGTGACCTGGCTGGGTACCGGCGTAAGCAGCGCACGTGTATTTGCCAGTGCAGGTCGCACTGCCACGCACAGACACAGCGACACTGCCGCGATCAACCAATAGAAAAACACAGAAAAAGGCGCACTGGACACGTTTCACGACAAGTCGCCGCATAGTGCGGGCCAAGCGCGGTGCGGGCAAGCCCGGGCACTCATCGTGCCGCTCATCCATTCTCACTCCACTGGGATTCGGCCGCCGGCATTGCCCGAACTGCGCGCCCCTTGCGCGCAGCCGCAATCGCTCCGACCAACATATCGGCGGTGACCGGTTTGCGCAGGAATCCATCGAAATCTGCGGCCTGCGCCTGGCGCTCCGCATCGCCGTCGGCACGCGCGGTGACCGCGAGCAGTGGGAACCCATGCCCAAGCCGACGCAGTTGCGATGCCAGCGCAAATCCATCCAGGCCGGGGAGATCCAGATCCAGCAGCGCGATGTCGAAACCGCCATCGACCGCCTCCGACAGCGCCGCCAACCCGTGCGCGGCATGCACCACCCGATGGCCACGGCCCATCAGCAGGCCGGAGATCACCTCGGCCACGGTCGGGTCGTCTTCCACCAGCAAAATGCGCAACGACTCACCGGCAACCGCGCGCAGCTCGCCAGAAGCGATGCGCACGCCGGAGCGATCGATCGGCAACGGCAGGTCCACGCTGAACTGGGTGCCGACGCCAAGCCTGCTGCGCACGCGAATCGTGCCCTTCATCGCCACGGTGAGTTCCTGGCAGATCGCCAGCCCCAGCCCGCTGCCGCCGTAGCGAGCGCTGGTGCGCGCGCCATCGGCTTGTTCGAATCGCTGAAACAAGCGCTTCTGCTGCTCCGGGCCGATGCCCGGCCCGGAATCGCGCACCTTGAAACGCAGCACCTCGCCATGCTGACTGATCGTGAGAGAGACCTCGCCGCGTTCGGAAAACTTGATCGCGTTGCCGAGCAGATTGATCAGGATCTGGCGTACCCGCGTCGCGTCGCCCAGCACCACCAACTGCGCAGGCAGTTGATTGCGGTAGTGAAAGCGCAATCCGCGCGCTTCGCTGATCGGATGCATGAAATCGGCCAGTTCCTGGGTCAGTTGCGCCGGGTCGAACGGCTGCTGCACCAGCTCCAGTTTGCCGGCTTCGATACGTGCCAGATCCAGCGCATCGTTGACCAACCGCAGCAGATGCGCGCCGGCCTTGCGGATCGCGTCGACGTGACTGCGCTGCTTGGCATCCAGTGGCGTGGCCAGCAGCAATTCGCTCATGCCGAGCACACCGGTCATCGGCGTGCGTACTTCATGTCCCAGGTTGGCAAGAAAGTTCGATTTGGCGACCGAGGCCTGCTCGGCAAGCTGTTGGCGTTGTTGTGCCAGCACCCATTCCTGCTGGCGTCGCACCCGGCGCCGCCAGGCCCACACACCCAGGCATGACAGCAACACGCACAGCAACGCGGCCACCAGCTGCGCCGGTGTGCTCAGCCACCACGGCGGGCGCACTTCCAGCTGCAACGTCGGTGCAGCAACCCAGTCGCCCTCGCCGGCACGCGCCTGCACTTCGATGCGGTAGTCGCCGGGCGGCAAGCGCGAAATCACACGTTCGCCGCCGGCGCCCTGCTCCACCCAACGTTCGTCGTAGCCGTCGATGCGGTAACGATAATGCGCAGAGGCCGGATCGACGAACGACAGCAATCGCGCACTGATACGCAGATCGCGATCGCGCGCCTGCAGCACCATCGGCACCTTGTGAGAGACCGGTTGCGAGCGCTCGGCATCGTTACGGCGCACCTGCACCGATTCGATCACCAGCCGTGCCGATGGCGCAGCGGAAAACGGCCGCGATGGGTCGAACAGCACGATGCCGCTGGTGGTCAGCGCCAACACTTGTCCAGTGGGGCCGGTGACCGGTGGACGCATCGAGAATTCGCTATCCGGCAGGCCATCGCGTTGGCCGAACATGTGGATCCGCGGCTGCCCGCGCCGATAGGCGAGCAGGCCACGTGAGGTAGTGGCCCACACCGTGTCGGTACCGCCCAATGCCAAGCCACGGATATCGGTTGCCGGAATCCCCTGCGCGCGCCCGATGCGCTCCAGCAGCCGCGCCTGCGATCCATCCCAGCTATAGCGCTCCAACGCACCAGAGCGCCCCGCCCAGAACTCGTGTGGCGATACAAAGGCCAGTGCGTAGACCTCATGTCCATCGCCGATCACCTTGCGAAAGCCTTCGCCCTGCCAGACCCACAGTCCATAGCCGGTCGCCGCCCATGCACTCCCATCCGGCCGCACCAACAGCTGCTGCACCATGTCGTCGTCCATGCCCAGATCGGTGCCGAAACGGAATGTCGCCAGTACATGTCCATCCGCCGCACGTCGCTGCACGCCGCCCTGCACGATCGATAGCCAGAACTCGCCATCGATACCGGCTGCCATCAGCTCCACGCGGTGGATATCGGGCGTGCCGACATCCACAGGAAAGTCGCGGCGCGCACCCGTGGCAGGGGTATAGCGCGTGATGCCCTCGCGCATTGCGATCCACAGACTGCCATCGCCTGCCGGCAGCACCGATTGCACCGAACCGCCACCCAGCGCATCGCTATGCACCACCAGCACTACTGCACCGTCTTCGCTGACCCGATACACCCCCTCGCCCGTGGTCACCAGAAAACGCTCACCATCTGCGGCAACGTTCACCAGATACAGGCTTTCCAGAGGTTTTCCCAGTGTTTCGAAGAATGTCGAGAAGCGCTGCCAATCCGGCGGCAGGTACGCCATGCCTTGCGAGATCATCCCTAGCCACAGGCCGCCCTGGCGGTCCTGCATGACATCGAGCACACCGCTGTGCGCGGTAAGAAACCCACTACCACGATCGCCTTCCATCACTCGCAGCGCAGTTTCGCCGGGTGCTACTCGAAAAAACCATCGGCTGCGCCGACCCAGTAACCGCCATGGACATCGTGCACCACAGTGCCGGCACGCACGGCGGCCGACCCGGCCCAGGGCGCCGGCTCCAGCACACCTGCCGTTGTCACGCGGTACAAACCCTTGCTGCTGCCCACCCACAGCGTACCGTCGGGATCCTTGCTCAGCTTGAGTACGGCCGTGCTCAATTGCGTCGGCGCAATGCGCACGAAGCGCTCGCCGTCGCGCATCACCAGACCACTGGCCGTGGCAATCCAGAGCCGGCCGCGCGCGTCGGTCACCATGCTCAGAATGGTATCGCTGGGCAGACCGTCCGGCGCGTCGGGCGTTGCGCGGAACGCGGTGACCCGGCCGTTTTCTTCGCGGCGGCATAAGCCGCCATCGCTGGTGCCGATCCAGATCGCCCCTTGCGCCTGCGCCAACGACCACACCTGCCCTACGCAGGTTTCGGTGATCTCCGGAAACTGCGCGAAATCCTTGCGCCCTGCGTCCAGCATACCCACCGGCGAGCCATTGGCGCCGATCCAGACCCGGTCGCGATCATCGACAAGCAGCGTCTCCACCTGGTTGCCGGGAATCGGTCGCGGATCGGCCGGATCATGCCGCCACACCTGCAAGCCGATGCCGTCATAGCGCGCCAGACCGTCGCTGGTGGCCGCCCAGATATAACCCTGCCGGTCCTGCGCCAAGGCCAGCACCATGCGCGAAGGCAGGCCTTCGACCGGCCCGAACCGGCGCATGCGCGGGGTCTCGATCTGGTTCACCGCCAACGCATCCACACCGATCAGCAGCAACAAGAGCGCAAGCAACGACAGCAGCACCTTCTTCATCTTCATCCTTGTCCCCATCGCCACCTGCACGCTTGCGCGCGCTCCCTGGCGGGACTGCACTGTACCTGCTTCGCTGCGGCCGCCCCTAGTCGGCAACCGGGTCTTCCTGTGCGTCGCTGGCGTCAGCAAGCGCGCGCGCCAGTACCTGCGCGAGCAAGTCGCCGGTGACCGGCTTGCGCAAGAATCCATTGCACCCTGCCGCCATTGCCTGCGGTTCTGCATCGGCGTCGGCGCGTGCGGTCACCGCAACGATCGGAAAACGCACGCCGCGCGCGCGCAACTGCGCCACCAGTGCCGCGCCGTCGATGCCGGGCAAATCCAGGTCGCACAGGCCGGCATCGAAGCTGCGCGTACTCACCTCGGCCAGTGCCGCAAGACCATGCAACACATGCGTGACCTGATGCCCGCGCGTCTGCAGCAGGCCGACAATCACTTGCGCCACGGTGGGGTCGTCTTCGACCAGCAGCAGCTGCAGCGGCGCCTGATCGTGAAGCGGCGTTGTGCGTGCCACATTCGTCATCACTGCGGGTAACGCAGCCACCCAGCGCAACGGCAGCTCGACCACGAAACACGCGCCCTGCCCCAGTTCGCTACTGACCGTCACTTCACCGCCCATGGCCGCTGCCAATTCGCGGCAGATCGCCAGCCCCAGGCCGCTGCCGCCATGCCGCGCAAGCGTGAGCGCGCCTTCGGCCTGCTCGAAGCGCTGGAACAAGCGCCCGCGCTGTTCTGCACTCATGCCGGGGCCGGTATCGCGCACTTCCATCCGGATACCTTGCTTGTGGCCTTGCGGCAGCGCTGAGACACGCAAACTCACACTGCCGCGCTCAGTGAACTTGACCGCGTTGAACAACAGATTGAGCAGGATCTGCTGCACCCGGCTGGCATCGCCGTGCAGTGCCGGCGGCAACGCATCCTCCAGCTCGCACTCGAAGACCAACTGCTTCTGCTCGGCAGTCGGGCGCACCAGCTCGGCCACTTGCCTGATCAGCTGGCGCAAATCGAAATCGCGGTAATCCAATGGCAGCTTGCCGGCCTCGATCCGCGCCAGATCCAACGCATCGTTGACCAGCCGCAGCAGATGCTTGCCCGCCGACTGGATTGCGCTGGCGTAGCCCTGCTGACGTCCATCCAACGGTGTCTGCAGCAGCAACTCGCTCATCCCCAGCACACCGGTCATCGGCGTACGCACCTCGTGCCCCAATGTCGCAAGAAACCGCGTCTTGGCCTGCGACGCCTGCTCGGCAAGCTCGCGTTTGTGCTGCGCAAGTTGCCATTGCGCACGCATGCGCACACGCCGGCGGTAGGCGGCGGCAAGCAATGCGCTCAGCAGCAATCCAAGCAGGCAGATCAGCGCGATACCGACGTCGCTGCGCCACCAGGGTGGATTGACCGTAAATCGCAGGGTGCGCACTGGCGAGCGATTACCCAAGGGGTCTACACCCTGCAGCGCGAGCTCGTAGTTGCCGGCAGGCAAACTGGCAAATTCGCGGATCCCCGCGTTGCCCGAGGTCTGCCACTCCGTATCGAAGCCTTTCAAGAAACTGCGATAACGATTGGAAAGCGGATCGCTATACGACAGCAGACGACTGACGATCTGCAACTGCCGGTCCCCGGGACCCAGCTGAAACGGGCGATCCATCGTCAACGCGATGCGTGCACCATTACGCAACACGCTGAGATGTTCCAACTGCAATGCGGGCACGAACGGTGCGATATCGGGCATTGCGGTATCCAGCAACACGGTGGAGCCATCGCTGGTCGCCCCGATCAACGTGTCGCCCGCCATCAGCAGGCAATGCTGGACGAATTCCTGACTGGTCAACCCATCGCGCGTGCCGATATTGCGCAACCGTGCCGGCGTCACCGAGGGATCGATCCGCCAGAGCCCACGCAAGCTGGAAATCCAGACCCTGCCATGCGGGTCGATCTGCATTGCAGAGGCGTCGAATCCGGCCAGCCCGTCGGCTTCGCCCACGTGGCGCACACGCGTCCAGCCTGTTGCGGTTTTTTTCCATTGTTCCGCACCGGTGGCCCGGTATACCCACACCGTCTCCGGCGATTGGCTGGCAAACGCCTGGATCGGGGTTCCTTCGAGACCTGCAACCGGCACAAAGCGGCGAGAGATGTCGTCCCAGGCAAACATGCCGCCCTCGCCCGCAGCCCAGACACGCCCGTCGGGGCCTTGTTCAAGCTGCTGTACGGCGATGTCGCTGAGGCCATGCAGGTCTTGCTGAGTGATGCGCTGCAAGACGCGGCCGCTACGTAAATCGCGCTGCTGCACCATGTCGAGGAATGCCATCCACACCGTGTCGCCCTGCTCGATGATCCAGTCCGGCGCCGACAGCGCGGATGCCGGTTCGGGACCATCGGACGGCCAGTGGATGAACTCACCAGTGCGCAGATCCATCCGCGAGAGACCAAAGCTCAAATTGCCCAGCCAGACACGCTGCAGACGATCCTCCAGCGCCGACACCAGCTCCATGCCCTTGAGATGCGGCGACTGCAATCCTGTCTGAAACGTGTCGCCCGTGCTCGGATCAACGCGCAACAAGCGACCGTCTGTATCCACCTGCCACAAACCACCAGACCGTGTGGCGGGTGCCAGATTGCAATAAATGGCATCGCCGGTCGGCGCGGCGGGCTTGAGCACGGCACTGCGCTTCCAATCCGCAGGCAAATACCCCAGGCCAGTGCCATGCATCGGAACCCAAAGCCCCCCATCGGCCGCTCCCAGCAGACCGACCACATTACGGCGCGACAACGGACCCTCGCCGCTGAAGGCAGGGACCGGTGGACGCTCGCCACGCGTCCGCCATAGACCGCGTCCGCTCCCTAGCCAGAACTCGCCGTCCTGAGCAGCCACTGCGCCCCAGAACTCGTTGCCGCTACCGAACATCGTTCCCCAGGGAAGCGGCTGCCATTGATCGTTGGACCCCATGACATGCAATCCAGACTCGCTGCCCAGCCACAGACGGTCGCCGGTCCATTGCAGACCGAAAATGGCCGACTGCCGGTTCGGCTCGTCCGGGACATATTCGCGACGTAGATGTTTCCCGTCGTAATAAGCCAGTCCATTACTGGTTGCGATCCACAGCCGCTGCCGGTTGTCCGCCGCAAGATTCATGACCATGGCCTGGTCAAGATCGCCATCGACCGCACCCAGATCCACCGACGACATCGTCCCACCAGCATCGATGCGGACCAGCGCGCCGGACGTGGTCCCGGCCCAGATATCGCCGTCGAACGCAGCGATGCTGTAGATCTCGCCGTCCTTCAGCAAAGGATAGTCCGCAGTGCGATAGTGGCGAAAGTGGCGTCGTCCGGCATCCATGACGCTCAGCGTCTTGCCGCAGCCGATCCATATCCTGTCCAGCGCATCGATATGCAGCGCCTGGACCGCATTGCAGGGCAACGACGCAGGGTCGTTCGGATCGTGTCTCCAGGTCCTGAATCCCGCGCCGTCGTAACGCACCAGGCCATCCAGGGTGCCAAGCCACAGATAACCGGCACGATCCTGGTGGATCGCAACCACCATGGTCGATGGAAGTCCATCGCTGGGCCCTACAATGCGGAAACGGGGGATCTCGGGAATCTTCGCCGCACATGGCAAAGCGCCAAGCAGCAAGACAAGCACAACGATGAGCGCACGCATGTGGGCATCCTTTCCACGTCCAGCCCGCATGCTCGCAACGGATCGTTGCGAGCGCAAGCCAAGCGGAGCGCAGCGGGAATGCCTAGAATCCGCCCATGACAATCCTCGCCCGCCTGTTGCTGCTTCCCGCCCTGGTCACGACCAGCCTTGCCGCAACCGCCGCGCCGGTGCGTTACGCGCTGGATCCGGTGCACACGCGGGTGCTGTTCGCAGTCGAACATGCCGGGTTTTCCAAGGCGTTGGGCACCGTTTCCGGAAGTAGCGGCACGCTGGTCTTCGACCCGGACGACTGGGCCTCCGCACGGCTGGATGTCAGCGTGCCGCTGCACCGTGCCGACCTGGGCGATGCCAAGTGGAACGAGGCCACGCTGGCGCGCAACCTGCTCGACGCCGAGCGGTTTCCCGACGCGCATTTCGTCTCCACGCAGGTGGTCGCAAGCGGCGAAAACCACGCCAAGGTCACTGGAAATCTGACCCTGCATGGAGTCACCCGCCCGGTCACCCTCGATGTCACCCTCAACGCGCTCAAACGTCATCCGCTGCCGCCGTTCCGGCGCACTGCCGGTTTCTCGGCCACCGCCACGCTGAGCCGTGCCGAGTTCGGAATCGACGCGTGGAAGTCGATGATCGGCGACTCGGTGGAACTGCGCATCGAAGCCGAAGCCGTGCGCGAAGGCCGTGCCGAAGACGACGCACCGCAACCGCAGAACACACCCGCCGCCCCTGACGCTGCCACCAGCCCGGAATCCTGAGCATGAGCCTGAAGAACATCGAACGTTGGGGCGGTGTCAGCCAGACCCTGCATTGGCTGATCGCACTGCTGATTCTGGCGTTGGGCGTGGTTGGCCTGATCATGGGCGACCTGCCCAAGACCCCGAAATATTTCTGGGTCTACACCGCGCACAAGTCGGTGGGTCTGACCGTGCTGGCACTGGTGATCGTGCGGCTGGGCTGGCGCATCTATGCAGGCGCACCGCCGCCGGTAAGCGGCACGCCGCGCTGGCAGGAACGCATCGCCGGGCTTACCCATTGGCTGCTGTACGCCATGATCTTCGCCATGCCGCTGTCGGGCTGGCTGTACGACTCCACCAGCGGCCTGCGCCCGTTCCGTTGGTTCGGCTTGTTTGCCGTCCCCAAGCTCAGCCCGCCGGACGAACAACTGCGTGCCATTGCGCATTTCATCCACGAGTGGGGCTTCTGGTTGTTGATTGCGGTGGTGCTGGCGCATGCCGGCGCCGCGCTCTACCACCACCTGTTCCAGCGTGACGCCACCTTGGTGCGGATGTTGCCGCGCGGTTGGCTCTCTTCCAAAACCTAAAGGATTCCCCATGTCGTCCAGGTTGTTCGCCTCTCCCCTGCTGGTCGCCGCCTCACTGGTGGCCACGTTCGCTGCCGCCCCGGTCCTCGCTGCCGACTACGTCCAGGCGCCCGGTTCGTCGCTGGTGTTTGCCAGCAAGTACGACGACGAAGTCTTCACCGGCAAGTTCCCCGGTTTCGACACCACGCTGAGTTTCGATCCGGCCAATCTCGCCGGTGCCAAGCTCGACGTGCGCATCCCGCTGGCAGGTGCCGTCAGCGGCAATGGCGATCGTGATTCGACCCTGCAGGGGCCGGACTTCTTCAACGTGGCCAAGTTCGCCACCGCGCGCTACCGTGCCGACAAGTTCCGCGCACTCGGCGGCAACCAGTACGCCGCCGAAGGCACGCTGGAATTGCGCGGCATCAGCAAGCCGGTCACGCTGACCTTCACCTGGACACCCGGCGCACAGCCGGTGCTGGCCGGCAAGGCGGTGGTGAAGCGCCTGGACTTCGGCGTGGGCGGCGGCGACTGGGCCGACACCAAGACCATCCCCAACGAAACCGCGATCAGCACCAAGGTCGTGTTCAAGGCGAAGTAACGCCACCGGCCGCAACCGGACGCGGCCACTAAACGGCGGACTACCTCGTCGGGTCCGCCGTTTTTTTGTGTCTGGCGATTGGATGACACCGCGCGACAGTTAGACTCGGCACTCATCCAAAGGACGCCGACGATGCGCACACACGGAACGTTGACACGCTGGAATCCCGATCGCGGCTTCGGCTTCATTACCCCTGCTCAGCCGGGCGATGAGGTGTTCGTGCATATTTCCGCGTTTCCCAGAAGCGCAGATGCGCCGCGTATCGGCGAGCTGATTTCCTTCGAGATCGAACCAAGCAAGGATGGGCGACAGCAAGCGGTGCGCGTGATGCGCGCCGGAGCGCGTGCGCCCAAGCATGACGCGCCTGTGCGACGCAACACGGCACGCATGGCGCCGGCAAAAAGACAGATCGGGCTTGGAAAGGTCTTGCTCATGATGCTGGTGCTCGGTGGCGGGGCGTTCGCCTATCAGCAGCGCGATTACTTGATCGATGTATTCACCCCGGCATCGGCACTAGAACAAATGTCGTCGCCAACGCGGCCCGTAGCAACCACTCCTGCGTCTGCGCCCACCGCGCAATACAGCTGTGGCGGACGCATGCACTGCTCGCAGATGACCTCCTGCGACGATGCCACTTACGTGTTGCAGCATTGCCCAAATACCGAAATGGACGGCGACCACGATGGCGTGCCCTGCGAGCAGCAATGGTGCCGTTGAATCAATGCAGCTGACATTTTGAAGGGGTATCCGACAAAATGAGTTCGTTAGCCGGATCTTGTTGGATGCAGTCAAATGCCCAGGTCAAACGCTGAGTCGGTCGAGGGCGCGGTGCCCTCACCGCTCGCGGGACACGCCGCAAGTACGTCCATGTAGGCTCGGTGGCGGCGTCCATGCCGCCACACGGTCCCGCAATCGGCGAGGACACCGCACCAGACAGTTCATAGGTTGCTTTGTTCAAAAGCATGCACACCGATCAAGTCGACTGGTCCTTGCCCGCCCACCGTCGCGGGACCTTACGCGGCATGGATGCCGCGTAAGAGCCTACACGGACGTACTCGCGGCGTGTCCCGCGACGGTGGGCGGGCAAGGGCCCTGCAGCAAACCCGCAGATCGGCCGCACTGCAGCGAATGCCCAGATCATCCGCTTCGCACCAGACCAACGTGAAGTCGTTTTCAGCCGTTCCAAATCCACAATCTGGCGCGTATCGGGCGGGCACGGCGCCGCATCAGCGCGTGCCGGCATTCAACCACTCCCGCAAACGCCTGCTATCGAACGGCCACCCCAACTCGCGCCCAACCGCATCGCGCAGTACCGGTACGCGCTCGCCGTAAGCAGACTCAAGCGCCGCATCGCCATCGATAAACACGCTGCTGAATTCGCCCGCGCGCGTCTGCGCCAGCACCGCCACGGCCTGGTCGCACAGGTGGCAATCGTCGCGTTGGTACAGGATCAAAGCCATCGCAAAGCTCTCAATGCTGCGCTGCAGCCGTGCCGCAATCGCCGAAAGACTAGAATAGCCGCCTTTACGCTCACCTCTCCGGCAAGCATGGCTGTCAGCACGTTCGACCTGTTCGAGATTGGCATCGGTCCGAGTTCCTCCCACACCGTGGGGCCGATGCGCGCCGCCGAACGCTTCGTGCATCGCTGGCTGCTCGACGCCGGACGCCTGCAGGAGGTGGTGCGCATCCGCGCCGAGGTCTTCGGCTCGCTGGCGTTGACCGGTCGCGGCCATGGCACCGACAAGGCCGTGCTGCTCGGCCTGGAAGGCAACCGCCCCAACCTGATCGACCCTGACATCATCCCCGCCACGCTGGAGCGCATCCGCGCCAGCAAGCGCATCAATTTGATGGGCCAGCACACCATTGCCTTCGATGAAAAACGCGACCTGCCGATGAACAAACGGCAGAAGCTCCCATACCACACCAATGGCATGCGTTTCACCGCCTACGACGCCAATGACGCCGTGATCGCCACCCGCGATTACTACTCGGTCGGTGGCGGCTTTGTGGTCAACCAGGACGATGCCGCCGACGACCGCATCGTGGCCGACGAGACGCCGCTGCCCTACCCGTTCCTCAGTGGCGACGAACTGCTCGCGCAATGCGCACGCAGCGGTCTGAGCATCGCAGCACTGATGTTCGAAAACGAAAAGAGCTGGCGCAGCGAAGACGAAATTCACGCCGGCCTGCGCGAACTGTGGGCGGCGATGCAGTCGTGCGTGGAACGCGGCATTCGCCAGGAAGGCACGCTACCGGGTGGCCTGAACGTCTCGCGTCGCGCACCGGCGCTGTATCGCGAACTGTCGTCCAAACCGGAAGCGGCGATGCGCGATCCGTTGACCACGCTGGACTGGGTCAATCTGTACGCGCTCGCGGTCAACGAAGAAAACGCTGCTGGCGGCCGCGTCGTTACCGCACCCACCAACGGTGCGGCCGGCATCATTCCCTCGGTGCTGCATTACTTCGATCGCTTCTGCCCCGGCGCATCCGAGCAGCGCATCTTCGACTTCCTGCTCACCGCTGCGGCCATCGGCATTCTTTACAAGGAAAACGCCTCCATTTCCGGCGCCGAAGTCGGTTGCCAGGGCGAAGTGGGCGTGGCGTGTTCTATGGCCGCTGGCGGCCTGGTTGCCGCGCTCGGCGGCAACCCGGGACAGATCGAAAACGCTGCGGAAATCGGCATGGAACACAACCTCGGCCTGACCTGCGACCCGATCGGCGGCCTGGTGCAGATCCCGTGCATCGAACGTAATGCGATGGGCGCGGTGAAGGCGATCAATGCCAGCCGCATGGCCATGCGCGGCGACGGCAAGCACAAGGTCTCGCTGGACAAGGTCATCAAGACCATGCGCGACACCGGCCGCGACATGCAGGACAAGTACAAGGAAACCAGCCGCGGCGGCCTGGCAGTGAACGTCATCGAATGCTGAGCGGTGGCGGGTCCTGCTCGGCTGCATTGGCAGGCAACTGCGCGCGATCGGGAAGGCGCGCCTGAGTACGATGAGGCATTAGCTGCCATGCCTCATCGTCTGCAATAAGAGATTTGCGGCCACCCCGCGCGCCTGGCGCATCGCACCAGACATCAGACGCAGCGAACTGATCCGACACAGCAGGCGTTCCCGCACGCGGGTTGCCGTGTTGAACGCGATCACAACATGCACGCGTGTACCGTCTAAGGCTGAATTCCGACGGAGATCGCGATGCGACAGCTTGTCCGCACTCTCGCCCTGGCCCTGGCCTGCGGCCCATTGATGGCGCAGGAAACCAGCTATGGCCCGCGCCTGGAAGGCTTCGACTACCCGTATCCGGTCAAGACCTTCGCGTTCACTTCGCAACAGCAGCCGCTGGAAATGGCGTACCTGGATGTCGCACCCACCGGCAAGCCCAACGGACGCACCGCCGTGCTGCTGCATGGCAAGAACTTCTGCGCCGCCACCTGGGAGCAGACCATCGCCGCGTTGAGCAAGTCCGGCTACCGCGTCATCGCGCCGGACCAGGTGGGGTTTTGCAAATCCAGCAAGCCGGCGGCCTATCAATTTTCCTTCGCGCAACTGGCAGACAACACGCAGGCGCTACTGAAAAAATTGGGTATCGAACGTGCCGTGGTGGTCGGTCATTCGATGGGCGGCATGCTCGCCATCCGCTATGCGCTGATGTATCCGCAGGCCACCGAGCATCTGGCCCTGATCGACCCGATCGGCCTGGAAGACTGGAAGGCCGAAGGCATTCCGTGGCGCAGCGTCGATGCCTGGTACGACAACGAACTGAAGATCAGTTTCGAGCGGATCAAGAAGTATCAGATGGAGGTCTATTACGCCGGCCAATGGAAGCCCGAGTTCGAGCGCTGGGCGCGCATGCAGGCCGGCATGTCGCTGGGCAACGGCAAGCAGGCCGTCGCCTGGAACCAGGCACTGACCTACGACATGGTCTTCAACCAACCGGTGGTCTACGAACTGCCCAAGCTCGCGGTGCCGACCACGCTGTTCATCGGCCTCAAGGACCGCACCGCGATCGGCAAGGACACCGCGCCGCCCGAGGTCAAGGCACGCGTCGGCGATTACACCAAGCTGGGGAAACGTGCGGCCGAGGCGATTCCAAATGCGAAGCTGATCGAGTTCGCCGACCTCGGACATTCCCCTCAGGTGCAGGACCCGAAGCGCTTCAATGCTGCGTTATTGAAGGCGATTGCGCAGTAAGCGGCGGGCCGGCGGCACGGTGTCGCCTGACCTACGCTGATCTGAACGCCGCGGCTCGCTGACATGCGAGCTGCGGCTGGATGCGTATCTGATGCAGCATCTCTCAACACACGATTGCCAGGCAGTTGGCCTGCTGCAACCTGATCAAGCCAAAGGCTTGGCCTGTGCAATGCTTCAAACAACGAAGATTACTCGATCAACCCGCCACAATCCGCAGCACATCATCCAGCAACGCCGCCGCAGTCACTTCCGCACCCGCGCCCGGGCCCTGGATCAACAACGGCTGCTCGCGATAGCGATCGCTGCTGATCGCAACGCGGTTATCGGTGCCGGCACCACCGGCAAGCGGATGATCCAGAGCCAACTCGCGCAGGCCGACGCTGGCGCCATGCGCATCCACACGCCCCACGAAACGTAGGCAACGCCCTGCGGCACGCGCCTGCTGCCAACGCGCGCCCACGACCTCGTCCAGCGCGCCCAGCTGCGCATCCAAGGCGTCAAGCGGCAGCCGCGCAATGCTTGCGGGCACCAGCGATTCCACATGCACCTGCACGGCTTCCAGCTGCCAGCCCGCCGCGCGCGCCAGGATCAGCAACTTGCGCCGCACGTCCTCGCCGGACAGATCGATGCGCGGATCCGGCTCGGTGTAACCGGCCGCCATCGCCTCGCGCACGCAATCGGAAAACGCGCCGCTGCCGTCATAGCGATCAAACAGCCACGCCAACGATCCGGACAACACGCCTTCGATCGAATGGATATGATCGCCGCCCGCCACCAGCGCACGCACGCTGCTGAGCACGGGCAGCCCCGCGCCCACCGTCGCGCTATCGCCATAGTGGGCACCGCTGGCGTGACGCGCCGCGTGCAGCGCCTGCGCACGCGACAACGCGGTGCCCTGGCCCAACTTGTTGGCGGTGACCACATGCACACCACGCAACAGCCATTCCACATGCCAATCGGCCACCACGTCGCTGGCAGTGGCGTCCACCAGCACATCGCCGGCACGCAGCGCAGTGGTCTCGGCCCACGGCTGCAACACAGCCTGGCCGCGCGGCGCTGCATTGGCCTGCCGCAATGCCTGTTCCGCACTGGTGCCGCAGTCGTGGGCAATGCGCGAATTGGCCAGCCAATCGAAGCGCGGCAGGCGCAATTGACGTTCCTGCAGCGCGGTGTAGCGCGTCACGAACGCGCGCCCCACGGTGCCGGTGCCCAGCAAGGCCAGACGTGGCGTCGGTGTCACCGCGGCCGCCGACGCGCGACGCGAAGCAGGTAGCACAGTGCTCACGCGTCGACCTGTTTGCGGCTTGCGGTGGTCAGCGTCGCTTCGGCACGTGCCAGGCCGGCGCGCAGATCGATCAACAGATCTTCGGCCGATTCGATCCCGATCGACAACCGCAGCAGCCCGTCGGAAATCCCGGCCGCAGCGCGTGCTTCGGCGGTCATCGCCGCATGCGTCATCGATGCCGGATGCGCAATCAGGCTTTCCACACCGCCCAACGACTCGGCCAGCGTGAAGTAGCGCAAGCCATCGACAAACGCGCGCACTGCTGCTTCGCCACCTTCCAGCTCGAAGCTCATCATCGCGCCGAAGCCCTTCTGCTGGCGCGCCGCCAATGCATGGCCGGGGTGCGACGCCAGGCCGGGGAAATACACCTGATTGACCGCCGCATGCCCGTCCAACAGCTCGGCGATCGCGTCGGCATTTTCCTGATGCACGCGCAGACGCGCATCCAGCGTGCGCAAACCGCGCAGGGTGAGGAAGGCGTCGAACGGCGAACCGGTCAGGCCCAGCGCATTGGCCCACCACACCAGTTGCTGGTGCAGCTCCGCGTCGCGCGCAACGACCGCACCACCCACCACATCGCTGTGGCCGTTGATGTACTTGGTAGTGGAATGCAGCACCAGGTCCGCGCCGAATTCCAGCGGCTTTTGCAGTGCTGGCGACAGGAAGGTGTTGTCCACCACCGTCAACGCACCAACCTTCTTTGCCGCTTCGATGACGAAGCGCAGGTCGGTGATGCGCAGCAATGGATTGGACGGGGTTTCGATCAGCACCAGCTTGGGCGAGTGCGCCAGCGCATCGGCCAGCGAACGCGGGTCGGTCAGGTCGGCGGTGATCAGCGCGAAGTGGCCTTTCTTGGCCAGCGCATTGAACAGGCGCCAGCTGCCGCCGTAGGCATCGTGCGGCACCACCAACGTATCGCCCGGTTGCAGCAGCGCGTTGAGCACCAGATTGATCGCGCCCATGCCGGTGGAGGTGATCACCCCGCCGGCGCCGCCTTCCAGTTCGGCCAGCGCTTCGCCGAGCAGATCGCGGGTGGGATTGCCGCTGCGCGTGTAGTCGTACTGGCGCTTGTTGCCAAAACCATCGAAGGAAAAGTTCGACGACAGCACGATCGGCGGCGTTACCGCACCATAGGCAGTGTCGCGATCGATACCGGCGCGGACAGCGGCAGTGGTAGCGGTACAGGGGGCGTCGGTGGGGTCACGAAAGCTCATGCGGTTTCTCCGGTGATGCGAAGGGCAGTGGTGAGGATCGCGTCGATGCGATCGATTTCTTTCAAGAAGGCGTCATGGCCATACGGCGAGCGCAGCACGCGCAGACTGCCGCGCTGGCCCAAGCCTTCGACCAGCGTGACCAGGTCGGCCAGCGGCACCAGGCGGTCGCCCTCCACCGCAACGACGACGGTAGGCACGCGCACTTGCGCGGGGTCGATGCGGTGCAGGTCGATGGATTCGGACAACCGCAAATACGCGTTCACCGGTGTGCGCGCCACATATTGCGCACCAGCGGCATCCAGATAGTCTTCGGCCGCCACACGCACGCGGCCATTGATCACTTCCGGCGGCGCGTCGAAGCGCTCGCTGAATTCTTCCGGCGTACGGTAGCTGAGCATGGCGAACTGGCGTGCCAGTGCAAGCCCATGATTTTCTGCGCATTGCAGCTGGCCCAGCGCCACCGCGCGGCGCTGCAGTGCGCGCCATGCCGCAGCATACGGATGCGCGCGATGCGCACCGCTCACTGCGACCAACGTACCGACGCGGGCGGCATGGCGGGTGGCGAACTGCAGACCGACCAGGGCGCCATACGAGTAACCGACAAAACCATGCAGGCGCGCGATGCCCAATGCATCCAGGAGCGCGGCGATCGCATCGGCCTGGTCGGCGGTATCGATCGGCGCATCCAGCGTGCCGTCGGCGCCGAGAAAGTCGAATGCCAACAGCCGGCGCGATGCAGGATCCAACGCGCGGCCCGTACCAACCAGGCCATCCACCCAGCCCTTCTCGGGAAACAAGCCGCTGGCGGCCAGATGGCGGTGCGCAGAAATTCCGCCGGCCACGAACACCACGGGCGCATTGGCCGCGCCAACCAGCTCATAGCGCAACCGCAGCTCGCGCATGCCGGCATGCCGCATCGGCAGCGCGATGACAAGATCGCCGCGCACGGCAATCAAGCCGTCATCGGTGGCGGCGGGCGTATAGGCGTAGTCGGTAGTAGAGGGCGATGCTGTATTCACGAGGCTCATGGCGATATCCGGGGTGGATCGGCCATCGAGCTTCGCGGGAGCTCGCGTTCGACGTGCACAAGGCACAAATCGAACCATCTTTCGGCGGACGCGCAGGTCCCCGCAGGATTTGGCACCAAACGCGGGCGCTTGCGCGCTCCGCTGGCTGCCCCGGCATCAAAGGGCCTGTCCCTCCGCCGGTCTCGATGGTGAGGCTACGATGCCACCGCCTTTTTGCGATGTCAATCTCTTCATGCGGATGGAAAGATATATTTTCATCCGATACCACTGCCCCCCATGATGGGCCGCATACTTGAGGTCTTTCCCGTTCGAGCCAATCGCGTGCCCCACCAGGTGTCTCGCGCCGCCCTGCGCGTCCTTGCATCGGTCTTAATGACCCTGCTGCTGGCCTGCGCTGCACCTGCCAGCGCCCAGCAGCGCTGGCACTGGCCCGGCGCTGCGGCGGCAACCGGGCCTGCAACTTCGGCAACCCCGTCTGTACTCGACGCCGGCGACACAGGCCCATTGCTGCAGCTCGAATGGCAGGCGCCGGCCTATCTGACCTGGGTCAGCAACCCGCTGGCCGGACCTGCGCAGGTGCGACTGAACGCACCGCCCAGCGAGGATTACCGCGCCGTGCCGCAACTACCGTTGACGGTAGAACTGGCCGCGCACGAACGCCGCCTGCTCGCCCGGCTGTATCCGGCCAGCAACCAGCGCACCCTGGGCGGGCTTGGACTCAAGCTCGACATCGTGCCCGGCGCCCCACAGGCACGCGCCCAGCCCGTGCGCTACCAATTACCGTTCCGCGATGTGCCGGTGCAGGTAGACCAGGGCTTCGGTGGGCACTTCAGCCACACCGATGCGCCCAACTGGTATGCGGTGGACTTCGCGCTGCCGCACGGCACGCCGGTGCTGGCAGCGCGCGAAGGAGTGGTCATGCAGGTGCAGCGCGACAGCACCGAAGACGGCCCGCATGGCCCGGCGGCCGGCGGCGGCAACCTGGTGCGGGTGCTGCATGCCGACGGCAGCATGGCGGTGTACGCGCACCTGGCACCCGATGGCGTGGCAGTGCGTGCCGGCCAGGTGGTGGCTGCCGGCGAGCGGCTGGGCAGCTCGGGCAACACCGGTTTCAGCACCGCCCCGCACCTGCATTTCGCGCTTCAGCGCAATGCCGGGATGCAGCTGATCTCGCTGCCGTTCCGGATGATGGGCCCGCAAGGCGAGCTGCAGTTTCCATCGCCGGCGCCCTGACCCGCAGGCGCCAGGATGGTGGCGTCGCCAGAGCCGACTGGCTCGACCCGGTCATGAAAGGCGTGCCGGAGCGAAGCCGCTATAATCACCGGCTTACTCAGTTTCCGCAGGCGTCCGACCGGGCGCGCTCAGCCCATGTCCGACGTCTCCAACGAAGCCGCGCGCCGCCGCACCTTCGCCATCATTTCCCACCCCGATGCGGGCAAGACCACGCTGACCGAAAAGCTGTTGCTGTTCGGCGGTGCGATCCAGATGGCCGGCTCGGTCAAGGGCCGCAAGGCCGCCCGCCATGCCACCTCGGACTGGATGGCGCTGGAAAAGGAGCGCGGCATCTCGGTGACCTCCTCGGTGATGCAGTTCCCGTACGAGGGCAAGGTGATCAATCTGCTCGATACCCCCGGCCACGCCGACTTCGGCGAGGACACCTATCGGGTGCTGACCGCGGTGGACTCGGCGCTGATGGTCATCGACGTGGCCAAGGGCGTGGAAGAGCGCACCATCAAATTGATGGAAGTCTGCCGGCTGCGCGACACCCCCATCATGACCTTCATCAACAAGCTCGATCGCGAGGGCAAGGACCCGATCGACCTGCTGGATGAAGTGGAAACCGTGCTGGGCATCCAGTGCGCGCCGGTGACCTGGCCGATCGGCATGGGCCAGCGCCTGAAGGGCGTGGTGCATCTGATCACCGGCGAGGTGCACCTGTACGAACAGGGCCGCAACTTCACCCGCCAGGATTCGACCATCTTTCCGTCGGTGGATGCGCCGGGTCTGGTCGAGAAGATCGGCACGCAGATGCTGGCCGAGCTGCGCGACGAACTAGACCTGGTGCAAGGCGCCAGCAATCCATTCGATCTGCAGGCGTATCGCGCCGGCAAGCAGACCCCGGTGTTCTTCGGTTCGGGCGTCAACAACTTCGGCGTGCAACCGCTGCTCGATTTCTTCATCGAACACGCACCGCCGCCGCAGGCACGCGACACCACCGGCCGTCGCGTCGAGGCCACCGAAGCCAAGCTCAGTGGCTTCGTCTTCAAGATCCAGGCCAACATGGACCCGCAACATCGCGACCGCGTCGCCTTCATGCGCGTGTGCTCGGGCAAGTTCACTGCCGGCATGAAGACCCTGCACGTGCGCAGCGGCAAGGACGTTAAGTTGGCCAACGCGCTGACCTTCATGGCCTCCGATCGCGAGATCGCTGCCGAAGCCTGGCCGGGCGATGTCATCGGTATCCATAACCACGGCACCATCTCCATCGGCGACACCTTTACCGAGGGCGAATCGCTGTCGTTTACCGGCATCCCCAACTTCGCACCGGAGCTGTTCCGCCGCGCGCGCCTGCGCGACCCGCTCAAGCTCAAGCAGCTGCAAAAGGGTCTGGCGCAGCTATCCGAAGAAGGCGCCACGCAGTTCTTCCGCCCGCTGATGAGCAACGATCTGATCCTCGGTGCGGTGGGCGTGCTGCAGTTCGACGTGGTGGCCTACCGGCTCAAGGACGAATACGGCGTGGATGCGATCTTCGAGCCGGTCGGCGTCACCACCGCGCGCTGGGTGCATTGCGACAACCCGAAGAAGCTGGAAGAGTTCCGCGAGAAAAATGCCGGCAATCTGGGCATCGATGCGGCCGGCCAGTTGGTCTATCTGGCACCGACCCGGGTGAATCTGCAGCTGGCCCAGGAACGCGCACCGGACGTGCGCTTTTCCGCAACGCGCGAACACGCGCATGCCAAGGCGATCGATTGACCGCTGCTTGAACCGACGCATGAAAATGCAACTGCTGGCGATGCGAATTGCTCGCAGTTACGGTACATTTTTGGCATGAACGCAGACGCCTCCCCCTCGACCGACCTGCGCGACGAGATAGCCAGTGCCGTGACCCACGGCCTTGGCGCAATTGCCGCATTGGCCGGCGGTTCGGTGCTGATCACGCTGGCCGCCATTTATGGCGACGGCTGGCAGTTGGCCACTTCCATTGTCTTCAGCGCCACCCTGGTGCTGCTCTACGTCGCCTCTACCTTGTTCCATGCCATCCCGCATCCGGGTGCCAAAGCACGGCTGCAGATACTGGATCACTGCGCGATCTATCTATTGATCGCCGGCACCTATACGCCGTTTACGCTGATCAATCTGCGCGACTCGTGGGGTTGGGGATTGTTCGCCGCCATCTGGACGATTGCCGCCGCCGGGGTGATCTTCAAACTGTTTTTCACCGGACGCTTTCGCTTGCTGTCCACGGTGCTGTATCTGGCGATGGGCTGGCTGATCCTGGTCGCGATCCAGCCCCTGTTACGCTCGGTCGATACCTGGTCGCTGTGCTGGCTACTGGCCGGCGGGCTCTTCTATACCTTGGGTACGTATTTCTATCAGCGCGACACCCAACGCTATTTCCATGCGATCTGGCATCTGTTCGTGCTTGCCGGCAGCGCTTGCCACTTTGTCGCGGTGATCGCGCAAGTGGTGTGATCTGCGCAGGTGCTGTGATGGACGATTGATGGCGCGTTCGCGCGCCGTGCACGAGGCATCGCCAACCATGGCCCGCGTGAACACTGTGACCAACACCTCTGCTACGCCCCCTCCCCGCACATCACGTCGTCGACGCTGGTTGATCGGGTTCGGCATCGTCGCCGTCCTTGTGGTGATCTTCGTGCTGCTGTTCGAGTGGAACTGGCTACGTGGCCCGGTCGAGCGCGTGGTCAGTGCCAAGACCGGTCGCGAATTTCATCTGGGCTATCTGGATGTAAAACTGGGCCGCACCACCACCGTGCGTGGTAACCGGCTGAGCATGGCCAATGCGCAGTGGTCCAAGCGCGGCCCGATGGCCGAACTGAATTCGGCCGAGATCGATGTCGAGTTGTGGCCATTGCTGCGCGGCAATGTGCGCTTGCCGGAAATTCGCCTGGATCACCCGAAGGTACTGCTGGAAGCGGGCGACGACACGCATCCGGGCAACTGGGTGTTCGATCAGGACGATGGCGACGGCACGCTGCCACGGCTTGGGCGCCTGCTGGTCCACAACGGGCGGCTGCAATATATCGATGCCGCCAACCGCTCGGATGTGGATGTGGCGATCAACAGTCTCGCACCGCCCAGCAGCGATCAGCGTGCAGCACCGATCGGCATCGACGGCAAAGGCCGCTGGAAGGGCTACCCCTTCACGCTCAAGGGCGACACCGCTTCGCCGCTGGAGCTGAGCCAGAGCGAGCATCCCTTCCGCATCGATCTACGCGGCAGCGCTGGCGCCACCCGTACGCACGTCCGCGGCACGCTGACGAATCCCTTCCAGTTCCAGGTCTTCGATCTGCAGATGGCGCTCAGTGGGCAGGACATGCAGGACCTGTATCCCTTGACCGGCGTCGCCATGCCGTCGACGCCGCCGTACAAACTCGACGGACATCTGCGCCGCAACGGCGAGATCTGGCGCTACGAAAAGTTCACCGGCACCGCTGGCGACAGCGATCTTGCCGGCACTGCCGAAGTGGATCTACGCAACAAGCGTCCGTTCCTGCGCGCGGATCTGGCCTCGAAACGCCTGGATTTCGACGATCTGGCTGGCTTCATCGGCGCGCCACCAAAGACCGGCACGAATGAATCGGCAAATGCCGAACAGAAAAAACAGGCTGCACAACTTGCCGCCAGTGCGCGTGTATTGCCCAGCACGCCCTATGACTTGTCCAAACTACGCGCGATGGATGCGCAGGTGCGTTGGCGCGCACAGCGCATCAACGCACCATCGTGGCCGCTGGACGACATGGATGCCTCGCTGACGTTGAAGGACGGCCTGTTGCAACTAGACCCGCTCAACTTCGGCGTTGCCGGCGGCGATATCCGCTCCACCATCCGCATGGATGCGCGCAACGAAGTGATCACCACGCAACTCAAGGCCGGCCTTCGCGGTATTCGGCTGGATCAGCTATTCCCCGACACCGCGCTCGCAAAACAAGCCTCGGGCGCCATCGGTGGCGAGTTCGATTTGCGTGGTCGCGGCAACTCGATCGCCGCGATGCTCGGCAGCGCCGATGGCACGATCGGCGTTGGCATGGGCCGGGGTCATGTGGGCAATCTGATCATGGAGCTGGCCGGCCTGGACATTGCCGAGTCGCTCAAATATCTGTTCACCAAGGATCGTCAGATTCCGGTGCGCTGCATCTTCGGCGACTTCGGTGTGCAAGACGGCCTGATGCAATCGCGCGCCCTGGCCTTCGATAGCACCGACACCATCATCATTGGCGAAGGCAGCATCAGCCTCAAAGACGAAACGCTGGATCTGCTGCTTCGTCCGCGTCCGAAGGACCGCAGCATTCTCAGCCTGCGCTCGCCGCTGCGAATCGGAGGCACCTTCAAAGACCCCAGCTTCCGGCCGGACTTCAAAGCATTGGGACTACGCGGCGCGCTTGCCGTCGGCCTGGGCATGATCGCCCCGCCCGCAGCATTGCTCGCGACCTTCGAACCGGGCCCCGGCAAGGACAGCGACTGCGGCGGCAAGTTCGCAAAGTAGCCCAACTGCGCGACTTGAAGTGGCTAACAAAACAGCTCGAGCGCTGTAGCGAGTTGGGCAAAATCTTGGCCGCAATCGCCTTCGTCAACGAGTGAAGTGTCGGAAATAGCAGTGAAGTCGGTCGAATCGAACTGAGCTGATCAGACAGCACCATCATCGGTCGCACGCGCGGCGTGCACTATTCGACCACGCACACCGACCATCTCCGCTGGCCCTTGCCCGCCCACCGTCGCGGGACCTTACGCGGCATGGATGCCGCGTAAGAGCCTTATCTGTTCGGAATCTGGCAGTTTAGGTGTCGAGAGCCGGCGTGGGCCACCGTGAGAGCCTGGATCTCAGCGATCGCCGTGTAGCTTGGTACCCACGCCGGATTCTCCCTTGATTCGCCCGAACAGTTGCCCGAGGTGACACTCGAAACGATAAGACTGGGCAAGCGAGGGAGCTCTCGACATTTCTAGCCTAGCGGAGATTTCCCATGAGCGGAATCGGGATCGATGTGTGCAAACACTCTCTTGACGTTGCGGTTTTCGAGGCCAGACCCGTCAGTTCACCAACACCGCAGGCGGTCATCGGAAGCTTGTCGATTGGCTGAATACGCTGTCGGTGCGGCAAGTGGTGCTGGAGGCGACCGGGGGCTACGAGCTGGCAGCGCTGGATGCCTTGCATCACGCCGCATTGCCGGTGGCGCGCGTCAATGCGCAACGGGCACGCAACTTGGCCAACGGTTTGGGACTGGCCAAGACCGACCGGCTGGACGCCGCCATGTTGGCCTGCATGGCCGAGAAGATGGAGCTCCATCAGTATGTTCCACTGGAACCATGGCAGCGCGATCTGGGCGAGTATGTGCGTGCCCGTCGGCAACTGGTGGATCTGTTGAAAACAGCAAGGCAGCAGCTGCAGCAGGTTGCGGAAAAAGCGCTGCGCAAGCTGCTGCAGGGCAACGTGAACCAGCTTGTGCGCAGTGTGGCGCGGTTAGACAAACTGATCGCCGGGCAGCTGAAGACGCTACTCACCGAGCAACCGCACCTGGCTGCGTTGAAGACGCTCAAAGGGGTCGGTCCGGTGCTGCTGGCCGTGCTGGCGTGCCGGTTACCAGAGCTTGGGACGCTCAGCGGAAAGCAGATATCCCGATTGGTTGGCGTTGCCCCGCTCTCGCGCGACAGCGGCGCGATGCGAGGTAAACGGGGGATTGGCGGAGGCCGAGCCGACATCCGACAGGCGCTGTATATGGCGGCCATGTCCTCAGCTCGGCACGAGCCACGTCTGCGCGATTTTTACAGAGCGCTGCGGGCACGCGGCAAGGAGGGCAAGGTCGCCCTTGTGGCGGTGATGCGCAAGATGCTGGTGATCCTCAATGCGCGCGTGCGCGATGAAAGAGCCGCCATGCAGCCCGCCTGAGCGCATTTGACGGCCATGCGCAAACGCAAAAGCGTGCCGGCCAGCGGCCGGCACCTACCGATGGACGCACCCGAAGGAAACCGATCGAAGGCCGCGAATCGGGGTCCTGATCAACACAGTTGCTACACGGACGTACTTGCGGCGTGTCCCGCGAGGGTGGGCGGGCAAGGGCCCCGCAGCCAAGCCGCAAATCAGCCGATCAAGAACCGACCCATCCGCACAGTTCAATCCCCTAGCAAGACGGCCAAGAGCTTCGGTGCAGTTGAATGTTCCCAAACCAAGCGGATTGCGGGCGTGATGCTCTCACCGCTTCGGAACACCCTGTGCATCCATCCATGGAGCTCCGTAAAGGCATTCATGCCGCCACAAGGTACCGCAAGCGCTGAGAACATCGCACCTTGCAATGTGCACGTGTGCAACCAAAAAGCCGGCCGCACCAACCTAACGGTGGGCGCAGTAAATTTGTAGCCACTCTTGGCTGCAAGGCTTCAGCCAGCGCGGCGTTAGCTGGCGATATAACGCTGCAACTGATCGATATCGCGCTGCTGGTTCTCGATCACCGCCTTGACCAGATCGCCGATGGAAATCACCCCGTGCACGCGTCCGTTTTCGACCACCGGCAGATGCCGGAAGCGTCCATCGGTCATCAATTGCATGCAACGCTCCACCGTGTCCGATGGCGATACTGTCACCACTTCGGTGCTCATGATCTCGGCAACGCTGGTGGTCGATGAGGCCCGATCGCGCAATACCACTTTGCGCGCGTAATCGCGCTCGGAGACGATGCCAATCAGGCGCGACCCGTCCATCACCAACACCGCACCGATGCCCTTCTCGGCCATCAAGCGGATCGCCTCGATCACTGCGGCATCGGCCGCAACAGCAAATACCTCAACCTGCTTGGTCCCCAACAGCTGTCGTACGGTCTGCATGGCCCGCTCCGCGCTTGGTCTGGTGATCGCAGACTACTCCCACCGCGCCGCAGTGGGTATCGACCAGATACAGCGGGCGCTGCTTGGCCTCGTCATATAACCGGCCCAGGTATTCACCGATCAAGCCCAACGCAATCAGCTGGATCCCGCCCAGAAACAGGATCACCGACATCATGGTCGGCCAACCCGCCACCGGGTCGCCCAGCAAGGCCGCCTTGATCACTACCCAGCCACCGAACAGGAACGCCACCAACGCGGTCAGCAAACCGAGATAGGTCGCCGCGCGCAACGGCACCGTGGAAAAACTGGTGATGCCATCCAGCGCGAAATTCCATAACCGCCACACCGTGAACTTGCTGCGCCCCGACAGCCGCGGCGCACGACGGTACGGCAACGCCACCTGGCGAAACCCGACCCAGCCGAACAGGCCTTTCATGAAACGGTGGCGCTCGCGCAGCTGCTGCAAGGCATGCACCACACGCGGCGACAACAATCGGAAATCCCCGGTATCAGCCGGAATCGGCGTGCGCGACAACTGCCGGATCACCCGATAGAACGCATGCGCCGCACTGCGCTTCAACCAGCTCTCGCCCTCGCGGAAAATCCGCGTGCCGAAGATGTTGTCGTAACCGGCACGCCACAGCGCAACGAACTCCGGGATCAACTCCGGCGGGTCCTGCCCATCGGCATCGAGCAGCACCACCGCACCGGGCAATACATGATCCAGCCCCGCAGAAATGGCCACTTCCTTGCCGAAATTGCGCGACAACCGCACCGCACTCACCTGCGCATCGGCCTCGGCAAGTGCCTGCAACACAGTCCAGGTGCCATCGCTGCTGCCATCGTCGATATACAGCACGTGCGTGTGCAATCCGCTCAATCCCGCGAGCACCGCGCACAGACGCGGATGCAGCAACGGAATGCTGGTTTCTTCGTTGTAGGCCGCAATCACCACCGTGAGGCGATCTGCTGCAGCCGGCAGTTGCGCTGTTTCTAACGCGCTCATGCTCATGGCGCCTGCAGATACGCAGGACCGCCCAACTGGCGCGCCTGCCGCTGGATCCACGCGGTGCGCCGCTGCACATAGGCCCCGGGGCGCCGTGCGTCATAGCGACGTGGCGAGGGCAGCACCGCCGCCAGACGCGCCGATTCGGTCGGCGACAACCCTGCCGCATCCTTGCCCCAGAACTGCCGGGCAGCGGCCTGCGCGCCATACACCCCATCGCCGAATTCGGCCACGTTGAGATACATCTCCAGAATGCGCTGCTTCGGCCACAACAGCTCGATCAGCACCGTGTACCAGGCCTCCAGGCCCTTGCGCACCCAACTGCGGCCCTGCCACAGAAACACGTTCTTGGCGGCCTGCTGACTGATCGTGCTCGCCCCACGCACGCGCCCACCGCGCGCATTGTGATCGCGCGCCTTCTCAATGGCCTGCAGATCGAAACCGTGATGTATTGGAAACTGCTGATCCTCCGCAGCCACCACCGAAATCGGCAGGCTGGCCGCGATCTTGTCGTAGTCGCGCCATTGTTGATGCAGCGAAAAATTCCAGTCGCCTTCGCCCCAGGCTTCCAGATACCGCCCCACCATCATGCTACTGATCGGCGGATCGACCAGCCGCAGCACCAGCACCTGCACCACGCTCGCGGCGGCGAACAACAACGGTGCCGCCAACACCCAGCGCCGAGCGCGCCGCGGTGGCGCTACCTGCTTGTCATCCAATGCATCCGTCCCCATTGTTTGCTACGACCTATTCATCCCGATTCCTGCCGCATTATCCGGCAACTGGCGTCCCCTACGTCCGATGTTCCCATGACCGATCACGATCAGCTTTCCCGTTTCCTGCTGCCTGCCGCCGGCGTGCGCGGCGTCCACGTGCGCCTGACCCAGGCCTGGCACGACATCCAGGGCGCGGCCGAGTACCCGCCTTCCGCACGCCAGTTGCTCGGCGAAGCGGCGGTCGCCGCGGCATTGTTCACCGGCCATACCAAGGTCGACGGGCGTCTGTCGGTACAGCTGCGCGGCAATGAAACACTGCGCACCTTGTTCGCCGAATGCACCGCGGGAGGCACCTTGCGCGGCATCGTGCAACTGGCCGACGGCGCCGATGCACCCGCCGACCTGCGCGAACTGGGCGAGGCCGCACTACTGGCGATCACCATCGAAAATCCCGGCCTGGACCCGCGCGAACCGCAGCGCTACCAGAGCCTGGTCGGCATGCAGGCCCCGGATCTGGCCGAAGCCTTCGAGACCTATTTCCACCAGTCCGAACAGTTGCCGACCCGCCTGCTGCTGGCCGCAGGCCTGGACCAAGCCGCCGGACTGTTGCTGCAAAAACTGCCCGGCGACGAGGGCGACAACGACGGCTGGACCCGCATCGGCGCGCTGTTCGACACCCTGGGCGCCCCGGAACTGCTATCAGTGGCCGCCGAAGACCTGCTGCACCGCCTGTTCCACGAAGAAGACCTGCAGTTGCTGGGCAATAAGCCGCTCAGCTTCGGCTGCTCCTGCTCGCGCGAGCGGGTCGCCTCGATGCTGCAATCCCTGGGCGAAGAAGAAGCCCGCGCAGCGGCGGAGGCGACCGGCGAAGTCGAGGTGCGCTGCGAGTTCTGCGGGCGTGAGTATCACTTTCCGTTGACCGCGCTGGACGTACTTTTCAGCGCAGCGCAACCCTCTCAGGAAGCGCCGGAAAGGTTGCAGTAGAAAGGTTTGACTGACGCGTTCTGGGGAACGCGCCCACTTGTTAAATAATCATAAACACCCTAGCATTCTCGTCGCCCGCTCTCGGGAACTTAACAACTGCCCCTGGGTCTGAACTCTGGTATGCGACACTTCCTGCGCCTTCCGCTCGCTTTGCTGGTTGCCCTTGCGGCAGCCACGGGTGTGCACGCGCAGTCGGCAGCCTCCCAGCAGTTGCGCGAGAGCACGATCCTGCCGGTGTGGAACAAGGGTAGCGGCAAGGTGGAAGCCTTTCTGTACCTTGAGCCGACCGGTGAGCAGAAGGCCGGCGCACGCTGGCACTTCGGTCGCAATTCGCTGGATGCGGCCTTCGGCCTGACCTCGGGCGATTCGCTGGGCCTGATCTGCAACAGCAGCCGCGGCACCAACATCAACGGTCTGGCCAGCCATTGCCTGCTTGCCGGCATCGGCGACGAAGAAGACGACAGCGCTGCCGCATCGCGCCGGGTCTCGGCGACGCTGGGTTTCAATCGCGCTGGCGCACGTGCAGGCGTCACCGCCGGCACCGGCCGCGACACCTTGCCCGCCTGGTTGATCGGCGCCGGCAAGGCACCGTTGACCCGCGTCGAACAGAACGACCTGACCGTGTTCGGCCAGAAGAACATCGGCCGCGAAGGCTTCGTCTCGATCGGCGGCACCTATGCCCGCGCGCGGCTGGTGCCGCTGGCCGACGTCTCCCCGGCCATCGCTGACCAGTGGGACACCAAGACCCTCAGCGTCGGCGGCGGCTATGGTGCCTTCAGCGCCAATGTCATCGGCCGCGTGGTCGACGTTCCCGGCCAGCCGGAAAAATGGGAAGGCCTGGGCCTCGGTCTGACCTGGCGCACTCCCTGGAGCGGGCAGTTGACAGTCGGCGCGGAAAATGTCATCTCCCGCGGCAAAAATCCCTTCGCCCCGAACAACGAAAGCAACAACGACGGCACGATTCCGTACGTTCGGTACGAACAAGACCTGTAAGCCACTGATTCAAAAGTACTTTCCCAGAACGCCACCGGTTCGTCGCCGGTGGCGTTTTTCGTTCTGGATGCTGTCGCGCGTCTCTGTTTCACGTCTTTCTTCTTTTTCGTTAACGGGACTTTAATTCTTCGCGCAACGCATATACCATCGGTTCACCCTGACGTTTTGGATCCGCTTCTTTCGGAACCCCCGACAGGCAAACAACCCTTGGCAGTACCCAAGATCACTTGGAGAGAGAGCTAATGAATTGCAAGTCCAACAAGCTGCGCGATGCAGTTGTCCTCGCGCTTGTCGTGGGCGTGGCCGGTATCGGTACCGCCGTCGCGCAGGAAGCCGGCACCACCAACCTCGACAAGATCGAAGTGACCGGTTCGCGCATCAAGAGCGCAGACGTTGAAACCTCGCAGCCGGTTCTGACGTTGACTCGCCAGGACATCGATAAGCAGGGCGTCACCTCTGTTGCAGATGTGCTGCAGCGTGTCGCGGCCAACGGCGCAGCCCTGAATCGCACCTTCAACAACGGCGGCGACGGCAGTTCCGGCATTGCGCTGCGCAACCTGGGCAGCGCGCGTACGCTGGTATTGGTCAACGGCCGCCGCTGGACCACCGGCCTGGACGGCAGCGTCGACCTCAACACCATTCCGACTGCGATGGTCGAGCGCATTGACATCCTGAAGGATGGCGCTTCCACGATTTACGGTTCCGACGCCATTGCCGGCGTGGTGAATATCATTACCCGCAAGAACTTCGACGGCGCCGAAGCTGGCGTCAACGTCGGTCAGTACAGCGATGGCGACGGCCAGCGTCAGGCATACGACTTCACCATCGGCACCACCACCGATCGCGCAAGCCTGTTGATCGGCGCTTCCTATGTCCAGGAAGAGTCGGTGATGGCGGGCGATCGGGAGATCTCTGCCGGCGGCCCGCCGTTCTTCAGCGGCCAGAGCGGCACCGGCTTCCCGGGTTCGTATATCCGGAATGGCTCACGCAACATTCTGATCAATGGCGTCGAAACTCCGTACGTTGCCAATGTTCACGGTTACAACACTGCACCGGACAACTATCTGCTCACTCCGCAGGAGCGCACCTCGCTGTTTGCCCAAGGTAGCTTCAACTTCACCGACAACGTGACGTTCCGCACCGAGGCGATGTACAACGAGCGCAAGTCTGAGCAGCTGCTCGCAGCAATGCCAATCACTGGCCTGACGCTCAGTGCAGATAGTCTTTACAACCCGTTTGGTCAGGATCTGACCGGCGTCAATCGTCGCTTCATCGAGTCCGGTGGCCGCTCTTTCAATCAGAATGTGAAGAACTGGCACTTCTATGGTGGCCTTGAAGGCTTCTTTGAATTTGCCGATCGCAGCTTCGACTGGGACGTGGGCTATCGCTACGACAAGTCGGATGAAAATGTCCTGACCTATGGCTTGTTCAACCTGTCCAATCTAAACAATGCCTACGGGCCGTCTGAGCTGCGCAATGGCGTGCCGGTCTGCGTTTCCGGTCCGGGCGGCGACGTGATTCCGGGCTGCGTGCCGGTCAATCCACTGGGACCGCGCGGCTCGATCACTCAGGATGCGCTGGATTACACCAGTTTCACTGCGCATGATTCGTCGATGGTCGAATCGAAGGGTTATACCGCAAACATCAGCGGCGATATCGTAGACCTGCCGGCAGGCCCGCTGGCCTTCGCTGCTGGCTACGAATACCGTAAGGAAAGTGGCCAGTTCGATCCGGACGCCTTCATTGCCGCAGGCCTGAGTACGGGCAATGGCGCGCGCCCGACGGCCGGCTCCTACAGCCTCGACGAGTTCTACCTGGAACTGTCGGTTCCGGTCCTGGCTGACCTGCCGGGTGCCCAGCTGCTGGACTTCAGCCTTGCTACCCGCTACTCGGATTACAGCAATTTCGGTGACACCGTGAACAACAAGTTCGGTTTCCGCTGGAAACCCATCCAGGACTTGATGATCCGCGGTAACTACAGCGAAGGCTTCCGTGCCCCGAGCATCAACAATCTGTTCGCAGGCAATTCCGATTCGTTCGAGACCTACGCCGATCCGTGCTCGAGCCAGTCCGGCCAGCTGAGCAACCCGGTGGTGGCGCAGAACTGTGCAGCGGCAGGCGTGCCTGCGAACTTCGTGCAGCCTGGTGCAGGCAATGGTGCCAAGCAGACCCTTGAGCCGTTCACCTGGACCTCCAACGATCAGCTGCAGCCTGAAACTTCGACCAGCCGCACGCTGGGCTTTGTGTTCAGTCCGAGCTTCGCGCAAGGCCTGAATGTGAGCCTGGATTGGTGGCAGATCGAGATCGAAAACGCGATCACACGTCCGGAATCCCAGTTCATCCTGGACAAGTGCTATGGCGGCAGTGCGGGTGAGCAGGCCGAGTACTGCGCGCTCATCACGCGCGACCCGAACTATGCCGATGGCGCTTACACCGTCACCAACATCAACATGCCACTGTTGAATTTGTCGTCGTACAAGGTGGAAGGTTGGGATCTGGCCATCAATTACCGCTTGCCGGAAACGGCATTCGGCCAGTTCACCATCAGCTGGGATTCGACTTATCTGTCGAGCTGGGAAACCAAGGCAACTGCCGATTCCGAACTCGAACAGTTCCAGGGTCGTTACCTGAACCAGGATCCTTACTGGCGCATCCGTTCCAACCTGTATGTCGACTGGTCGTTGGGTGACTTCGGTATCAACTGGGGCCTGCGTTACAAGTCCGGTATGGCGGAGTCCTGCCCCTTGTCAGCGGCATTGGCGCAGGCTTACTGCTCCGATCCTGATCGTGTCACGGCCGATGGTGCTGAACCGCGCAACCACATTGGCGCGACGACGTATCACGACATCCAGTTCCGTTACAGCACGCCTTGGAATGCGACCGTATCGCTTGGCTTGAACAACGCGTTCGACAAGGATCCGCCGGTTTCGTACAGCACGTCGGCCAACAGGTTCGACCCGCAGTACGACGTGCCGGGCCGCTATATGTACATGCAGTACCGTCAGCGCTTCTGATCGAAGCGGCTGATAAAACCAGCTGCGTAAAGTAACTACGGCCCCAATCGGGGCCGTAGTCATGTCTGGATTTCAAGAAGCGAGCAACTCGCTATCTACTGTTTAGCTCACCCAGGAATCAACGTCTGAATCACATGCTCGACGTAGGCTTCGAAGTCTTCGCGGGCCTGCTTGGGTTGCTGTAGTTGCAGCGACAGCTGCAGGAAACCGACATAGGCGGCATAGGCCAGGCGGGCGCGGTGTTGGGCGTCGGTGCGGGTGAGGCCGGCCTGGCGGAACGAGGCGATCAGGTAGTCGAGGCGGCGTTGCGAGACGCGGTCGATGACCGGGCGCACGGCCGGATGGTCGAGTGCCTTGAGCAGTTCGCTGTAGATGACATGCGGTTTGACTTCGTGCGCGACCAGTTGAAACAGTGCGCGTAAGCGTGCGCTGGGATCCGGAACGTCTTCTAGGCTGCCGAACACTTCTTTTTGCTCGAAGATCTCCCAGCGTTCGAGGGCTGCCTGCAGCAGCGCGTCGCGCGAGGGAAAGTGCCAGTAGAAGCTGCCCTTGGTGACGCCGAGTCGGCGCGCCAGTGGTTCTACGGCGACTGCACCGACACCTTGTTCGGCGATCAGGTCCAGCGCGGCCTGTGCCCAGTCGTCTGCGCTGAGGCGCTGACCGCGACCGGAACTGGCGCGGGGCGTGGTGGGGCTGGAATCGGTGGTGTCGTTCATTGTGACGATTTAACCATACGCTCGGGTCGATTGCAGTATGCGGCAGAAAATGCAGGCACAACTGCCAGGATTCAATGGCTTAACCATCCATACCACTGAGTATTGACAGTGAGCACACTAGATCCATACCATTAGGTATGGTCACCTCTTCCTCTAGCCTCGCCTGCATTACGTCTGTCACCCACATCCGTATTGGTGAGACGTTGCTTGCGGTGTCGGCGCAGGGCGCAGAACGCGCACCGACCGTGCTGTTTGCGCATGGATTCGGCCAGACACGACACGCATGGGAAGGCACGGCCACCGCCTTGGCGGAAGCCGGCTACCGGGCGCTGTCTTACGACGCACGCGGGCATGGCGATTCCAGCGTCAACGATGCTGAGGTGCCCTACTCGGCCACGCAATTCACCGACGATCTGATCGTGCTTGCCGGTGAGCAATCCGAGCCGCCGGTGCTGGTCGCCGCCTCGATGGGCGGGCTGTTTGGTCTGCTGGCAGAGGCGCGCTGGCCGGGTTTGTTTCGGGCGATCGTGCTGGTCGACATCACGCCGCGCTGGGATACGCGGGGCGTGGAGCGCATCCTGCGTTTCATGACTGCACATCCGGGCGGATTCGCATCGCTGGATGCCGCGGCAGACGCGATTGCCGCATATTTGCCGCATCGTCCGCGCAAGACCGCAGACCAATTGCAGGCCTTGTTGCGGCAGCGTGCCGACGGGCGTTGGCACTGGCATTGGGACCCGCGCCTGGTCGACGAACTGGCGGGGCAGGATCCGCATACGCAGCAGCAGGCATTGCTCGACGCCGCGTCACAGGTGCGTTGCCCGATGCTGCTGATCAGCGGCGGACGTAGCGATCTGGTCACACCGGACACCATCAGCGAATTCCTGTCGATCGCACCGCATGCGCAGCACGTGCAGTTGCCCGATGCCACGCACATGCTGGCCGGCGACGACAACACCACATTTACCGCCACCGTGTTGCATTATCTGGATGCACTGCCCTCGGTTGGCACCATCGCAGCGTCCAACATTACCGAGCATGTCACTGGAGCAAGACCATGAGCATCGTTGCACCGTTCCTCCTCGTCATCCTGGCGGCGGGCATCGCTGCCTACCACCGCATGCGCCTTGCCACCTGGGTCGCGCTGAGCGCCTGCGTGCTGGTGGCGTGCTGGTTGCTGGGTGCCAATCTCACCGCAACCATCGTCGCTGCCGTACTGGTGGTGCTGGTGTCGGCGCCTGTCTTGCTGCCGTTCCTGCGCAAGCCGCTGCTGACCACGCCGCTGATGGGCTTCTTCCGCAAGGTGCTGCCGCCGCTGTCGCAGACCGAGCGCATCGCGCTGGAAACCGGCTCGGTGGGCTTCGAAGGCGAGCTGTTTACCGGCGATCCGGATTGGCAGAAGCTGCTCAACTACCCCAAGCCGCAGCTGACCGCAGAAGAGCAGGCGTTTCTGGATGGCCCGGTCGAAGAGCTGTGCAAGATGGTCAACGACTGGGAAATCACCCATGTCCACGCCGATCTGCCGCCGGAGCTGTGGGATTACATCAAGAAGCAGAAATTCTTCGGCATGATCATTCCGAAGCAGTACGGCGGCCTGGGCTTCAGCGCGCTGGCGCACCACAAGGTGATCCAGAAGCTGTCCTCGATCTCTAGCGTGGTCAGCTCCACCGTCGGTGTGCCCAATTCGCTCGGGCCGGGCGAGTTGCTGCTGCATTACGGCACGCCGGAACAGAAGGACTATTACCTGCCGCGTCTGGCCATCGGCGCCGAGGTGCCGTGTTTTGGTCTGACCGGCCCGTTCGCCGGCTCCGATGCGACCTCGATCCCGGACTACGGCATTGTCTGCAAGGGCGAGTGGAATGGCGCCAACGTGCTCGGCGTCAAGCTCACCTTCGACAAGCGTTACATCACTCTGGCACCGGTGGCCTCACTGATCGGCCTGGCGTTCCGCATGTATGACCCGGAAGGCTTGATCGGCGACAACAAGGACATCGGCATCACCCTGGCGCTGTTGCCGCGCGAAACGCCGGGAGTGGAAATCGGCCGCCGGCATTTCCCGCTGAATTCCACCTTCCAGAACGGACCGATCCGCGGCAACGAGGTGTTCATTCCGCTCAGCCAGTTGATCGGTGGCGTGGACATGGTCGGCAAGGGCTGGAACATGCTCAACGAGTGTCTGGCGGTGGGTCGTTCGATCACCCTGCCCTCCACGGCCAGCGGCGGCGGCAAGTACGCGGCGGTGGTGACAGGTGCGTATGCGCGCATCCGTAAGCAGTTCGGTCTGTCGATCGGCCGCTTCGAGGGCGTGGAAGAAGCGCTCGCACGCATCGGCGGCAAGGCCTATGCGATCAGTGCGCTGTCGCAAGCCACGGCGGCGGCGGTGGACCGTGGCGATGTGCCATCGGTGCCGTCGGCGATCGCCAAGTACCACTGCACCACCATGGGCCGCGAAGTGGTCAGCGACATGATGGATGTGATCGGCGGCAAGGGAATTATTTTGGGGCCGCGTAACTTCGCCGGCCGTGCCTGGCAGTCCGCGCCAATCGGCGTGACCGTGGAAGGCGCCAACATCATGACCCGCAGTCTGCTGATCTTCGGTCAGGGCGCGATCCTGTGCCATCCGTGGGTGATGAAGGAAATGAAGGCGGCGCAGGATCCGGATACGCGCCGTGGTCTGGAAGACTTCGATCAGAGCCTGTTCGGTCACATCCGCTTCGGCATTTCCAACGCGGTACGTTCGTTCTGGTTCGGCCTGACCGGCGCACGTATCGGCGCTGCACCGGGTGATGCGTACACGCGTCGGTTCTTCCGCAAGCTGGATCGCTATTCCGCCAACCTGGCGCTGATGGCCGACGTGTCGATGCTGATGCTGGGCGGCAAGCTCAAGTTCAAGGAATCGCTGTCCGGTCGCCTGGGCGATGTGCTGAGCCACATCTACCTGACCAGCGCGATGCTCAAGCGCTATCACGACGAAGGTGCACCGGCAGCCGATCAGCCGCTGCTGGCGTGGGCCTTCCACGACAGCGTGCACAAGATCGAGACCTCGCTGTCGGCCGCGCTGCGCAACTTCCCGATCCGCCCGGTGGGCTGGCTGATGTGGGTACTGATCTTCCCGCTGGGCCGTCGTGCCGAAGCACCGGGCGACCGTCTGGGCCATCGCGTGGCATCGATTTTGATGACGCCGAACGAGGCACGCGATCGTTTGGGCCAGGGCGTGTTCCTGACCCCATGCGCCAACAACCCCGGCGGCCGTATCGCCAGCTATCTGGCCAAGGCCGTGCTGGCAGAGCCGGTGGAGCGCAAGTTCCTCAAGGCGCTCAAGACCAAGGGCATTGAGGCACTGGATTTCCCCGCGCAGCTGGACGAGGCCGTGGCCGAGGGCGTGATCACCATCGACGAGCGCAGGCAGCTGGAAGAGTTGCGCGCGATCATGATGGACACCATCACCGTGGACGACTTCGATCCGCATGAGTTGCGTGCGGCCAGCTACTACGACAAGCCGCAGGCACAGCAGCCGCGCGAAGCGGCGTAACGCGCAGGCCAAGGTGACAGCAGACGACGGCGGGCTTCGGCCCGCCGTCGTTGTTTGTGGAGAACGGCAATCTCGCGGATACGCTGCCAGCAGCCTTGGTCTGTCGACCAGTTCCCGGCGGCTACACCTTTGTAGGAGCGGGCTTGCCCGCGATGAAGCGTTACCGGTAATGCTTCATCGCGGGCAAGCCCGCTCCTACGAGAAGCGAAGACGCTGACGGAAGAACCTCAGCGCGGCAACCACACCAATGCCAACGCAATCAGCGCCGGCAACGCCTGCACAAAGAAGATGCGACGGTTGACGCTATAGGCGCCGTAGCAACCCGCCACGACCACACAGCCAAGGAAGAAGCTCAGCACGTCGGTGCGGGCCTGCAACGCGCCCCAGAACAGACCGGCGGCCAGGAAGCCGTTGTAGAGGCCCTGGTTGGCTGCCAGCACACGGGTGGCCTGGGCTTTCTCGAGCGTATTGCGGAAGGTCTTCAACCCCAGCGGGTGCGTCCACAGCACCATTTCCAACACCAGGATGTAGAGGTGCAGCAGAGCGACGCACAGGCCGGCGACGATGGCGAACAGGGACATGGCAGATTGGCGTAATGAACGTGGCAGCCAGCATAGTCGTGATTGCAGTCGTCTGGTCCGAAGCAACCGATCAAACCTCATGCTGCCGCAAGATGGGCGGAAGAGATGCAAGATCTGCACGCACCAGTAGAACGTTGTGATTGCGCGCACCGGCTACGTTTGTTTGACAGCCGCGCAGTGGCTTGCTGCCTGCTCCTGGAGTGGCTGATAGAAGATCGCGAGCACTCCACCGGTAGCACGCAGAGCACGCTCGGGATCGGAGTGCCACGTACTACATGCCTCGCCGAACACCATCCGCGACAGCCTGAAAGTGAGCACGGCGTTCTGTTGCCGCTCTTCGCGTCATCTGGATGGTCCCAAGCCGCGTTGGTTGAGGGCGCGATGCCCTCGCCGCTAGCAGGACACGCCGCAAGTACATCCATGTAGGCTCGGTGGCAGCATCCATGCCGCTACACGGTCCCGCAAGCGGTGAGGACACCGCACCAGGGAGCTGATCGCTAGCTTTGTGAAAAGCGGGCCATCTCTCCGGTTACATCGGCCTGCTGTTGCAGGCCGCATCTACATGAGAGTTAGCGAATTGGAAGCACATCATGCACTGCTTGCACCCTACACACCGACACTCTTGATTGGTCCTTGCCCGCCCACCGTCGCGGGACCTTACGCGGCATGGATGCCGCGTAAGAGCCTACACGGACGTACTTGCGGCGTGTCCTGCGATGGTGGGCGGGCAAGGGCCCTGCAGCCAGGCCGCAGATCAACCGCTCCAGCCCTGAGATCATCCGCTCTGCAAAGGAGCTATCAACACTGTCCAACTACTCCAAGGCAACAGAGATGTCGCTGCCTTGAACTGGCTGACAAAACGTCGCGAGTAATAAGCAAGCAGATATGCACGGCGCGCTCAGAACCAGCTGTATCAGTGGTACATGTCGTACCCAGCAACAGTCGCGCCCGCCTGATGGCGGCAAGTAGTTTTGCCAGCCCCTCTTAGTCGGACACCTGCCTGACGGTCTGCGCATCGCGCTCGGCAGGCAGTTTGCGCGCCTCGCGCAGCAGACCGAATGCGCCCAGTGTCATGCCCGAGGCCACCAGCAGACCGACGCCGAACACGGCACTGGAGCCGAATGCCGACACCAGCTTGTGCACCCACACGAAGGTGAGATCGCCACCGCGGTAGATCACGGTGTCGATCGCCGCGCCGGCCTTGTAACGCCATTCCCGGTCGACGCGCGTGTACAAGGTCTCGCGCGCCGGCTTGGCCAGTGCGAACTCGCTGGAGCGCGTGATCACCTGCACGATCGCGATCATCATCGGCAACGGCGAGGCCGTCAGCACGGCATAGCCCAGCGTGATCGCCACGCCCGGAATCAACAGCGCCGGTCCGATACCGAAACGCGACAACAGCGCGCGCGTCACCAGCAGCTGCAACACCAGGGTGAGCGCGTTGATCGCCAGATCGATACTCGCGTAATAGGCGGTGGCTGCCGCTGCGTCCGTGTATAGCCGCCGTACCAGCGCTGCCTGCTCGTTGTAGAGCAAGGTGCCGACGCCCACACCGAACAACACCATGAAGGCCAACCAGCGCAGCAACGGCTCCCGCACGATCAGCTTGAGCCCGCCCAGAACATTGCCGCCCATCGGCACTTCGCCGGAGCTCAGCTGTCGCTCCTGCTCGCGCGCAACCGCCCACAAGCGCAGACGCAGCACGCAGACCACGCACACCGTCAGAAACCCGGCCGACACCAGCATCAGATGCGCGATACCGATACGCTCGACCAGGGTGCGGGTGAGGATCGGCCCGAGAAACGCGCCCAGCGTGCCGGCCGCACCGATGTAACCGTAGTAACTGCGCGCTTCGGCATTGCTGAAGACGTCGGCCATGAAGCTCCAGAACACCGCCACCGCAAACAGGTTGAAGACGGTCACCCACAAAAAGAACGCCATGCCGCGCCCGGGCACCCCGCTATCGAACAACACGTAGAACAGCAACAGGGTCGCGATGAAGAAGCCATACACCACCGGCAGGAACACCCGGCGCGGATAGCGGCTGACCAATGCGCCGTAGACCGGCTGCAGCAACACCATGATCAGGAAGGTGCAGGTAAACAGCACTTGCAGGGTGAAGTCCTTGAGCGGCATGCCATGCGCGGCAAAGAAGGCGATCATGCCGGTGGGAAAGATCGCTTCCACATCCGCCGAGGCGCTCATCGCCTCGCGCACCGGGCGCAGCACGTAATACCCGCTGAGCAGGCAGAAGAAATACAGAAAACTCCACGCCAGCGGCGGCGAGCTGCGCAATGCACCGCTCAAACGGCCAGCCGCAGACTGCGACGAAGAAAATCGGCTCGTCATGGTGAACAAATCGCCTGCACAAACGGGCCCGACAGCAAGGACATGGCAGCGGCGGCACCCGCGAAGGAAGCGCGCAAGTTAGCCGATGCGGCGCAGCACCACCAGCGGCGCGGTGCAGAACACAACGGACTGATCCTGCATCCAGACGGCACGCCGCTTGCAGCCACATCTGCAAAGGTGCCGAGGCGCACTCGAAGCGCTCCGCGCCGCCCGATTTCTGAACCTAAAATCATCAATAGGATCAATATGATGCCCATTCATCTTCTGGCAGTTTGTGCTATTGCGAAGCGCAGCGCTAGAATCGCCGGAGGCAGTGGAACAGGCGGGACAACCATGACTGAAATGCGCAGGCCCCGACGGTTTCGTCCGTTGGCCATCGGGCTGCTCGGGGCGTTATTGCCTCTGGCCCTCTCTTCCACCGCGCAGACACCTGCGCCAGCTGCCTCTGCGCTGCAGCCGGCCACCGCCGCACAGTCGCCCACCGCTCCGCTGCAGTATCGCGCTTCGCTCCCGGCCGGCAGTGTGCTGATACCGGCGGCCGGCTTCGATGTGGCCGCGTTCGAGTCGATGGCCAATCAGTTGACCTACGGCAACCGCGTACCCGGTATCGCGATGGCGATCGTGCAGGGCGGCAAGGTGCTGAGCGCGCGCGGCTATGGCGTCACCGATGTCAATCATCCGCAGCCGGTCGATGGCCACACCGTGTTCCGCCTCGCCTCGCTGTCCAAGGCGTTCGCAAGCACCATGGCCGGCCTGTTGGTCAACGACGGCGTGCTGCGTTGGGACAGCAAGGTGGTCGATTACGTGCCCGGCTTCCAGCTCAGCGATAACGTCGCCACCCACCAGCTCACTGTGGCCGAGGTGCTTAGCCACCGCGTTGGCCTGACCCGCAACGCCTACGACCGCGATATCGAATCCAACGTCGACTACTACTCGCTCAGCCACAAGCTCGCCGCTGCACCCTCGCGCTGCGCGCCGGGCGATTGCTATGCGTATCAGAACGTGGCCTTCAGTCTGGTCGGCGATGTGGTGTTCGCCGCTTCCGGCAGCTTTTATGAGCAGTCGGTGGAGCGCCGCATCTTCAAACCGTTGGGCATGAACGATGCGAGCATGGGATTGGCCGGCATCCAGGCCAGCCCGCATGCGGCACGCCCGCATGTGCGCAGCCGCGGCGGTTGGGTGGCACTGACGCCCAAGCCGACCTATTACCGCCTGGCGCCCGCTGCCGGCGTCAACGCCAGCGCCAGCGACATGGCGCAGTGGTTGCTCGCGCACACCGGTCACCGCACCGACGTGCTGCCTGCGCCGCTGCTGGCGACGCTGCACGCGCCGTTGATCTCCACACCGGGCGAGATGCGCTCGGGTTGGCGCCACGAGCGTGTGGATGCTGCCAGCTACGCGCTGGGCTGGCGCGTGTTCGATTACGCCGGCCACCAAGTGGTCTTCCATGCCGGCGCGGTGCAGGGGTATCGCGGCCTGGTCGCGCTGCTGCCCGAGCGCGACCTCGGCATCGCCATCATGTGGAACGGCGAGAGCGGCCTGCCATCGGGCATGCTGCCGACCATCCTGGATCGTGCGCTCGGCCTGCCGGCCAAGCGTTGGCTGGATATCGATGTGGATGGCGACTTCGGCAGCGAGAACATGCTGGCCGAGCGTCCCGACCCTGCCGGTAAGGGGGCCTCGTCCGGCAAGTCGGTGGCATCGCCGCGCTGAGTTAGCGTTTGCAGCGATTCAGGACAGAGGCGGCTTCGGTCGCCTTTGTTGTTTTTGGCGTTCGCGATTGTTGAGAGCGACCCAATAAAAAAGCTCCCTCCCCGCTGGGCGTCGGGGAGAGAGCTCGATGTTTACGGCGATCGGGTGTTGCAGATCAGATCAGCGGCGCCGGAGTTGCGGGCAGCGCGACCGGAGCGGCCTTCTTCTTGCGAACGGCCGGCTTCTTCTTGGCGACCTTCTTTACGGCAGTCTTCTTGGTGGCGGACTTCTTGGTCGCCTTCTTCGGAGCCGCTGCCTTCTTGGCGGTCTTCTTGACTGCTTTCTTGGCGGCCGTCTTCTTGGTCGCCTTCTTGGCAGTCTTCTTCACTGCCTTCTTTGCGGTCTTCTTCACTGCCTTCTTGGCGGCAGTCTTCTTGGTTGCCTTCTTGGCAGTCTTCTTCACTGCTTTCTTGGCGGTTGCCTTCTTGGCAGTCTTCTTGACGGCCTTCTTGGCAGCAGCCTTCTTCACTGCCTTCTTAGCGGTTGCCTTCTTGGCGACCTTCTTGACTGCCTTCTTGGCGGCAGTCTTCTTCACTGCCTTCTTGGCGGTGGGTTTCTTTTTTGCAGCTTTTTTAGTGGCCATGTAATTGGCTCCTCGTCAGTGAACTATGGAGGTGAAACGCCCAGTTGAACCAAACCCCGCGACGGCATGCCGTCGTCGGGAACCATCCGCAGGTGATGCGCGACGGGACGGATACAGAAACACCCGCATCGAACGGCGACACGGGTGCGTGATCGGAACGACTGCTGCTTTCTTGGAGAGAAGCGGACCCGACTCCACCGTGGATAGCGCTTCGGTGGACATCTGGAACAAGCGTGTCGGCTTGATGTCGATTCTGCTCACTCTCTTTCGCAGCAACGTCTGCTGGGCGAAACCTAATCACGCTTTTTTTTACTGTCAACACTCTTTTGCAATTTTTTTTCAGCCAGCCATCGCAATGCAGCGCGTCGAGGTGATCCAGACAGGCCTTGCACTGGCATGCGCGTGCGAGCGACGCGCGCCTTCGTGCAATCGGGTTTTCAGAAAACCACTTCTTTTGTGCTGTTTTTTTGAAGCGGTCAAAAATGCAGCGACTGGATCGGCATGACGGACGCGTCGCGAGGTGCAAGGCAGTGATGTCTCGCGTCGCCTGTCCGCCAGCTGAAAATTTTTTATCCAACGACTGCACTTGGGGCATCGCATCAGCACAAATGCGCAAACTTATTGCGCTCTTCGATCGCCTTGCATGCGTCTGCATGGACGACTCGACGCATGCATGCATGCCTTGCATCGCGTCCAACGATCGACCATCGACGCATGCGAGCGCCAGTTTTTTTCACCACACGCACGCCGCGCCCTCACGATTGGCTCACGCCAGAAATCCGACGCGCCTGCATGCGGACATCCTTCGACGCGGTGGTGGTGATGCGTGCCTGGCGCGTGCGGTGTTTTTCGATCTGCCGCCGAGCGCGGCGATGGAGACCGGCACCTGGCATGCAGGCATCGTTCGACGACTCGGCAATGCAGCAGTTCGCTGGCCACTGCAATCGATACCGGCGCGCCGGCGCAGCCAGCCTGGCGTGCAAAAAAAAATGGCCGCTCCAGGAGCGGCCATCCGAGCTTGCAACGCGCCAGGCGCGATCAGTGCGCGTCTTCTTCCAGCAGCTCGGCGTAGTCGTCCGGCGACAGCAGATCGTTGAGCTGTTCCTTGTCGTCGAGTTCGACCACGAAGATCCAGCCGTCGCCGTAAGCGTCTTCGTTGATGGTTTCCGGCTTGTCGCTGAGGGCGCTGTTGACCTCGACGACGGTGCCGCTGACCGGGCTGTAGACGTCGGAGGCGGCCTTGACCGACTCCACCACCGCCGCGCCGTTGCCGACCTGCACGGTGTCGCCGACGCCCGGCAGTTCGACGTAAACCAGGTCACCCAGCAAGCCCTGCGCGTGGTCGGAGATACCGACGGTCACGCGGCCGCTGTTTTCGACGCGGGCCCATTCGTGGGATTTGAGGAACTTGAGGTCGCCAGGGATCTCGCTCATGTGTGCTCCGGGGAAACTGGGGTTAGGGACAGGTGGCTAGTTTAGACCGCGCGACAAGACAGGTGCACGCGCTTATAGGGCCGCTTGGTTGCTACCGATGTTGCGCGCTGCCGAACGTCTGCACGCCCGGCAGCGTTTGACTCATTGCCCGAGCACGCCGGGCTGTGCCTGGCCATCGCGCACGAAAGGAAACTTCACCGCACGCAACGGCACCTGCTTGCCGCGGATGTCCACACGCAAGTTATCGATGCTGCCGGCCGGCACGCGCGCGAACGCGATCGCCTTGCCGAGGGTGGGCGAGAAGGTGCCGGACAGGATCTCGCCTTCGCCGCTGGCGGTGAGCACGCTCTGGCCGTGCCGCAGCACGCCCTTCTCATCCATCACCACACCGATGAGTTGACGCGGCGCGCCCTGCGCCTTTTGCGCTTCGAGCACGGCGCGACCGATGAAGTCGCGGCCCTCGTCCAATGTGATCGTCCACGCCAATGCGGCTTCGTAAGGCGTGACCGCGTCGTCCATGTCCTGCCCGTAGAGATTCATGCCTGCCTCCAGACGCAAGGTATCGCGCGCGCCCAGACCGGCCGGCTTGACGCCTTGCGCGAGCAGCGCGTTCCAGAACGCGATCGCCGCGTCCTGCGGCAACACGATTTCGAAACCGTCTTCGCCGGTGTAGCCGGTGCGTGCGAGGAACAGTGCGATGCCATCGCGCGAATGTGTCTGCAGTGCAGCGAAACGGCCGAGCTTGCTGGCTGCAGTGCTGTCGGCAGGATCCACCAGCTCGATGACCTTGGCGCGTGCGTTGGGGCCTTGCACGGCGATCATCGCGAAATCGCTGCGCTCTTCCACGCGCACATCGAAACGTGCGGCCTGCTCGCCGATCCACTGCAGATCCTTTTCGCGGGTGGCGGCGTTGACCACCAGGCGGAAGAACTCTTCGCTCATGAAATAGACGATCAGGTCGTCGATCACCCCGCCCTGCGGGTTGAGCATGCAGGTGTACAGCGCCTTGCCGGAGACCTTGAGCTTGTCCACCGAATTGGCCAGCAGATAGCGCAGGAACTCGCGCACGCGTGGGCCATGCAGATCGACCACGGTCATGTGGCTGACGTCGAACATGCCGGCGTCGCGACGCACCTGATGGTGTTCGTCCAGCTGCGAGCCGTAATGGATCGGCATGTCCCAACCGCCGAAGTCGACCATCTTGGCGCCGAGCGCGCGATGGGTGTCGTTGAGGATGGTCTTCTGGGTCATGCGCGCCGGTCCAAGGGAAAGAGGACCATTATCGCCGCCCGGCCGTGCTTGCGGGAACGGCGTGTTCGCCGCGCCGCAGCAATTTGCGACGCCACTCCTATGAGCTGCCATCGAGTCCCTGCATTCACACGTTGCGATGCTCGGCGCGTCGCAAGCGTGGCGCTGCGTCAGCCGCACGACCTCGCCATGCGCGCGATCAGACGCTGCGCGGCGAAAACATGATGATGGCCATGCCAAGCAGGCAGCAGGCGGCGCCCAACAGATCCCAACGCGTCGGCGTCACCCGGTCCACCCACCACAACCACAACAAGGCGCTGGCGATGTAGACGCCGCCATAGGCCGCATACACGCGCCCGCTGGCCTCGGGATGCAGGCTCAACAACCATACGAAGATGGCAAGGCTCAACGCGGTCGGCAGCAACAACCAGATGCTGCCGTCTTTGCGCAGCCATAGATAAGGAAGGTAGCAACCGACCAGTTCGGCGACCGCGGTGGCTGCGAACAGCAGCAGCGTGGTCGGTACGAAATTCATGCGCGGTCTGGCTTGTCGAAATCGGGCTTGTTCCAATCTTGCTGGTCGCGGTTTGCCTGATGCGGGTCGGAGGCATCGAGACCTTGCTCGCCGACGACTGACTGATAGGTGGCAGGTTTGCCAACGACCAGCGGGTCGAAAGCAGCCGGATCCTCACCTCGCTCGCCGCGCTTGACCTGTTGCCACAGCGCTTCCTGTTGGTCCAATGACAGTGCTGCCAGGTTGGTGTCTGCGGTCTGCGCGAGCGCTTCCATGGCGCGAAAGCGGCGCTCGAATTTGAGATTGGCATGGCGCAGTGCGGCGCCCACATCGACCTTGGCGTGCCGCGCCAAGTTGGCGCAGACGAACAACACATCGCCAAGCTCGTCTTCCAGCCGTGCCTGGTTGTCGGCGACCGAGCCGCGTGCGAACTCCACGCGCAACTCTTCGATTTCTTCCTGCAGTTTTTCCAGCACCGGTGCCGGGCAGGGCCAATCGAAGCCGACCCGCGCCGCGCGCGACTGCAGCTTGGTGGAGCGCTGCCACTCCGGCAGGCCGCGTGCGATGCCGGCCAGTGCGGAGTCGTCCTGATGGCCGGCTGCGCGACGTTCTTCGCGCTTGATCTGCTCCCAGTTGGCGCTCACTGCCTGCGCGCCGTCGACCTGTTGATCGGCGAAGACATGTGGGTGGCGACGCACCAGCTTGTCGCTGAGTGTGGCGACCACGTCGGCAAAGTCGAATGCGCCCTGCTCTGCTGCCATCTGTGCATGGAAGACCACTTGCAGCAGCAGGTCGCCCAATTCGTCGCGCAGGCCCGGCAGGTCGTTGCGATCGATGGCATCGGCAACTTCGTAGGCTTCTTCGATCGTGTAGGGCGCGATGCTGGCGAAGGTCTGCTCCACATCCCAGGGACAGCCGTGCTCACGATCGCGCAGACGCGCCATCAACTGCAGCAGGCGCTGGATGTCGCCGGTCGGCGGGGTCTGAGGCATAGCGACGCTCATACCAGCCAACTGCGCCAGGGCAGATTCGGATCGCCAAGCGCGATGAAATCGCCGTTGAGCAAGGTGTCGCGGCGGTTGTAGCGGAACGGTTTGCCGGAGCCGCCAGCCAGTAACACACCGCCGGCGGCATGCAACACACACTGGCCGGCAGCGGTGTCCCATTCGGAGGTGGGACCGAAGCGTGGATAGACGTCGAGATCGCCTTCGGCGATGCGGCAGAACTTCAATGACGAGCCCTGCGCCACCACCTCGATCTCGCCCATGCGCTCCAGCGCGGCCGCGGTGCGCGCGTCGCGATGCGAGCGGCTGGCGGCCACCCGCAATGGGGTGGCGGCGGGCGTGCGCGTCTGCAGCATTTCGTCGCGATGGCCATCGCGGCGGTAGGCGTTCTCGCCACGCGCCGCGTACCAGACCCGGCCATCGACCGGCGCCTGCACCACGCCGAGCACCGGCGCGCCCATGTGGATCAGCGCGATATTGACGCTGAACTCGCCATTGCGCTTGACGAACTCGCGGGTGCCGTCGAGCGGGTCGACCAGCCAGTAGCTGGTCCAGAACTGGCGTTCTTCCCAGGCGATGTGCGCGGATTCTTCCGACAGCACCGGCACGTCCGGCGTGACCCGGCGCAGCGCATCGACGATCACGCGATTGGCGGCCAGGTCGGCCTGGGTCAGCGGGCTGGCGTCGTCCTTGATCTGCACCGCGAAGTCCTGCGCGTACACCTGCATGATCGCCTCACCCGCCTCGCGGGCGATGGCGATCACGGTTTCGCGCAGTTCCATCGGAATGCGGATCATGGATTGCGCTCCAGCCACTCGCGCGCAATGAACAAGGCAGCCAGCGAACGGCCTTCGGAGAAATCGTCGCGCAGCATCAAGTCGTCCAGACGGGCAATCGGCCAGGGAATCACTTCCATCTCTTCAGGTTCGTCGCCAACCAGCCGTTCGGGGTAGAGATCGCGCGCCAGCACCAACCAGGATTGGTGACTCATATAAGTAGGAGCGAGCGTCATCGCGCGCAGCACCTGCACCTGGCGCGCGCCGTAACCGGCTTCTTCCTTGAGTTCGCGGTCGGCCGCCTGCTCCGGCGTTTCGCCGGCATCGATGCGGCCCTTGACCAGACCCAGCTCGTAGCGATGCACGCCGGCGGCGTACTCGCGCACCAGCAGCACGGTCTGCGCATCCAGCATCGGCACCACCACCACCGCGCCGTGGCCCTGGCTGAGTTGGCGCTCGTACAAGCGGCGCTCGCCGTTGGAAAATTCCAGATCCAGTTGCTGGCGACGGAACGGCCCGTCACCGAGATCGGTGATCTTGTGGATGGTCGGCAGACGCGGGCTCATGCGTGACACGCAGGGGCGGGGGCGACCGATAGAATAGGCGTATGCATCGACATGTTCATGAGCCCGAAATCCTAGCAGACCCGGCAGCCTCTCAAACTGCCGAACATTGGCGGCAACGCGATCTTGAGGTGCTGTGGCACCCCTGCACGCAGATGCGCGAGCACCCGCACACACTTCCACTGGTGCCGATCGCGCGTGGCGACGGGGCGTGGCTGGTCGGCTACGACGGCCGCCACTATCTGGATGCGGTCAGCAGTTGGTGGACCAACCTGTTCGGCCACACCGAACCGCGCATCGGCGCGGCCATCGCGCGCCAGGCCGGCGAGCTGGAGCAGGTGATGCTGGCCGGCTTCACGCATGCGCCGGCAGTGCAACTGGCCGAGCGCCTGTTGGCGATTGCGCCACGTCAGGCCGGCCGCGCGCCGCTATCTAAAGTGTTCTATGCCGACAATGGGTCGGCCGGCGTGGAAGTGGCGTTGAAGATGGCCTTCCATTATTTCCACAACCGGGGCGAGCATCGCCGCACCCGCTTCGTGGCCCTGGAAAACGGCTACCACGGCGAGACCATCGGCGCGCTGTCGGTCGGCGACATTCCGCTGTATCGCCGCGTGTATGCGCCGCTGCTGCTGGAATCGATCTTTGCGCCCTCGCCGGATGCGTATCTGGCCGAGCCCGGACAGAGCGCAGAAGACTATGCGCTGCAGGCCGCCGATGCGTTGCAGGCGTTGTTCGAACAATCGCCAGGCGAAATCTGCGCACTGATCCTGGAGCCGCGCGTGCAATGCGCAGGCGGCATGCGCATGTATCACCCGGCTTACTTACGGCGTGCGCGCGAACTGTGCGATGCGCATGGCGCGTTCTTGATCGCCGACGAGATCGCCACCGGCTTCGGCCGCACCGGCACCTTGTTCGCCTGCGAGCAGGCCAATGTCATGCCGGACCTGCTGTGTCTGTCCAAGGGATTGACCGGTGGCTTTCTGCCGCTCTCGGCGGTGCTGGCCACGCAGCAGTTGTACGACGCGTTTCTCGATGATTCGCGCGAACGTGCGTTTCTGCATTCGCATAGTTACACCGGCAATCCGCTGGCGTGTGCGGCGGCACTGGCCACCTTGCAGATTTTTGCAGACGACGATGTGATTGCGCGCAACCAGCACACGGCCGCGCGCATGCGCATACTGGCCGCGCAGATCGGCGAACACCCCGCCGTGGCGGACGTGCGCCAGGCCGGCATGATCGTGGCATTCGAGCTCACCCAGGGCGGCGACAAACGCACGCCGTTCCCGGCAGCGGCGCGGGTGGGCCTGAAGGCCTATCGCGCCGCCCTCGACAAGGGCGTGGTGCTGCGCCCGCTCGGCGATGTGCTGTACTGGATGCCGCCGTATTGCGTGGACGAAGCACAGCTTGCACTGCTGGCTGCCACCACCCGCCATGCCATCGAGGAGGCCGTTGCATGCGCCTGACCCGCTCGCATGTCGCGCTGCCACTGCACTGCGACCAAGAGGTGACGCTGCCCGAAGAGTCGGCCAATCACCTGCTGCGTGTGCTGCGACTGCGCGAGGGCGATGCCTGCATCCTGTTCAACGGCGACGGCAGCGACTACCACGCGCGTATCACGCTGGCCGGCAAGCGCGAGGCGCGCGCACTGGTGGAACGTGCGCAGCCGCTGTGCAACGAATCGCCGCTGTCGATCACGCTGATCCAGGGGATCGCGCGCGGCGAGAAGATGGACCTGATCCTGCAGAAGGCAACCGAGCTAGGGGTTGCGGCGATCGTGCCGGTCAACGCCGAGCGCACCGAGGTCAAGCTGGATCCGGCGCGGATGGAAAAACGCGTGGCGCACTGGCGCAGCGTGGTGATCTCGGCCTGCGAGCAATCCGGGCGTGCACGCGTGCCCACGGTCGCGGCGCCACTGAGCCTGCAGGACGCGGCGCAGGCCAGCGACCCGCATGTGCTACGACTGACGCTGGACCCGCATGGCGAGCATCGCCTGGCCACGCTGCCGGTCGCCGCGCAACAGGCTGTGATCGTGGCGATCGGGCCGGAAGGCGGTTGGTCGCCGCGCGACCGCGCAATCCTCGGCGATGCCGGTTTTAGCGGGTTGCAATTGGGTCCACGCATTCTGCGCACCGAAACCGCAGGGCTGGCGGCGATTGCGGCGCTGCAGTCGCGGTTTGGGGATCTATAGGGCGATGCTGCAGGTCATCTGACGCTGGCCCTACAGCGTAGGAGCGCCCTTGGGCGCGATGGGCTTTATCGATAACGCCTCATCGCGCCCAAGGGCGCTCCTACGGGACTGCGAAATTGGTCGGCTCGGTGCAGACAGATTGCTGGACCGAGCGATGCGCGAGGCTCAGCGCCCGTGCTGCAAAAACCAGCTGGCCGCGCCGATCACACCGAGCTGGCCATGTTCGACGATGCTGACCGGCACCTGCTCCAGCGCTGGACGCAAGGCGCCCTTTTCGAGCAGGCGCGCGACGAAGTCGCTTTCGGCAATGAAGGTGGCGATCTGCGGCAGGAAGCCGCCAGCCAGATACACACCGCTGCGCACGCCGTACAGCAGGATCATGTCGCCGACCACGCTCCCCATGAAACCGCAGAACGCCTGCAAGGCGTCGCGTGCCAACGTGTCGTTACCGGCCAATGCTGCGGCGGTGACATCGGATGGGCTGGCGTGCACGGCCGGCTCGCCGCGCAGTGCGGCCAGCGCGGTATAGAGATTCAACAAGCCCGGGCCGGAAAGCAAATGTTCGGTGGCCACGTGCGTGCGCGTGCGGCGCAGTTGCTGCAGTAACGCCACTTCCAGATCGCTGGCTGCCGCGAGTGCGGCGTGGCCGGCTTCGGTCGGCAACACCACCGCGTTGGTGCCGTTGGGAATCCACAACGCTGCGCCCAACCCGGTGCCTGGGCCCAGGATCAGCGCCGGACCTGTTGCGCCCTGCGGCGGGCCAGACAACTGCAGGACCTGATTGCCGACCATGTAATTGGCCGCATAGGCGACCGCTTCGAAATCGTTGACCAGATGCAAGGCCTGCATGCCGAGCTGGCGGCGGATCTGCTCCGGTGCCAGCACCCACGGCAGATTGGCGGTGATCACACTGCCGTCTTCCAATGCGTAACCGGCGCTGGCGATGACGCCGCGCTTCACCGGCGCACAGCCCAGCTCCGCGAAGAATGCCGACATGATCTCGGCCAGGCCCGGGTAATCGGCGCAGCGGTACTTGCGGTAGTCCAGCACAGTGACCGGCTTGCGTGGATCGATGCTTTCGCACACCAGCGCCAGGCGCACATGCGTCCCGCCCACATCTGCGGCAACGAAGGTTTCGGTGCGCGGAAAAGACACCGCGTCCATTGGGCTGCTTGCGCTCACGCGTTCTCCTGATAAATGGCAGCGGGCCGGTGTCATGTCCCGTTGGCCGACGAACGGTAACGGGTAGACAACGTTGTCAGCAATCGCCCTGTAACGCAACCGTCGCGATCACGATTTATGCAGGGCGCTGTTGATTTCATCATCCACCAAAAATCCGCATCTGTGGCAGCGATTTCCGCACAAATCAGCGGCGGGACGCATTGCATTGCGAATTCACCATAGAAACAGCGAATCGCGACGCGCACGTTCTCAGGTCGTGGTGCGCAACTGCATTGATACAAACGGCACCCCGTCGCAAATTTGCTGCATTGCAGCGCAATCGCAGGCGCTTCAGAGATCTGTGACGATGTGTTGACAACGCTGTCAACGCTACGCGAGACTCGATCCAAATCAGGGTTCTGGCAGGAGGGGCCATGGACTGTTCGGGACTGAACATCGGGCCATTCCCTCGCCTGCCGATTCCAGATTCGTGAGTGGTGCGTCACCCGACGTTCGACTCGCTGAAGTCGCATTCGCCACACCGCTTCACCACACGGGGGACACCTCCTCTACCACGCGAATCGCCTGGACCCGCTTCTCACGACGCGTGCCAGCGCAATCACCGCGATCGGTCAGGGCGTGTTGTTTTGCCGGCCACGCCGAGCGCGTTGCGCCCCACTACGGGCCAGGCGCGCTCAAAGCACTAACCAATGAGGTTTAGCCATGCACAGCCGCACCACGACGTTAGCACTCTGTATCACCGCCGCTCTGTACTGCTCCGGCTCTGCCATGGCTGCCGGACAAGAACAGCAGGCCACTCCCAGTGCGCCCTCGGCCACCACCGAGCTGGACACCATCACCGTCACCGGCTACCGCGCCTCGCTTGAGAAGAGCCAGGCGGTCAAGCGCTCGGCCAACTCGATTGTCGATGCGATCAGCGCCGAAGACATCGGCAAATTCCCGGACATCAATGCGGCCGAATCGTTGTCGCACCTGCCGGGCATCAGCGTCGACCGCCAGTTCGGCGAAGGCGAAAAGGTCAGCATCAACGGCACCGATCCGGCCTTGAACCGCGTGCTGCTCAACGGCCAGACCATCGCCTCGGGCGACTGGGGCGGCAACCCGACCGACACCAGCGGCCGTACCTTCAACTACACCCTGCTGTCGCCGGAAATCATCGGCCTGATGGAGGTCTACAAGACCCCCGAGGCACGTATCGACGAAGGCTCGATCGGCGGCACCGTGATCGTGCACACCCGCAAGCCGCTGGACCTGCCCAAGAACACCATCCGCGGCTCGATCGGCTACAACTACAACGACCGTTCGGAAGAAGGCAATCCGCGCGGCTCGGCGCTGTGGAGCTGGAAGAACGACGACGAAACCTTCGGCGCGTTGATCTCCGCTACGCACGACAAGCAGGACCTGGCGCGCGCCGGTATCGAGTACTTCGGTTACACCACCGGCGAAGGCATTCCGGCTAGCGCCACCATCACCGGCGACGGCAGCGATGTCGCCACCGCCCGCGTGCCGGCCGGCATCAGCAGCGCGTTCTTCCAGCAGACCCGCGAGCGCAGCGACCTGCAGGGCGCATTGCAGTGGAAGCCCAACGAGCAGAACGAATTCAACCTGACCGGCCTGTACATCAAAGGCAAGTACAACAACTTCAGCCAGGCGCGTTATGTGTGCCCGGCGTGTAATGACGACCGCCAGAAGATCACCAGCGCCAATGTGGAAAACGGCGTCGTGACCTCGGCCACGGTCAGCGATGGCGCAGCCGGCCAGCCGTACGCGCAGCTGGATGCCAACTACCGCGAAAGCACCGTCACCACCAAGAGCCTGAACCTGCGTCACGACTGGTCCGGCGAGAAATGGGTGTTCACCACGCAAGCCGGTTACACCGAAGCCACCGGCGGCAAGAACCCCGAATATCTGATGAAGTTCCTGATGCAGGACGGAGGCTACAACTACGCCTTCAACGGTCAGAACACCTCGGTGAACTACGATAATGGCGGTGCCTCGAACTGGGTGCTGCCGGGCAATCCGGCTGGCCTGGCACCTGGCCAGCAGGGCAATGTCCCGGGCACTGAGACGAGCATCATGCAGGCCGGCGGTATCGCCTACCAGAAGAGCAAGGACGACGAGAAGTACTTTCAGTGGGATGCGGCGCGTGACCTGGAATGGGGTCCGTTCACCAAGCTGCAGTTCGGCTACAAGTACATCAACCACAACAACGGTGTGGACGCGCGCGGCAATCGCATCAACTCCACCGACGCGGTGTCGCTGACACAGTTCAATCCGGGCACCACGCCGAGCAGCCTCTATGACGGCCTGGGCGCAAGCGGCGACTTGACCACGTGGCCAACTGCGAACCTTGAGACGGTTCGCCGTTATCTGCTCGGACAGCCGCAGGGCCCTTACCGCACCGATTTCGGCGCTTCGTTCCAGGTCAAGGAAATCACTCAGAATTTCTACACGCAGTTGAACTACGAGACCGGCAAGTGGCGCGGTAATGTAGGCGTGCGCCTGGTCGACACCACCGACAAGTCCGAATACTGGCAGAGCAACAATGCCGGCAATAGCTTTGACCGTGTTGCCGAGACCAACGACTACCGCAAGGCGCTGCCGAGCTTCAATGTCGCCTACGACGTCACTGATGATGCGGTACTGCGCTTCTCGGCAGCCAAAGTTATTGCGCGGCCGCGGTATTCCGACCTGGCCGGCACTTTCACCATCAATAACGGCAATGGCGGTTCAGGCAACCTCACTGCTGGCGGCGGCAACCCCGACCTAAAGCCTTATGAATCCACCAACTACGACATTGCTGCAGAGTGGTACTTCGCGCCTTCCAGCATGCTGTCTGGTGAAGTGTTCTACCGTGACATCAGCTCTTACATCGTCAATGTCACTACGACTCAGCAGCTAAATCCGGGCCCGCCGGCTGAGCCTGGCCCGTATCAGGTCACCTCACCTGTGAACGTCTCCGACGCCAAGGTCAAGGGCGTCTCGGTCAACTACCAGCAATCGTTCGGTCTTGGCTTCGGATTGCAGGCCAACTACACGTTTGCCGAGTCCGAATCCAGTTCCGACTTGAATCTGCCCTACCTGTCGCGTGACACCTACAACGTGATCCCTTATTGGGAGCACGGTGATTGAACGGTGCGCGTGAACTACAGCTACCGCTCCAAGTACTTCACCCAGATCGGTCGACTGTCATCGCGTGACTTTGCGGATGCTTACAAGCAGCTGGATCTGAATGCCTCGTATCAGATCACCGACTACATGGGCATCACCTTCGGCGCGACCAACCTGCTGGATTCCACCTACCGGGTCTTCAGCAACACCCGCGATACCCCCACGGCGTTCTACAAGAACGGCCGCGGCTACCAGGCCCAGTTGAACTTCAAGTTCTGATGTAGTCCCGGCGCGCCACCGTCCCTCCACGGTGGCGCGCTTTTTTTTGCCTGTCGTTGCGCCTGCAGCGCCAGGCCATCGGTTGCACGCAGGAGTGCCACTGGCCATATCCCTTCGCGCTTGAAGGACTATCGCCAGGCCCGCTTCCGCCATCCACGTGCCGGTTGCCGTCTTGCCAACACGTTTCGCTTACAGGAGTGCAGTTCCCATGACGACCGATAGCCGCCACTACGCGGCTCCATCCCGCCGCCACGCCGGAGCTGTACACAGGAGTCGCGCGCTTGCGCTCGCTCTGCTGGTGGCCTGCCCGTTGCTGTCGTTGCACGCGCAATCGCCAACCGCGCCCACTGCGCCGACCGCCACCACGCTCAGCCCCGAACAGATCGACCAGCAGTGGCTCAGCGCCACCGCCAAGTACGCACCCGAGCGCGAGCGGCTGGTGCATGAGGCAGAACAAGGCGCACGCAAGGGCCCGTTCCGTCCCGACTGGGCGGCACTGAAGAACTACCAATCGCCGGCGTGGTACGACAACGCCAAGTTCGGCATCTTCATCCATTGGGGCGTGTTCTCGGTACCGGCGTTCGGCAGCGAGTGGTATTCGCGCAACATGTATCTGCAAGGCTCCAAGGAATTCGCGCACCACGTGTCGACCTATGGCCCGCAGGCGAGTTCCGGCTACAAGGATCTGATTCCCAAGTTCACTGCGCCCAAGTTCGACCCCAATGGCTGGGCAAAATTGTTCCGCGAGTCTGGCGCGCGTTATGTGGTGCCGGTGGCCGAACACCATGACGGCTTCGCGCTGTACGACTCCAAGCTCTCCGATTGGACCGCAGTGAAAATGGGGCCCAAGCGCGATCTGCTGGGCGAGTTGTCAAAGTCGATCCGCGCGCAGGGATTGCACTTCGGGCTGTCCTCGCACCGCGCCGAGCACAACTGGTTCTTCGACGGTGGACGTAAATTCGATTCGGACGTCAACGACCCGCGCTATGCAGCGCTGTACGGCCCGGCGCAGGTGCGCCTGCCGGGCAAGGACGATGCCGATGTGGCCAACGACTGGACGCCGGTGTCGCAGGCGTGGCTGGACGATTGGTTGGCACGCACCACCGAGTTGATCGACACCTATCAGCCGGACCTGATCTATTTCGATTGGTGGATTGCCCACCCGACCTTCCGCAGCAGCCTGCCGACCATGCTGGCCTACTACTACAACCAGGGCGCGGCGCGTACCGAGGCCGATCGCGGCGTGGTGGTGAACTACAAGCTCGGCGCGTTTCCGGAAGGCGCCGGCACGCTGGATATCGAACGCGGCCAGCTCACCGGCATCCACCCGACCCATTGGCAGACCGACACGTCGGTGAGCAATGCGTCGTGGGGCTACATCGAGAACGACACATACAAGTCGCCGACCTTCATCATCCACATGCTGGCCGACGTGGTGGCCAAGAACGGCAACCTGATGCTCAACATCGGCCCGCGTGCGGATGGGTCGATCCCCGAGACAGAGCGCGGCATCCTGCTTTCGATCGGGCGTTGGCTCAAGACCAACGGCGGCGCGATCTACGACAGCAAGCCGTGGCGCGTGTATGGCGAAGGCCCGACTGAAGTGGTGGGCGGCACCTTCCAGGACGTCAAGACCAAGCCGTATACCGCCGAAGATTTCCGTTTCACCACGCGCGATGGCGCGCTGTATGCGATCGAACTCGGTTGGCCTGCCGGCGGCAAGGCGGTGATCCGCTCGCTCACCCCCGCCGATGGCGTACGCGGTGTGACGCTGCTGGCCAATGGCAAGAAGGTGCCGTTCGAGCAGCAAGCCGACGGCCTGCATCTAAGCCTGCCTGCCAAGCCGGTGGGCGAACACGCCTACGTGCTGCGCATCGATCTTTCTTCCTCCACTCCCTGACGGATGCTGTTTTCATGAGCAAGCGATTGACCTGGATACTGCTCGCGCTGGCGTTAGCCTGCGCGCCTGCCTTGGCCAAAAACCCCACGGCGTTGTTCTATCTGATGAACACGCAGAAATCGACCAACTCGTTCATCGCCAACGTCGACAAGATCGATGTGGTGGTGCCGACCTGGTACGGTGTGGACCAGAACGGCCTGGTCAACGGCACGCCCAACACCTACCTGTACGACATCGCCAAGCAGAACAAGCTGCGGGTGATGCCGATCCTGTCGATGACCACCGGCCGCGACGGCTTCCACAAGCTGATGCACGATGAAGCGGCCAAGAAGCGCATGATCGAATCGCTGCTGATCCACGGCAAGCAGCACAAGTACTACGGCTTTCAGTTCGATTTCGAAAACATCGCCTGGACTGACCGCGACGCCTACACGCTGATGGTCAAGCAGACCGCCGATGCGCTGCACAAGGCCGGTTTCAAGATGTCGGTGGCGGTGGTGCCGAACGCGCCGGGCCATGCCGAAGGCGGCCAGTTCTCCAAGTGGATGTGGGAATACTGGCGCGGCGCGTATGACCTCAAGGCGCTGGGCCAGGCCGCGGATCTGGTCAGCATCATGACCTACGACCAGCACACCCGCTGGACCACGCCCGGCCCGGTGGATGGCATGGTGTGGATGAAGAAGCATCTGGATTACGCGATTACCCAGGTGCCGAAAGAGAAGCTTTCGCTCGGCATCGCCACCTACGGCTACCGCTGGTACACCGGTAATCCGGTGAAGGAAGACGGCACCGAAGCGTCGAACATCGCGGCAACCTATATCGATGCCGACGAATCGTTTCCGCTGGCGATCGAACAGAACGCCACCGTGCAGTGGGATCCGGTCGAGCAGGAATCGTGGTTCTACTTCTATCGCGACGATATGCGCGAGTGGGTGTTCCGCCCGGATGCGCGCAGCTTCAAGGCACGCTATGACATGGTGAAGCAGTACAGCCTGGAAGGTTTCAGCTGCTGGGTGCTGGGCGCTGAAGACCCGAAGGTGTGGGACGAGTTGCCGAGCGCGCAGCGCTAAGAGCAGCCAACAAACCTACTGCGCTCACCGCCAGGCGGGCGCGGTTCGGTGCTTGAATCGGGACAGACTCACGATTCCTGCATCGCCCGCGCCCGCGTTGCAGCTGCTGACGAGAGTGCATGCGCCTCTCCCAAACGCAGCACGCACACTGCGCGTACGCGAACGAAGCGTGCGCCAGTCCCTGCGTCATCCGGCATGGCTTTGCTACTGTGCGTGGCTGCCGTGTTCTCGCCGCCACATCGGGATGTGATTGCATGAAGTCGAACTCCGCACCTGGCTTGCGCTTGTCGTTACCGCGCCTGCTGTCGCTGCGCAAGCCATCATTGAGCATGCGGTCGTTGCGCATGGAGTCGTCGAGCCTGCTTGCGCTGGCGTTTGCTGCGATGGTGGTGGCTGGTTGCGGCCAACGCGATGCAGCGAGCACGCCGGCTGCGGCCAGTCCCGGCAGTGCCTCGACACTGCCTGCGACCAATGCACCGCTGCCCCTGATTCCCGCCCCGGCCGAAGCCAGGCGCGGCGGTGGCAGCTTTCGCGTCGGCACCGGCACGGTGATCTCGATTCCCACCGGCAACGCCGAAGTGCGCCGCAGCGCCGAGACGCTGGCCAGCCTGCTGCAACGCACGCGCGGCCTGACTCTGGAAGTGCGCACCGAAACCAGCGCCTCGCCGCACAGCATCCGCCTGGAGCGCACACCGCAGGCACCGGTGGCGCACAAGGAAGGCTATAGCCTGGACGTGGATGCCAAGGGCATCCGCATTGCCGCACGCGATGGTGCCGGCCTGTTCTATGGCGCGATCAGCGCCTGGCAACTGATGACACCGGACGCGCGCAAGGGCGATGTCGAGGTGCCGTCGGTGGCGATCCGCGATTGGCCGCGTTTCAGTTGGCGTGGCCAGCATCTGGATGTGGCCCGCCATTTCCATGACGTGGCCACGGTCAAGCATGTGCTGGATGCGATGGCCGCGCACAAGCTCAATGTGCTGCACTGGCATCTCACCGACGACCAGGGCTGGCGCATCGAAATCAAGCGCTATCCCAAGCTCACCGAGGTCGGTGCATGGCGCACCCCACCCGGTGCCGGCCGGCACGGCACACCCGAGCGTTACGGCGGTTTCTATACGCAGGAACAGATCAGCGAGATCGTTGCCTATGCGGCGCGTCTGCACATCACCGTGCTGCCCGAGCTGGACATGCCCGGGCATGCGCAGGCCGCGGTGGCGGCGTATCCGGAAGAGGTGGGCGTGCCCGGCCAGCGCACGCAGGTGGGTGTGAACTGGGGCGTCAACCCATATCTGTTCAACACCAGCGAACGCAGCCTGAGCTTCATCACCAACGTGCTGGATGAAGTGCTGACATTGTTCCCGTCGGCGTATATCCACATCGGTGGCGATGAGGCGGTCAAGGACCAATGGGAAGCCTCGCCTGCGGTGCGCGCGCAGATGCGCAAGCTCGGGGTCAAGGATGCGCACGCGATGCAGGGCTGGTTCAACGAACAGCTGGCGCAGTACCTCACCCAACACGGCCGGCGCATGATCGGCTGGGATGAAATTCTGGAAGGCGGCGTGCCGGCCAGTGCATCGGTGATGTCGTGGCGCGGCGTCGAAGGCGCGGTGGTGGCGGCAAAGCAAGGTCACGATGTGGTGCTTGCACCAGGCGACTGGCTGTATCTGGACAATCTGCAGACCACGCGCAGCGACGAGCCCAACGGCCGCCTGACCATCCTGCCGCTATCGAAGGTCTACGCGTTCGACCCGGTACCAAAAGAACTCAGCGCCGAGCAGGCCACGCATGTACTCGGTGCGCAGGGCGCGTTGTGGTCCGAGTACATTCCATCGAAGTGGCATATCGATCACGCGCTATTCCCGCGTCTGTCTGCCGTTGCGGAAGTGACGTGGTCGCCGGTGGCTGCGCGCAACTGGAAGGGTTTTCTGGCGCGCCTGCCGGCGCAATTGCAGCGCTACAAGGCGCTGGGCATCGGCTATAGCGACGGTGCATTCGCCGCCGATATCGCGCTGGAATCCGGCCCCAACCCAGTGCTGGCCGGTGACCCGGCCAAGGTGGCGCTCCGCACCCAGGCTGGCGCAGGTACGCTGCACTACACCACCGACGGCAGCGATCCAACGCCGGCATCGCTGCGCTATGAGGCGCCGTTTACGATCCAGCTGCCGACTACGGTCAAGGCCACTGCATTCGAATCCGATGGCACAGCGCTGGCCGCCACGCGCAGCCGCACGTTCGATCGTGCCGGGTTGTTGCGCGTGGATACGCAAGGCCTGCGCGATTGCGTCGAAACAGGGGCGCTCGGCCTGCGCTTGCCGCTGCTACCGGAAATGACCGCTGCCGATACGCCGGTCTACAACGTCGATCTGTTCCATGCCTGCCGCCTCTATCCGCAAGCGCGCCTGGACGGCATCGGTGCGATCAGGGTCGAGGCCGCACGTCTGCCGAACAACTTCGGTCTGGCCCATGAACAATCCAAGGTCGTGCAGTACCCGGCCAAATCGCGCGGCGGTGAGCTGGAAGTGCGACAAGGCTGCGAGGGCGAACTGCTGGCCAGCGTGCGTCTGCCCCAGGGCGACAGCGTGGGCGAGCAGCTCACCCTGGAAACCCCATTGCCTGCACGCACCGGCGTCCATGATCTGTGTCTGCGTTTCACCGCACCGATTCGCGGCCCGTTGTATGCCATTGGCGCCGTCCAGTTGATTGAAACCACCGCGCAGGCGCCCCCCGCCGCCACGCGCTGATCCATCCAAGGAGAGTCACCCATGCCCCTGTCCCGTCATCGTTTTGTTCCCGCACCCGCCCGCCTCGGGCTTGCCCTGGCCTTCGCCATCTCGCAGGCCTGGGCCGCGCCGCCCACGGCAACGACCCTGGATAAAGGCTGGCAGGTGCGGCTGGTGCCGGGACAGGAACAGGCCAAGACCTATCCGAAAGCCGCAGCGTGGTTGCCGGCGCAGGTGCCGGGCGCGGTGCAGACCGATCTGATCGCCGCCAAGATCGTGCCGGACCCGTTTTACCGCGACAACGAAGGCAAGATTCAGTGGGCGGGCCTGAGCGACTGGCAGTACCAGACCCGCTTCAACGTGGATGCGGCCACGCTCAAGCGCGCGCATGTCGAGCTGGTGTTCGACGGCCTGGATACGTTTGCCGAGGTCACCCTCAACGGCAAGAAACTGCTCAGCGCCGATAACATGTTCCGGCAGTGGCGCGTGGATGCGAAATCCCTGCTCAAGCGCGGCGACAACGTGCTCGAGGTCAAGCTGTTCTCGCCGATCAAGAAGATCCAGCCGTGGCTGGCCAAGCAGCCGTACGCACTGCCGGGCGCCTACGATTCGGCATTCGGCGACGAGCCCGAGTCGCGGCATAGCTCCACCTACGTGCGCAAGGCGCCGTACAACTTCGGTTGGGATTGGGGCCCGCGCATGGTCAATGCCGGCATCTGGAAAGATGTGCGTGTAGAAGCCTGGGATGCGGTGCGCGTGGACGGGCTGCATATCGCCCAGCAACGTGTGGATGCCGAGAGCGCACAGTTGCAAGCGCAGCTGGAACTACAGGCCGGCCGCAGCGGGCCGGTGCAGGTGACGCTGGATGTACTCGGCCCGGATGGGCAGAAAGTGGGCCAGTTCACCCAGCAGGCGGTGGTCGATCCCGGGCAGAACCGTATCGATCTGGCCGTGCGCATCGCCAAGCCCAAGCGCTGGTTTCCGGCCGGCTATGGTGCGCAGGACCGCTACACCTTCGTGGCCAGCGTGCGCGATGCCGATGGCGACAGCCAGCAGATCAAGCGCATCACCGGCCTGCGCTCGGTGGAGCTGCGTCGCGAAAAGGACAAGTACGGCAAGAGCATGGAGATCGTGATCAACGGCATCCCGATCTTCGCCAAGGGCGCAAATCTCATCCCGCTGGATGCGTTCCCCGCGCGTGTGAGTCACGAGCGCATGCGCAGCACCCTGCAGGATGCGCGCGATGCCAACATGAACATGCTGCGCATGTGGGGCGGCGGGCATTACCAGGACGACCATTTCTACGAGGTGGCCGACGAGCTAGGCATCATGATCTGGCAGGACTTCATGTTCGGTGGCGCGGTGCCGCCGTACGACGTGGAGTTCCGCGAGAACACCCGGCAGGAAGCGATCGAACAGGTCAAACGGCTGCGCGACCATCCCAGTATTGTTCTCTGGTGCGGCAACAACGAAGTGCAGACCGGCTGGGAAAACTGGGGCGACCGGGTCAAGTTCAAGCAGTCGGTGGACCCGGAAGAACGCACCCGTATCGAACGCGGCATGACCACCTTGTTCGGCACCGTGTTCCGCGAAGTGGTGGCCACCTACGATAGCGACGTGCCGTACTGGTCCACCTCGCCGGGCACCAACTTCGACGGCGCTGCCGACCAGGCCAACGACGGCGACATGCATTACTGGAAGGTCTGGGGCGGCCCTGCGCTGCCGGTCACCGAATACCTCAACGTCACTCCGCGCTTCATGTCCGAGTACGGGCTGCAGTCGTTCCCGGACATGCGCACCGTGCGCGCGTTCGCCGAACCCGGCGACATGGATCCGGAATCGCCGGTGATGCGCGTGCATCAGAAGTTCGACAAGGGCAACGGCAACAAGCGCCTGATGCTGTATATCCGCCGCGAATTCGGCGAGCCCAAGGATTTCGAGAGCTTCGTCTACCTGAGCCAGCTGATGCAGGCCGAGGGCATCAACCTGGCCGCCTCGCATCTGCGTGCCTCGCGTCCGCAATCGATGGGCTCGTTGTACTGGCAGCTCAACGATGTATGGCCGGGTGCGTCGTGGTCCAGCGTGGATTACTACGGCCGCTGGAAGGCGCTGCACTACCACGCACGCCGCTTCTACGCGCCCGAACTGATTGCCGCATTGCGCAACGACAAGGGCCAGACCGACGTGTCACTGGTGTCCGACCGCACCACCCCGCTGGCGGCCCGCTGGCGCATGCGCGTCATGAGCATGGATGGCAAGGTGCTGAGCAAGCGCGAAGAAAAGACCACGGTCAAGCCGCTCAGCAGCCTGCAGGTGGGCAACTTCAGCGACAAGCAGTTGCTGGGTAGCGCCGATCCGAAACGGACTTACGCAGTGTTCGAGTTGTTCGACGGCGACAAGCTGCTGTCGCGCGAAGTGGTGTTCTTCGCACCCGCCAAACAAGTGGCCTTGCCGAGCGCGAAGATCGACAGCCAGTGGCGCGCCGATGGCGATGGCTATGCACTGACGCTGTCCAGCCCTACGCTGGCGCGCGAGGTGTGGCTGTCGTTTGGCGATGTGGATGCCACGTTGTCGGACAACGCCTTCGACCTGTTGCCGGGCGAGCCGTTGACCGTGCACGTGACCAGCAAGGCTGCGCTGGCGCAGTTGCAGTCCACGCTGCAGGTGCGCGATCTGGCGAGCACGCTGGCCGGTGCACCGCCGGAGCCTGCCGAGACGAAGTAAGGCGCCGGAAAAGGCGTCGGGTGATGGCGCAGCGCTCGCACAAGGGCGCTGCGCGATCAGCGAAGACGGCGGTTTGCGCAGTGTCTGCGTGGTGCAACGCATTCGCACACGATCCAGCGCCCAATCAGCAACAACCACCGCTCGTAGAGCGGCTAACAACACGCAGCGAGCGGTCGTCAGGTGGATGCGGGCGGCGCGCTCAGAACCGGAGTGTACGAGCGGTACATGCCGGTTCCGAGCACCGACCGCGTCCGCCTGGCGGTGAGCGCAGCGATTTTGTTATCCGCTCTTAGTGTCACTAACCGCTGCCCGCAGTGTCACTGCGGGCAACCCAAGAACAACGCGTGACGGCCAGTACCGTGGCGCAGGAGTGAATCGATGTCGTTGTCCGTATTTCCATGCCGCCTGGCCGTTGCGCTGAGTCTGGGTGGGCCTGCCGCTGATTGGCGTGCCTGCATTCGCCGCAAAGTCCACAAATGAAGCGCCGGAGCAACGCGCCGCCGCGTTGGTGGCGCAAATGAGCCGCGAGGAAAAAGTCGCGCAGGCGATGAACGATGCGCCGGCAATTCCGCGCTTGGGCATCCCCGCCTACGAATGGTGGAGCGAAGGCCTGCATGGCATCGCGCGTAATGGCTACGCCACGGTGTTTCCGCAGGCGATCGGCCTGGCCGCCAGCTGGAATACCGCACTGATGCAACAGGTGGGCACGGTGGTGTCGACCGAGGCGCGCGCCAAGTTCAATCAGGCCGGCGGCCCGGGCAAGGATCACAAACGCTACGCGGGCCTGACCATCTGGTCGCCCAACATCAACATCTTCCGCGACCCGCGCTGGGGCCGCGGCATGGAGACCTACGGCGAGGACCCCTTCCTCACCGGGCAGATGGCAGTGGGCTTCATTCGCGGGCTGCAGGGCGATGATCTGGATCACCCGCGCACCATCGCCACGCCCAAGCACATTGCCGTGCACAGTGGGCCGGAGCCGGGCCGGCACAGCTTTGATGTGGATGTGTCGCCGCGCGATGTGGAAGCGACCTACACGCCTGCCTTCCGCGCCGCATTGATCGACGGTCAGGCCGGCTCGGTGATGTGCGCGTACAACTCGCTGCACGGCACACCGGCCTGCGCGGCCGATTGGTTGCTCAACGGCCGCGTGCGTGGCGACTGGGGCTTCAAGGGCTTTGTGGTGTCCGACTGCGATGCGGTGGACGACATGACCCAGTTCCATTACTTCCGCCCAGACAATGCCGGTTCGTCGGCTGCATCGCTCAAGGCAGGTCACGATCTCAATTGCGGGCATGCCTATCGCGAACTCGGCACGGCGATCGAACGCGGCGAAGTGGACGAAGCCTTGCTCGACCAATCGCTGGTGCGCCTGTTTGCCGCGCGCTATCGCCTGGGCGAGCTGGAAGCGCCGCGCAAGGATCCGTATGCAAAGCTCGGCGCAAAGGACATCGACAACGCTGCCAACCATGCGCTGGCGCTGAAAGCTGCCGCCGAATCGATCGTGTTGCTCAAGAACGACGCCAACACCCTGCCGTTGAAAGCCGGCGCGCGGCTGGCAGTGCTCGGCCCGAATGCCGATGCCCTGGCGGCGCTGGAAGCCAATTATCAAGGCACCTCGTCCACGCCGGTGACACCACTGCTTGGCCTGCGCCAGCGCTTCGGCGCGCAGCAGGTGAGTTACGCGCAAGGTGCGCCGCTGGCGGCCGGTGTGCCGGGCATGATTCCGGAGACCGCACTGCGCAGCGATGGCAAGCCGGGACTGCGTGGCGAATATTTCGACAATGTCGACATGACCGGTGCTGCGCGCGTGGTGCGACAGGACCGCGTGGTGAGTTTCAACTGGGACCAGGTCGCACCGGCGAAGGGCGTGCCGGCCGATCGCTATGCGGTGCGCTGGAGCGGCGAGTTGCTGCCGCCGAGTGCAGGCGATTACACGCTGGCAGTACGCGTGGCGCGCTGTTTCGATTGCACCGGCCATGATCCGGTGCGGCTGTACATCGACGACAAGCTGGTGGTCGCCGGCAACGCCGAAGACAAGCACGTGCCGGCCGGCATGCACAACGCCGATGGCCGCAGCGTGGAGACCGTGCTGCATTTCGACGACACCCGCCCGCGCAAGATCCGTCTGGAAATGGAACACCGCGGCCAGGATCAAGGCGTACGTCTGGAATGGCTGGCACCGGCCGCCGCGCAGTTGGCCGAAGCCGAGCACGCGGTGGCGCAGGCCGATGCGGTGGTGGCCTTCGTCGGTCTGTCGCCGGATGTGGAAGGCGAAGAACTGCGTATCGACGTGCCCGGCTTCGACGGCGGCGACCGCAACGACATCGCCCTGCCCGCCCCGCAGCAAGCGCTGCTCGAACGCGCAAAGGCCTCCGGCAAGCCGCTGGTGGTGGTGTTGATGAGCGGCAGTGCGGTGGCCTTGAACTGGGCCAAGACACATGCCGACGCGATCGTGGCGGCGTGGTACCCGGGCCAGTCCGGCGGCACCGCCATTGCGCGCATGCTGGCCGGCGACGACAATCCCGGCGGGCGCTTGCCGGTGACGTTCTATCGCTCCACCAAGGACCTGCCGCCGTACGTCAGCTACGACATGAAGGGCCGCACCTATCGTTATTTCAAGGGCGAGCCGCTGTTCCCGTTCGGCTACGGCCTGAGCTACACCAGCTTTGCCTACAGCGCGCCGCAGCTGTCCAGCACCACGCTGCAAGCCGGCAGCACCTTGCAGGTGACCACCACGGTGCGCAACACCGGCACGCGCGCCGGCGATGAAGTGGCGCAGGTGTATCTGCAGTATCCGGAGCGCCCGCAATCTCCCTTGCGCAGCCTGGTCGGCTTTCAACGTGTGCATCTAAAGCCGGGCGAACAGCGCGCGCTCACCTTCACCCTGGATGCGCGCGCCCTGAGCGATGTGGATCGCACGGGACAGCGTGCGGTGGAAGCCGGCGATTACACGCTGTTTGTCGGTGGTGGCCAGCCGGGGACCGGCGCGGTTGGTGAAGCTGCGGCGTTTTCGATTTCGGGGCGTTCGCCGTTGCCGAAGTAAGAAATTCGACTGCAGGACATCAACAGGTGTCGGCTGTCATGGCCGGCGCCTGTTGCGTTATGCATCTGTGTTGCAGTGCATCGCAAGATGCAGCCATCGCGCCTGCGCACCATCCAATTGGTGATCTATCCGCAGGCAATACGATGATCTCCGCACACACTTCACACCTGCTTGACAGACGCGAAAACGAGGTCTATCACTGACCGCAGTCGGCAACACGCGCCATCGGCGATGCGCGACTCACCTTGATGGCAACAGCGTTTCCACGCAGCACCTGCACTGGGAGATGGTTGGATGCAGCATCGTCGTATCGACCAGCGCTTGCGTGTTGCAGCTCTTGCAGTGCATCGCACTCACGCATGCCACGCTGCCGTCACGCTGGTGCAGCCGTCATGACCAAGCATTACAAATTGAGCGCGATGCGCTCGCGCTCCAAGTGCATTGCCGGGTACTCCCCGCCTCGCCACTGACGCCTGCATAGCTGTCCAAGCTGGCAGACGCTCCGGCGCCAATCCGTTCGGTCTTTCGCACACGCTTCCACCGCGTGCCGTGCATTGCCGTGCGCGCACATCGCCGTGCAGACCGTCTGCCCAAGAGCAAGGCATCGGAGGGCGTTGCCGTTGGCAACGTTGCCCAGCATCTGGCGAGGTGGCACGTGGAAAAGCGTGAGCGTACTAACGGCAAGCAGTTGATCGTAGCAATCCTGACCGTGACCGGCATGGCTTCGGCCGCAGCCGCAATGGCCGGCACCGTGGAGGGAGACCTGAAAGAAAGCAGCAGCGGCAAACCCGCAGCCAATGCGAAGGTGCGCATCGCCGGCACCGCCTACAGCGCGGTGGCCGATGCGCGCGGGCACTTCGTCATCCGCGATGTGCCTGCCGGGCAGTACGCACTGAATCTGGACTATCCCGGCTTCAGCGCCGCCGAAACCAGCGTGCAGGTCGGCGACAGCGGCACCGCCTCGGTGGCGATTGCGTTGGAGGAGGTCAAGCAACTGAAAGCGATCAGCGTGGTGAGCAATCGCTACGACGCCAGCGACCTGAAGATCAACGCCGCCAACACGGTGGACGTGCTGTCGGCCAACGACCTGCAACGCACCGCCGTGCACAACGTGGCCGAAGCGCTCGGCCTGATCGCCGGCATCAACATCACCAGCACCGGCTCGGGGTACTTCGGCGGTATCGACGGCGCAGCGCGCGGCGAAGGCATGTTCGCCTCGGTGCGCGGGTTGCCGTCCGAATACAACGTCAACATGATCGACGGCGTCACCGTGGCGCAAGGCCTGCCGTACAGCCGCAGCGTGCAGCTCAGCCTGCTGCCGCCAAGCGGCCTGCAGACCATCGTCGCCAACAAGACCTCCACCGCCGACATGGACGGCGATGCGATCGGCGGCACGCTGGATTTCCGCACGCCCACTGCCTACGACTACAAGGACACCACCAGCGGCAGCATCACCGGCAGCGGCCGGGTGGAAAGCCGTGCGCGCGATTACGACGGCGACGGCCTGGGCGGCGGCTTCGGCGGCGAGTTCCAGCACAAGTTCGGTGAGGCGCAACAGTTCGGCGTGTATGCCAGCGCGTATTACGACTACCGCACCACCACCAATAGCGAAGTGGCCGCCGCCACCAGCGCGCTCAACGACGGCTCGTGGGAATACTTGAACACCGATGCCGATGGCCGCAACGCCGCCGGGTTCGATCCGCAGCACAACCTCACCAGTACCGGCATGAATGTGGGTATCGCCGCCGGCTGGGAGCGCCGCTACGGCGGCAATGCCTCGTTCGATTGGCATGTGGACGACAGCCTGTCGCTGTATGCGCGCATGACCTACGCCTATGCCAAGACCGAACAAGGCACTACCTTCGTACAGTTGCTGCCGCAGGATGTGAGCTACGTGCCGACCGGTACGCCGGGCGTGTTTACGCCAAACATCGGCCGCATCGCCTCGCGCTTCTGGTACGAGACCAACCCGGAAATCGCCGACCTGGCCACCTTCCAGATCGGCGCAAAAAAGACCGCAGGCGGTTGGACCTTCATGCCCAACCTGTTCTACAGCTTCGGCAACAACGACCGACCCGACCATGTCGAAATCGACGGGCGCGAAGACAAGTTCACTCAGGACAACTACGCCTATTCCGGCAACAGCTTCGTGCGCTATGGCGGCGGTGCATTCCCGTATCCGCAGCTCACGCCCGCACTGCTGTCGCAGGTCAACAACATCCCGGCGTTGTTTGCCAGCAGCTATGGCGAGCAGACCAAGATCTACTCCGGCCAGAAGAAAGGCGGTGCGCGTTTCGACACCCGCTACGACTTCGAAGATGGCGCGCTGCGGTCAGTGCAGTTCGGGGTGAAGTACAGCAAGAGCAGCCGCCGCTACACCAATCGCGACTGGTATACCGGTGGCGTGGACGGCACCACCACGCTGGGCGATCTGGGCATCTTCACCGGCACCTATGCCTCGATTTTTCCCGGCAAATACAGCTGGAATACGCCGCGCGTGAGCGAAGCGGCGGTGGCCGGTGTGATCGCCCAGCACCTTACCGACGATGACCTGGACACCTGCGGCAGTGCGTTCTACGTCAACAACTACAACTGCAACACCATGCGCGGCACCGAGGCGGTCAGCGCCGCCTATGCCACTGCCACTTTCACCATGGGCAACCTGGATATCGTGCCCGGCGTGCGCTTCGAGCACACCGCCATCGACAACACCTTTTGGGTGAGTCCGGTGGATGCGGACGGCAACGAGATCGCGGGCTACTTCGATCACAACAGCACTTCCTACAACGAGCCGTTGCCCAGCGTATTCCTGACCTGGCGGCCGGACCTGCGCACCGCGTATCGCGCCTCGCTGTGGACCAGCTACACGCGCCCGGCCTTCGTGCAACTGGGCGGCGGCAGCCAGATCGACATCTCCAACGGCGTTACTACCATCACGCAAGGCAACCCCGATCTGAAGCCGATCGAATCGACCAACCTGGATCTGTCCGGCGAATGGTCCACCGAACGCGGCGGGTTCTTTTCGCTGGCCGGCTTCTACAAGCAACTGCGCAACTACATCTACGATGCCGGCTCGGCCCAGGCCAATGGCAACACCAGCGGCAGCGGCACGGTGCTGTACCACATGCCCACCAATGGCGGCGATGGCAAGATCTACGGGGTGGAACTCAGCGCGCGGCAGAAGTTTCAGGATCTGCCCGCGCCGTTCGACGGCCTGGGCGTGAGCGCCAACGCCACCCGCCAGCATGCGCGCGCGGACCTGGGGCTGGATGGCTTCGACAATGAGCACATGCAATCGGCGCCGTCTGCGATGGCCAACCTGGAGTTGTTCTACGAGCACAACGGGTTCTCGTTGAACCTGAGCTACCACTTCAGCAGCTCGTACCTGCTGGGCTACGACTTTCTGCACGAAGGCGCGCCATGGAACGACCTGTGGGCACGCCCGACCCGGCGCGTGGATCTGCACACCGGCTACCGCTTCGACAATGGCGTGAGCATGGATCTGTCGATCTCCAACCTGACCAAGGAATACAGCTACTGGGCGCATGTGGGCCGCAACAACCTGGCGATCTCCGACATCGTCGATGCCGGCAGCACCGCGTTGTTCACGGTCAAGTACGCGTTCTAACGCCGCCGCACTACGCGCCGCCTTTCACTGCCACTCGCTGCGCAGTGCGACGACTCCTTCCATTTCCCTGGAGAAGCGATGAAACGCAGAAGCCTGTGTACATTCGGCCTGCTCGCACCGTTCGGTCTGGCGGCCGCGCCGGCGGTGCTGTCGTCGCTGCATGCGCCGGTGCCGGATGGCCGCCCGCATACGTTTGGATTCGAGCGTGGTCAGTTCGTGCTGGATCAGCAGCCATGGCAACTCCGTAGCGGCGAGATGCATCCGCTGCGCATTGCCCGTGCGGATTGGCTGCAGCGCATCCGCATGGCCAAGGCAATGGGCTTGAACACCATCGCGCTGTATCTGATGTGGAATGCCTACGAACGCGAGCCGGGGCAGTTCGATTTCGACACCGGCGAGCGTGACTTCGTCGCGTTCATCCGGCTCTGCCAGCAGGAAGGGCTATGGGTGTATCTGCGCCCCGGCCCGTACGTGTGCGCCGAGTGGACGCTGGGCGGGCTGCCGCCGTATCTGCTGCGCGAGCAGGGCATGCGCCTGCGCGATGCCACAGACGCACGCTACATGGCAGCAGTGCAGCGCTACATCGCCGCCGTGGCGCCGCGTATCGCACCGCTGATGGCCAGTGCCGGCGGACCGGTGCTGATGCTGCAGATCGAGAACGAATACAGCATGCAGGGCAGCGATGTGGGCTATCTGCAGGCGCTAGCTGCGCTGTGGCGTACGCACGGTATCGATGGTCCTTTCTCATTGGCCGAAGGCATGAAGGATCTGCGCCGGCGCAAGGCCTATCTTCCCAGTGCCGCGCTGGGACTGGATGGCGCCGATCTGGCTGAACTGCAGGAAGCAAAACATCTCGCAGGCAATGCGCCGGTGTGGGTGGCCGAAGGTTATCCCGGTTGGCTGACGCACTGGGGCGAAGACGCGTTCGCCCGGCGCGATTACGCGCCGATGCTGCAGCAGCTGATGGCCGCCGGTTACTCGTTCAATCTGTACGTGGTGCACGGCGGCAGCAATTTCGGTTTGAGCGCCGGTGCCAATGCCGAAGACGACGGCTCGCAGTTCCAGCCTGCACTGACCAGCTACGACTACAGCGCACCGATCGACGAAGGCGGCCGCGCCACGCCTGCGTACATGGCGCTGCGCAAGATCATCGCCCAGCACACCAGCACTGCGCTGCCAGCGATCCCGCGCGCACCTGCACGCGCGCGCTTTGCATCGGTCCTTGCACGCCCGGTCGCCGCGCTCTGGGACAACCTGAGCACCGGGCCTGTACACACCGAGCGGCCCACCGATAACCAGACCCTGCTCAAGCAGAACCTGGGGCTGGTGGTGTACCGGCGCCGCATCGTGGCCGGCACGCAGCTGGATCTTGGCAAGGTGCACGACTACGCGACGGTGCACCTTGATGGTGACGAAATCGGGCATGTCTCGCGCGTGCAACATGCGCGCCTCAACAGCACGCCAAAGCTGCCACTTCCAAGCGCTGCATCCAATGAGCGGACGCTGGAGGTGCTGGTCGACAGCTTCGGGCATATCAACTTCGGCCCGGCATTAGGCGATGCGAAAGGCTTGCTCGGCCCGGTGCAGCTGGATGGCAAGGAGCTGCGCGATTGGCAGGTACATGGCTTGCCGCTGGATGGCGACAGCGCGCCGACGCTACGGCCGCTGCAGTCACCACCTACACGGCCAGGCCTGTTCTTCGCTGCCGACATCACGCTGGAAACGGTAGGCGATATCCACCTCGACATGAGCCAATGGCGCAAAGGCTATCTGTGGATCAACGGACGCCTGCTCGGGCGTTACTGGGAGATCGGTCCGCAGCAATGTCTGTTCTGTCCTGGCGCATGGCTGAAGAAAGGCAACAACGCGGTGCTGGTGCTGGATCTGCATCAGCTGCAGCCCACCGCGATTCACAGCGCAGATGGACTGACATCGACACGCATTGCGACCAATTCAGCCGCAGTCGCGCACGCAGAGCCAAACGCATGCTGACCGCACCCACCGTGTTGCCATCGAACACGCAGGCGTCGGCACCGCCACGCACGCTCGGTTTCTGGAGCGCGCTATCGGCCAACCTGCTCAACATGATCGGCATCGGCCCGTTCATCACCATTCCGCTGGCGTTGTCGGCACTGGCCGGGCCAGCGGTGTTGGTCGGTTGGGTCGCAGGCGCGCTGTTGTGTCTCTGCGACGGGTTGGTGTGGGCCGAACTGGGCGCGGCGATTCCGCGTTCGGGCGGGCCCTACCACTATCTGCGCGAGGCTTACGGCCGCGAACGTTGGGGGCGCTTGTTCGGCTTTCTGTATCTGTGGCAGACCCTGCTGACCGCACCGTTGTCGGTGGGCTCTGCCGCAGTGGGCTGCGTGCAATACCTGGCGTTCCTGATGCCGGGGCTGGGCCATACCCAGCTCACCGCGATCGCGATGGCGCTGTGCGCGTTCAACACGCTGTTGCTGTATCGCAAGGTGCGCTCGGTGCAGCTGCTGTCGTTGCTGGTCAGTGCGGTGGTGATCGGCGCCTGCGTGTGGATCATCCTCAGCGGCGTGCTGCATTTCGATTTCGGCATTGCATCGGCGTTCTTGCACGCGCGCCCCGCTTCGCCGCATGGATTCTGGCTGGGCTTTGGCGCAGTGGCGTTGATCGCGGTCTACGATTACGGCGGCTACAACAACGTGTGCATGCTCGGTGGCGAAATCCGCAAGCCGCGGCGCACGATTCCACGCGCGGTGCTGATCTCGATCCCGATCGTGGCGCTGCTGTATCTGGGCCTCAACATCACCTTGCTCGGTGTGCTGCCGTGGCAGCAGGCCGCGCACTCAAGGCGGTGATGGCCGACTTCATGCAGGCCATCTACGGCCCCATTGGCAGCACCGTGGCGGTAGCGCTGATTGTCGTCGCCAGTTGGGGCTCGGCGCTGGTGGTGCAGTTGGGCTACTCGCGGGTGCCTTATGCAGCCGCGGCAGCCGGGCAGTTCTTCGGCGTGTTTGCGCAGCTGCATCCGCGCGGCGGGTTTCCCACTGTGTCGCTGCTGTTCGTCGGTGCGACCTCGGCGCTGGCCTGCCTGCTGTCGCTGGACGATCTGATCGCCACCTTGATGATCATCCAGATCCTGTTCCAGTTTCTGGCGCAATGCCTGGCGGTGGTGCTGTTGCGACGCAAGCGACGCCGCCGTGCGTTTGCGATGCCGTTGTATCCGTGGCCGCTGCTGATCAGCGTGTTCGGCTGGCTGTATCTGCTGGCCACCAGCCCGGCCAAGCGCCTGCTTGCCGCCGTCTTGGCGCTGTGCGTGGGCAGCGCGCTGTATCTGATCCAGGCACGGAGGCAGCGCGCATGGCCGTTCCAGCTGCAATGAGCGCCGCGCAACTCGTGGTGGTCGGCGAGGTCTATCTGGACCATATCTTCAGCGGCTTCGAACGCTGGCCGGCACCAGGCGAAGAAGCGTTTGCGCGCCATTACACGCGTGAGTTGGGCGGCGGCACCATCATCACCGCCTGCGCGTTGGCGCAGCTGGGTTGCAACGTGCGCGTGATCGGCGCAATCGGTGCGCAGGACCGCGGGTTGTTCGAACAGCGTTTGGGCGACTTCGGTGTTTCGGCCGATGGCTTGATCGACTCGACTGCCGGCACTGGCGTGACCACCAGCGTGTCGCTGCAGGAGGACCGCTCGTTCTTCACCTATGTTGGCGCCAACGCCGAGTTGGGCGCACTGCTGCTGCGCGAGGAGTCCATTGCCGTGATGTCGGCGGCCGCGCATGTGCACTTCGCGATGCCATTGCCAGCCGCATTGGCAACCACGTTACTGCCGCTGTTGGCGCGCGCAGGCTGCACCACCTCGCTGGACGTCGGCTTCAGCCCAGCATGGCTCACCGATCCGGCCAACCACGCCACCTGCCGCGCAGTGACCTGGTTCCTGCCCAACCAGAAAGAAGCCGCGCTAATGGGCTGCGGCGACGGCACCGATGCCTGCCTGGCCTGGGCACGCGCGCTCGGCCTGCGCCAGGCGGTGATCAAGCTCGGCGCCAGCGGTGCGATGGTCATTGATGCTGCCGGCGCCCGCCCGATCGCCGCACCCGCAGTGCAGGTGCGCGACACCACCGGAGCCGGCGACGCCTTCGATGCCGGCTTCATCGCCGCGTACATGCACGGCCAGCCGCTGGACGCCTGCGCGCAGCAAGGCTGCCGTAGCGGCGCGGCCTGTTGCAGCGCACTCGGCGCGCTGGACGGTCTGTTTCAACTCTCTCCCCCCACACACGAGGACGTTCCATGAGCAGTTCTGTCGACAATCGCAAACTGACCCTGATCGGCGGCGGCGGCGTGCGTACACCGTTGGTGGTGTACGGCGTCAACGAAGCCGCCGAAGCCCTCGGCGCACGCGAGATCGTGCTGTACGACCCCGACCAGGAGCGCCTGGCGCTGATGGTGGCGATGGGCCGCGCCATCGTCGCCGAGTCCGGCGGCGCGTTGCAGGTGCACGCCGCGCCATCGCTGGAAGCGGCGATCGAAGGCGCGCATTTCGTGCTCAACAGCATTCGTGTCGGTGGCATCGCGCAGCGCGCCTCCGACGAACAGACCATCATCCGCCACGGTTATTCAGGCCAGGAAACCACCGGCCCCGGCGGCGTGGCCAAGGCCTTGCGCACGGTGCCGGTGGCGATCGAACAGGCGCGCATGATCGAACGCCTGAGCCCGGATGCCTGGCTGGTCAGCTTCACCAACCCGGCCGGGCTGATCACCCAGGCCATCAGCGCCCACACCCGCGCACGCGTGGTCGGCATCTGCGACACGCCGGTGGAGCTGTTCCACAACATCGCGCGCGCACTCGGCGAGCCGGCAGAAGATGTGGAATGCGAGTACGTCGGCCTCAACCACCTGGGCTGGATCCGCGCGGTGCGCCTGCGCGGCGTGGACATCCTCGACCGCGTGCTCGCCGACGACGCCCTCCTGCGGCAGCTGTACCTGGCGCCGTTGTTCGACTTCGACATGCTGCGTGCGCTGCGCTTGATCCCCACCGAGTACCTGTATTTCTTCTACGAACGCCGCCGCGCCCTGGACAACCAGCGCGCCAGCGGAGCCAGCCGCGGTGGCGAGATCGAGCGGCTCAACCGCAGCCTGATCGGCGACCTGCGCAGCCGCCTAGAGGCCGGCGACACCACCGGCGCGGTGCAGACCTATGCGGCCTACCTGGCGCAGCGCTCCGGCTCGTACATGAAGCTGGAGGCCGAGGCCGGCTCGGCCTTCGCCCCGGACCTGGCGCCGCAGCCGGACCCGTTCCGCGCCAGCACCGGCTATCACCGCATCGCGGTGGACGTGATGAGCGCGCTGACCGGCGCCCGCCCCAGCCGGCACGTGGTCAACGTGCGCAACCAGGGCGCAATGGCCGAGCTGGCCGACGACGACATCGTGGAAATCGCCGCCGACATCGACCGCGACCGCATCGTGCCGATCCCGGCCGCACCGCTGCCCAGCGCCGTGCAAGGGCTGGTGCGCTCGTTCAAGGCCTACGAACACGCCGCGATCGAGGCAGCGCTCAGCGGCAGCCACCTGGACGCCTGCAAGGCGATGCTGATCCACCCGGCGATCGGCGAGTGGAGCCCGTCGCGGCGCATGCTGGATGAGCTGTTCGGGCATGAGCACGACGATGGCCACTGCGCGGGGCCGGCACATTGGCGTGCGCAGGCGGCCGGTTGATGGGAAGCCGTGTCTGCTGTTGGCCGCAACCCACGCGTACGGCGCCGAATTGTGCGAACGCACTATGCACATTCGGCGCACACGTTGTATGGTCATCGGGAATTGGTCCTGCATAGGTCTCATCGTCGGTCCGGCGTGCCACGCCGCTGATGCGGAGGTGCCGCTGTGCAGACCGCTTGCCGAATCCAAGGAGCCTCCAGGTCATGCACACCCGCCGCGACATCCTTCAGTTGCTGGGCGCCAGCGCAGGCGCCGGCTTGCTGGCCGGCGCGCTGCCCGCCTTCGCGGCCCCCGCCCCTGCCGGCACCTCTACGGCCGCTGGTGCGTTCGTCAGCAAGCGCCCGCCCAAGGCGCAGCGCCGGTTCGTCAGCAAGGCGGTCGAGCAACAGATCGTGCAGATCAAATCGCGCATCGCCGACCCGGAACTGGCCTGGCTGTTCGAGAACTGCTACCCCAACACGCTCGACACCACGGTGGAAACCGGCACCCGCAACGGCAAGCCGGACACCTTCGTCATCACCGGCGACATCCACGCGATGTGGCTGCGCGACTCCTCCGCACAGGTGCACCCGTATGTGCCGCTGGCCAGGCGCGACCCCGCGCTGCGGCGCATGTTCCATGGCCTGATCCAGCGCCAGGCCGCCTGCATCCGGCTCGACCCCTATGCCAATGCCTTCCTGCCCGATGGCCAGACCCAGCGCCTGAAGTGGTCGCTCAACGACATCACCGAGATGAAGCCCGGCGTGGGCGAGCGCAAGTGGGAAATCGATTCGCTGTGCTACCCGATCCGCATCGCGCACGAATACTGGCGCGCCACCGGCGATGCCGCCCCGTTCGACGACGACTGGCGCGCGGCGATGCACGTGGTGGTCAAGACCTTCCGCGAGCAGCAGCGCAAAGAGAATCGCGGCCCCTACGTGTTCCAGCGGCCCTCGCCGCTGGCGACCGAAACCCTGGTGCTGGAAGGCTACGGCCAGCCGACCAAACCCAACGGCATGATCCACTCGATGTTCCGCCCCTCCGACGATGCCTGCGTGTATCCGCTGTTCGTGCCGGCCAACCTGTTCGCGGTGGCCTCGCTGCGTCAGCTGGCGACGATGAGCACGGCCTTGCACCGCGATACCGCGTTTGCCGCCGACTGCACCGCGCTGGCCGACGAAGTGGAAGCGGCGACACGCAAGTTTGGTCAGCAACGCGACGCCGATGGGCAGGCGTACTGGGCATTTGAAGTGGACGGTTACGGCAACCAGCTGTTCATCGACGACGCCAACGCCCCCGGCCTGCTCAGCCTGGCCTACCTGGGCTGCTGCGACCGCGCCGACCCGGTGTTCCTGCGCACCCGCCAGCTGGCCTGGAGCGAACGCAACCCGTATTTCTCGCGCGGCACGGCGGCCGAAGGCGTCGGCAGCCCGCACAGCGGCATGGGCACGATCTGGCCGATGTCGATCATCCAGTACGCGCTGGTCAGCGACGACGACGCACAGCTGCGCCAGTGCCTGCAGTGGCTCAAAACCACCCATGCCGGCACCGGCTTCATGCACGAAGCCTTCGACAAGGACAACCCGAGCACCTTCACCCGCGACTGGTTCGCCTGGGCCAACACCTTGTTCGGCGAACTGATCATCGATCTGCACCAACGCAAACCACAGCTGCTGCGCAGTAGCTGATTGTCCGAAGCGCTAGATCTTCCTTTCCAGGCGGAACGACAGCACTTGATCTTCCCTTCTCCCGCCGGGAGAAGGTGCCCGAAGGGCGGATGAGGGTGCCCCGGCATCGGCCCGCAAACTCCGAGACCAGACACATGGCAACACGACGCGGTTTTCTCCAAGGCGCCATCGCAGCGGCACTGTTCGGTAGCGGCGCTCTGGCAACAGGCCTCGCCCGCGCACGCGCCGGCAACTACGCACTCCCAGCCGACGCGCGTACCCGCGCCGACCTCACCCGCCACGTCGATGTCTTCATCGGCACCGGCGGCCACGGCCACACCTTCCCCGGCGCGACGCTGCCGTTCGGCATGGTGCAGCTGAGCCCCGACACCTACAACGCCGTGTGGGATTCGTGCTCCGGCTACCACGAATCCGACGGATCGATCATGGGCTTTTCGCACACGCATCTGTCCGGCACCGGCATCGGCGACATGCTGGATTTTCTGCTGGTGCCCGCCACCGGCGAAGTGAAGCTGGTGCCCGGCACACTCGACGCACCGGACACCGGCTATCGCTCGCGCTTCGATCACAGCGACGAAGCCGCCTCGCCCGGCTACTACCGCGTGCGGCTCAAGGACAGCGGCGTGCATGCCGAACTCACCGCCACCGCGCGTGCTGGCCTGCATCGCTATCACTTCCCCAAGGGCAAGCCGGCGCACGTGCTGCTGGACCTGTGCCACGGCATGCAGGACAAACCCGGCATCCCCACCCGCATCACCGATGCGCAACTGCGCGTGGTGGACGAACGCACCCTCACCGGTGGCCGACGCGTCTATCAATGGGCACAGGGGCGCTACATCTATTTCGCCATGCGCCTGTCACGGCCGTTCAAACACGTGCAGCTGTACAACGAAGACCAGCCGCTGGCCGCAGGCACGCGCAGCGCCGATGGCGTGCATCTCAAGGCCGCACTGCATTACCCGGATGCATCCGACGCACCGCTGCTGATCAAGGTCGGCATCTCGGCGGTGAGCGCCGACAACGCGCTGGCCAATCTGGACGCCGAACTGCCCGACTTCGACTTCGCCCGCGTGCACGCGCAAGCCGTGGCCGCCTGGGAAAAGGAACTCGCACGCGTCCGTATCGACAGCGACGACGACGCGCAACGCCGCATCTTCTACACCGGCCTGTATCACAGCCTGCTCGCACCCACCCTCTTCAGCGACGTGGATGGCCGCTACCGCGGCATGGATCTGCAGATCCACACCGCGCCCAAGGGCTATCACAACTACAGCACCTACTCGCTGTGGGACACCTACCGCGCCGCGCATCCGCTGCTCACGCTGGTACAGCCCGAGCGCGTGCCGGACCTGGTGCAATGCCTGGTGCGCGGCGCCAACGAATGCCCGGATGGCGTGGGCATCTGGCCGCTGCAAGGCGTAGAAACCGGCTGCATGATCGGCTACCACTCGGCAGTGGTGCTGGCCGAAGCGCATGCCAAGGGCTTCACCGGCATCGACTACAAAGCCGCCTGGCCGGCGTACCGCAAGCGTGCGATGGACGACACCACCCACGGCCTGGCGTATTACCGCAAGCTCGGTTACATCCCCGCCGACAAGGTGGACGAAGCGGTCAGCCGCACGCTGGAATACGCTTACGACGACTGGGCCTGCGCGCATCTGGCGCAGGCCGCCGGTGCCACCGACGATGCACGCGCACTGCGCGCGCGCTCGCGCAATTACCGCAACGTGTTCAATCGCGACAGCGGCTTCGTGCAGGCGCGGCTGGAAGACGGCAGCTGGGCCAAACCGTTCGACCCGCGCGGCATGGGCCACCTCACCCAATGGCGCGATTTCACCGAATCCAACGCCTGGCAGGCCACCTTCCTCAACCAGCACGATCTGTACGGCTACATGGACCTGTACGGCGGCCGCGATGGCTTCGTTGCCAAGCTCGACGAACTGTTTTCCACCAGCTCCGAACTGCCCGCCGATGCGCCGCCGGATATCGACGGCCTGGTCGGCCAGTACGCGCACGGCAACGAGCCCAGCCATCACGTGGCGTATCTGTTCGCCTACGCCGGCCAACCGTACAAGACCCAGGCGATGGTGCGCCGCTTGCTGCGCGAGCAATATCACGACGCGCGCAATGGCCTGTCCGGCAATGAAGACTGCGGGCAGATGAGCGCCTGGTTTGTGCTCAGCGCGCTCGGGTTGTATGCAGTGGATCCGGTCAGCGGCAACTACATTCTTGGCAGCCCGCTGTTCAAGCGTGCAGAACTCGATGTCGGCAACGGCCGCACCTTGCGCATCGTGGCCAACAACAGCAGCGCGCAAAACGTGTACGTGCAATCGCTGACCTGGAACGGCAAACCAACCAACCGCGCCTGGTTGCGCCACGCCGATCTGGCCGCTGGCGGCACGCTGGAATTCAGCATGGGCGCCAAGCCGAATCTGGCCTTCGGTGCGAACAAGCAGGATCTGCCGCCGTCGTTTAGTTGATTGTTCTCAACTCGTTACTCGTCACTCGTCACTCGTCACCGCCGAGAATTTCCCATGTTGCGCACCACCCTTGCACCGCTCGTTCTGGCCCTCGCGTTCGCACTTCCCGTCACCGCGTCTGCCGCTACCGCCGAGAGCTGGCCCAGCTTCGGCACCCAAGGCACGCAGTTCGTGCGCGACGGCAAGCCGTACCAGATTCTCTCCGGCGCCATCCATTTCCAGCGCATTCCGCGCGAATACTGGAAGGACCGCCTGCAGAAGGCACGCGCACTCGGCCTGAACACGGTGGAGACCTACGTGTTCTGGAATCTGGTCGAACCGCAGCAAGGCCAGTTCGATTTTGCCGGCAACAACGATGTGGCCGCGTTCGTGCGCGAAGCCGCCGCGCAGGGCCTCAACGTGATCCTGCGGCCCGGCCCCTACACCTGCGCCGAGTGGGAAGCCGGCGGCTACCCCGCGTGGTTGTTCGGCAAGGACAATATCCGCGTACGCAGCCGCGACCCGCGCTTTCTCGCCGCCAGCCAGGCCTATCTGGATGCGGTGTCCAAACAGGTGCATCCGCTGCTTAACCACAACGGCGGCCCGATCGTCGCCGTGCAGGTCGAGAACGAATACGGCTCCTACGACGACGACCATGCCTACATGGCCGACAACCGCGCCATGTACGTCAAGGCTGGTTTCGACGACGCGCTGCTGTTCACTTCCGACGGCGCCGACATGCTCGCCAACGGCACCTTGCCTGACACCCTGGCGGTGGTGAACTTCGCACCCGGTGAGGCCAAGAGCGCGTTCGACAAACTGATCAAGTTCCGCCCCGACCAACCGCGCATGGTCGGCGAATACTGGGCCGGCTGGTTCGATCACTGGGGCAAGCCGCACGCCAGCACCGATGCTAAGCAACAGACCGAAGAACTGGAGTGGATCCTGCGCCAGGGCCACTCGGCCAATCTCTACATGTTCATCGGCGGCACCAGTTTCGGCTTCATGAATGGTGCCAATTTCCAGGGTAATCCCAGCGACCATTACGCCCCGCAAACCACCAGCTACGACTACGACGCCATCCTCGACGAAGCCGGCCGTCCCACGCCCAAGTTCGCATTGATGCGCGATGCCATCACTCGCGTTACCGGCGTGCAACCGCCTGCATTACCGGCACCGATCGCCATCGCCGCCCTGCCGGAAACCCAACTGCGCGAATCGGCCCCGCTGTGGGACAACCTGCCCGCGCCGATCGCCATCGACACCCCGCAGCCGATGGAACACTTCGGCCAGGATTACGGCTACATCCTTTACCGCACCACCGTCACCGGCCCGCGCAAGGGTTCGCTGTACCTGGGCGAGGTGCGCGACGTAGCACGCGTGTATCTGGACAAGAAGCCGGTCGGCAGCGTCGAACGTCGCCTGCAGCAGGTCTCCACCAACGTGGATATTCCGGCCGGCGAACACACGCTCGACGTGCTGGTGGAAAACAGCGGCCGCATCAACTACGGCCCACGCATGGCCGACGGCCGCGCCGGCCTGGTCGACCCGGTGCTGCTGGACAACCGGCAGCTCATCGGCTGGCAGGCGTTCCCGCTGCCGATGCGCTCGCCCGACAGCCTGCGCGGCTGGACCCGCAATCACGTCGATGGCCCGGCCTTCCATCGCGGCAGCCTGCGCATCGGCACACCCACCGACACCTATCTGGACATGCGCGCCTTCGGCAAGGGCGTGACCTGGGCCAACGGCGTCAACCTGGGCCGCCACTGGAACATCGGCGCGCAACGTGCGCTGTACTTCCCGGCACCGTTCCAGCGGAAGGGCGACAACACCGTGGTGGTGTTCGATCTGGACAGCACCGCCAAGCCCAGCGTGCGTGGTTTGCAGCAGCAGGTGTGGATCACGCCGAAGGAGTAAGCGCGGCCAAGAAACCACCGCGCTCATCGTCAGACGGGCGCGGCGTTCGCTCCGAATCGATTAAGAGCCGCCGACAAAACTACTGCGTGGCCACCAGACGGTCGCAGTCGGTGCTCGGAATGAGGGGCGGCAGGAATTCGTGTAAAAAATAGCCAAAAATAAGCCAACCCGCTGCCAGCAAAGAACTTTTTAACGAATTGCTGCCGACCCTCTATCGCCGATGGTCGAATTGCTAGAACTTCCACCACTTGCTTTTCTTTTTCTTCTGTTCGATAGATCGTTCGGGAACTTGCCTGACGCTTCTTTCTGCTGGAGCTTGCTCCGCTTGGGCAAGACGATCCCTGATGAGGTCGCGGTCTGGTTCGATATCGCTCAGGTCCCTGCCGCCCGCGTAGTCGAAGGTGCCGTCGACCACCCTGCGGGCCAACACCTCGATCCCGGTCAGCACATGATCGCCGCAGGAATAACCGTCCGGCTGTATCGCGGTGCGCATTTCATGAGTTTGTTCATAATCAAGGCCGAGGTGATACGCCGCCATGTCGGCAAGGTAGCGTTGCTGTGGCTGCGTCTGTGCCATGGAATCGTAGTGGTAGGCCGCAACAGCGTCCTTGTTACGCCGGTCGACGACGAGCAATGACCAATGCGCGTTGGGCTGATTGATCGGCAGGAACACGATAGGTGGGACGTCGTCTCCAACAAGAAGGCGCAGTGCGCGGGCCTGTTGCTCTGGATCTGCGGAGCTCAGCATGGTCACTACCTGCGAGTCGGCAAAGTGGAGTAAATGGGCATTGGGCTGCCCTCGCAATCGGCGAGCGAGGTCGTCGGTGTAGGCGCGCAAATGTCCATCTAGCAGCCACGAAGTGTCCGTCACTTGAGGAAGCTCGGGGTCTGCGACGTCCTGGGGCGACGGCAGATTGTCCACATCGATCCTCTCGGGACTCATGGCCGAGTGCCCCACGGGAGTCTGCGTGCCGTAGTCCCAAGGCTCCTCTTCTTCCTGGGGGGTGTTGAGGTCGAATTCGCGGCCATAATGGCTCATGGAGGAGAGGCCACCGAAGGTCGAGTCCGTGCTTTGGGCGGGCGTGGCGTACTGCCACCCCCCTGGCTGCTCGATTTCCTGGGGGGTGTTGAGGTCGAATTCGCGATAACCATAGTTCTGCCTGGAGTCCAAGGACTCGAGATCATCGAAGGTGGAACTCGATGCTTCGGGCTGGGCTGGCCATGCACGATAGGAAGAACCCGCCGACGTGGCGTGCTGCCACCACCCTGGCTGCTCGATTTCCTGGGGGGTGTTGAGGTCGAATTCGCGATAACTATAGTTCCGCCTGGAGTCCAAGGACTCGAGATCATCGAAGGTGGAACTCGACGCTTCGGGCCGGGCTGGCCATGCACGATAGGAAGAATCAGCCGGAGTATCGGGATACCACTCACCTGATGCGTTCTGCGGCCAACCGCCAGAGGGGGTGGGCGGGATCAGGGACGAATAGGAAGAATAGGAAGAACCCGCCGGGGTCTTGGGATTCCACGTTTCTTCTGGCCGATGGAAGGCCTGAGGGGGGCTGTTTGGAGGCAGATCCGTTTGTTGATAACGCATTCTGAAGTTGGCGCGAATTGCCGTCTGGATGCCTTGGGATGCTCCTGAAATCACTGCTTCACCCAGACGAGTCAGTTCGCCGGTTTCCTCGTCGACCATTTCTTCGAGGTTTGCTTGTGATAAATATCCGCTGCTTGCATCGTCTATACTGCACGTTCTATTGCTGAATTTGCCTGAAATGGCAAGAAGCAAATCTGGGTTTTGATGGAGGGTCCGGAATACGCCTTTTAGAGGCTTTCTTTTTGGAGCGGGCTTGCTTTTTGGAGCGGGCTTGCTTTTTGGAGCGGCCAAGGCCAGTTTGCGTCTCTCGCTTGCCAGATCAAATCTTTTCTTCTGATCCGGGGTGATGTATGGAAGGATGTTAAGTAGCGCCCGGCCGAATGAGCCATCACCACGCAAATAATTACTAAAGTTCACACCCTCTGGCACTTTCTCTAATGCTTCATATCTTGGTAGATATTCCATAATTTCGTTGATCTTGCTTTGGACTACGTCTATGGCATCGGCTTTGTCTTTGTCTTTGGCTTCGGCTTTGACTTTGGCCTTGGTTTCGGCTTTGGCTTTGGCTTTGGCTTTGGCTTTAGCAATGCGATCCAAACTCAGTTGGCTCAACACAATGTTTTGACTGCAATCCGACTCCAGTCGGTTCAGCGCAATTTCTCGATATTCAGGATCCGGGCAATGCCCAATTCGCCTTATTATTTGATATATGACCTGGTCGCGTTGATCTTCGTTCAATTCCCGAAGCATCTGCCTGCCACTTATATGTGACAGGACGCTGTCTTTCAAAAATCGAGAAAAACTTGGAAATCTTCTTTGTAGCTCGGGAATACCTTCGCCATCGCCATATGTGCCGATTAGCTCTAATATTTTTGAGTAATCTCTATGGGTTTTGGAGGTCGGCGCGGCTGCGCGCATCTGATGGACCGAGCTATCGGCATGCACTTGCGTGGGATTTCTTCGCGGGAGGGATTCAAGCAGCGGATGCATGTTGTAACCCGCGCTGTGGTTTTCCCTGTGTTCTTCAGGAGGCTGAGAATTGCGGTGATCATCCGCCGCCTCCGTCATTCCGCGATATTTTTATAGTCAAAATTAAATAATCCGTCCATCATTTGAAGTACCTATTGGAGCTAATTTTGATATTGCCAGGCGTTCACGATGCAAGTAACTCTCGGAGGCGAATCCGTTTTCTTGAAAGCGATCTTCCCGTGTCGCGGTTTGGCGAGCAGCGCTCCGTTTCGCGGTGGCTCACCCAAGTCCTGGTTGAGGCGACGAAGCATTGATACGCCCAAGGCTTTGTAGACAGGTACGTACCACTCGTACGCTGCGGTTCTGAGCGCGTAGCCCGCATACACTGAAGACTGCTCGCCAAGTGTTGTCAGCCACTCCAGGCCGTGGTGGCAGGTGTGCATTCCACTGGCAACGACGCCACGGTTGCTGATCGCTCAAGGGCTGAATGACGGCGTTGCCGCGGCCGCAGCGCCTTCGCGGATGCGCGCGGCCTGCATTTCGGTGGCCAGCAACGTGCCGCGCACATCGCTAGTGTGCCGCCGGGCCTGTTTCATGCAGAAATGCGCAAAGCCCGCACTTCCTGGCTGCGGCGTGACCGCGTTTGCGGTCAACGCACCGATCAGGCGCTGTTGCAGCCCCTGCATCCTGTTTTCTGCGCGCTGGATTTTTCTCATGTCTGAACTTTCCAGCTCCTCGTTTGCCATGCCCAGTTCTTCCAACATCAAGCTGACAGATCGCAGTTGGAACTCGTCGCGCTCACGCGCTTGATGCAGTTGCGTGGTCAAGCGTGCGTGCGCCTGCGCAGCCGTCGTGGCTGTGGTTTCTGTGTCGGGGATTGCACCACTGGCAGCATCCTCCGCCGGCAGCTCCACCCGCAAGCGCAGTTTCGAGTCTAGATATTTCTTTTGTAACTCCAGGCAACTTTGCATGTACGCAACCTGCGACTTGACCGAGCCTGACGTTTGCAGCCACTGGGTCAACGCTGTTTCGGTCAGTGTATCGGTATGTTTTGCATAGCTTCGCGCGGCTTTTTCGCCAGCGACGCGGGGTTTGCCGGTGAGCACTGCTCGCCCGTAGGTCGCCCCTGCAAAAAGCGCTGCCCTGGCTCGCTTGGCGAGCGAGGATGGTTGAGCCGCCTGACCAGTTGCTGGGCGCTGATCGGTAGAGCGAGGCACTGCCCGATAGCGTTTCTTCATGTCGTTGGCGCAGTTCTGCAAGAGCGCGTCCCGCGCTTTTTCCTGACCGTCGATACAGGCGTACAGGGCGCTGCGCAGTTCGAATCCATGCTGCGGAACGGCAGCAGTTGCCTCCGTCGCGGCTGATGCGTCGTCGGCTGCAGGCGATGCCTGTTTTGCCGCTACCGACTGGGCAGCCACCGCGTGTTCGATTGAGTCGGGCATGACAGGGTCAGACTCCAGCTGGTCACCAGTGCCGGTCGTCACCACGGTGTCCGACGCTTTTCCCGGGGCACCGTCACTGACGCGTGGTGTGCCATGCGGATCCACTTCCCCCGGTGAGGCAGCGACGCCCGCCTCGGTCGTGGGTAGCAGGTCGGCCATGGCAAGCAATGCCCGGTCCACGCTGGGCATCTCCGCAGTCTCGTAGTTGCGATACCGTTTTTGCTTGCCATGCGCCAGCAGAAACTGGTGGCCCCCAACACCCATCGTCACCGCACCCAGCAGACCGGCACCGACCACCAAACCGGTGCCCACCGGCCCGGTCACGGTGGCTGCACCCAGCACAACAGCAGCACTGACTCCGGTTTTGGTCAAAGTACTGGCCGTGTAGGTGACGCCGCCAACGACAAAGCCCTTGTTCCAGTTGTTGAAGCTGCCGGCGAATCCGCTGCGCTGGGGCAGCTTGGTGCTCAAGAAGTGCTGGTAGCGTTGTGCGCCAGGGCTGAGCTCGCCCGGTTCCAGGCGTTGCATGAAGTCTTCGACACGCGCCACATCGGCAACCACGCGCGTTTTCTCCTTGCGTGACTGGTGCAGAAACGTACCGCCCAGCGCGGTGGCAGCGACGCTTGCCAGCGGAGCCAAGACAAATGTGCCGGCAATACCGGCCGCCGACGCGACGCCTGCGGCGGCGGTGCTGTGGCCGATCAAGCCAGCAGCATTTGCGTTATTGGCGCCGAGTGCCAACCCGCCCTGGATGCCGAGCTCTGTCGTGGCCTTGGTAAAGATCACGCTCGCAGACGCCATTGAGGTCATCGCGATGGCGCCATCACGTGCGTTGCGCTGTTGTTGGTAAGCGACTGTATCAATCGCCTCGCTCAAGGCATCGATCTGAGCGCCTGCAACTGCAGTAAATGGGCCGCTCTCCAGCGCAGTTTGCAGCAACGCCCTCTCCGACTGAAGTTGACGTTTGCGTTGCCGCAGGGCGCCGCGTTGTTCGGTCACTTCGCGGGTTTCCTTGTAGGCGGCGTAGATCGCAAGGCCAGAGAGCGGCAGCATGGCGCCACTGATGCTCAAGCTCATTGCCAGATCGGCAACGCCTTCCGGCGCCCCCTCCTCAGCCAGGGTGTGCAGGAGGCTCTCGTGCGCTGCAGGCTCGATCGGATGCGGATCCAGAGAGTGATCCGCGCCGATACCCTGCTGCGTCTGATGGTCTGCCGACACTGCCGTGTGATCGATCGGCGTGTGTTCGTGTGAATGCGCGGGTTGGTCGGCTTCCGGGGAATGTTCCGGTTCGCCCGAGTTGGGCATTTCCGCGATCAGTTCCGCCGTATTGTCTACAGTGCCATGCAGTGGATCGGCAAGATACTTGGCGACCACGAATGCATCATAGACCGCCTCTGCTTCCTGAATTTCGGCCATGGCATTTTCGCCAGCTTTGTGTTTTGAAGCGTGGCCAGAGACGGGCTTTCGTTGGGAAGCCTTTCGCTTTAACGATTCCAAACCCATGGGCCAGCCATCGGCAGCTGGCAGATCGTTCGCTGAAGCAAGCGCGTCGGGAGTAGACGAATCAAACGAACGGGCAGAGCTGTTTGCGTGCTGTTGAATGCGCATAGCCAAATATCCACATGATGCGGTGCGGAAATAGTCTGCCTTCTATCTGCAGGACTCGCTCCAACCGCGAAATTCCTTGCCTTGGAGAGAACAGCCGACATCAAATCGAACAGCATTCATCTCGAATATAAATTGATGACTCGCTGGCGTATCAAAACGGGCCGGAGCTGAACTTCTCCCGACGCGGCACGCCAAACCGGTAGCGCCTCGATAGAGAGCTTCAACGGACGCCTGCAACCAGAGTGTCTCAACCGCACTGACTCTTCTCACTGGCCGATGCACGGTGCCGAGTCGAAAGGTGGCGGCGCCTCTATCACGAGAAGCGACCCCAGTGCGCTGGCATGAAAAACCCCTGAAGATTTCGCCCGAGCTTACGGGCCCGAATCGAATTCAAAGGCGCCAAATCAGGCCGAAATCTCTACCGACTAATGGCCCTGCAATCGGGGGCGGGTCAAATCCACTCCGCACTCTAAACCCGATCGCTACTCAGCGCGGGAGGACGTCGCTTAGTGCCGAGTGCACAAGGCTTGGCTGCCACGCATCCATATCGCGGGCAACGAACGCATTAAACACTGCACGAGCACATGCGTACTGACACGCATCCGCGCCGACACCATCAACCGCCCGCATCCTTCAAACCGAAGCGTGCAGCGTCGCCGGCCAGCGTGCCTCATCAAGAATCAGACGTACCTGCTCTGCCAGCAACTCTAGACAGAGCGCCAGCTCGTCCATGCGAATCGCCAGTTGCGGAGCCTGCTCTTCTGCGCGCGTGCGCGGCTCCGCAATCCGCGCCAGAAAACGCATGTGCTCGCCAAGCTTCTGCAGGCGGTCCTGCGCGTGCTCGGGCAGGTAATAACCCAGCACGGAGCCATCACCGTCAAAGGATTGCTTCATTCTTTTCTCCCATCGCACACCGCATGGCCTGTTCTCACGTCAGGAGACACCGCTCCTTGACCATGAGATTACCAAGCAACCGGCCTTCGCGCATCCATTTTTATTGCATCAAAACAAATGAAGCAAAATTTTATTGACAAAAAGTGGATTCCACCTCATTGTGCGCTTCATGGCCAATCATGCACTTATCTCCACCCTTGCCGAGCACGCGGACGTCCGCATGGGCTACCCGTTTCGCGGGTCGATCCCTGAGATTGCCGGGGGCAGCGTGCGCGTTGTCCAAATCAGGGACGTCCCACGTACCGGGCTCTGCACCTACGACGCGCTTGTCGCAACAGAGGTCGAAGGCCGTAAACAACCCGACTGGCTCCTGGATCAGGACGTCGTGTTCATCGCCCGAGGGGCCAACACCTTTGCAGCGCTTGCACAGGCACCGCCGCCACGCACGCTGTGCTCCCCGCACATCTATGTCATCCGGGTGAAGGCACCACAGCGGCTATTGCCCGCCTTCCTCGCGTGGCAACTCAATCAGGCGCCGGCACAACGGTATCTGCGCCAATCGGCCGAGGGCAGCAACCAGCTGAGTATCCGCCGCACGGTGCTGGACATGACCCCCATCCGCCTACCCCCACTGTCACTGCAACAGGCGGTCATTGCGCTAGAGCAGGCCGCACAGGCAGAACGCGCCGCCTTACACGCGTTGATCGACAACCGCACCACCGAGCTGGCGATCCTCGCCGAGCGCCTCCTCGCCTAAGCCTTTGGAAACCCCCCATGAGCAAGACCGATATCGCCCAAGACACCATCAACGCCGCCGTCTGGACTGCCTGCGACACCTTCCGCGGCACCGTAGACCCCAGCGTCTACAAGGACTACGTGCTGACCATGCTGTTCCTGAAATACGTCTCTGACGTCTGGCAGGACCATTACGACGACTACACCGCCAAGCACGGCAACAAGCCCGGCCTGATCGAAGAGCTGCTCAAGAATGAGCGTTTCGTACCGCCGCATCGCGCCAACTTCTACACCCTGTACGACCAGCGCCACCGCCCCGGCAACGGCGAGCGCATCGACACCGCCCTGCACGCCATCGAAGACGCCAACCTGGGCAAGCTGCGCGACGTGTTTCAGGACATCAGCTTCAACGCCAACAAACTCGGCGAGGAGCAGCAGAAGAACGACCTGCTGCGGCACCTGCTGGAAGACTTCGCCAAGCCCGCACTCAACCTGCGCCCCTCCCGTATCGGCCAGCTCGACATCATCGGCAACGCCTACGAGTACCTGATCAAGAATTTTGCCTCCAGCAGCGGAAAAAAGCCAGGCGAGTTCTACACCCCGCCAGAGGTTTCCACGTTGATGGCGCGCCTGCTGGACCCGCAGCAGGGCGACGAGATCTGCGACCCCACCTGCGGCTCAGGCTCGCTGTTGCTCAAGTGCGGCCGGCTGATCCGCGAGCGCACCGGCAGCGGCAAGTACGCGCTCTACGGCCAGGAGGCGATCGGCAGCACCTGGGCGCTGGCCAAGATGAACATGTTCCTGCATGGCGAGGACAACCACCGTATCGAATGGGGCGACACCATTCGCAATCCCAAGCTGCTGGCAGGCAACCACCTCAAGGACTTCGACATCGTGGTGGCCAACCCACCGTTCTCGCTGGAAAAGTGGGGCCACGACAGCGCCGATACCGACCCGCACGACCGCTTCCGTCGCGGGCTGCCGCCGCGCACCAAGGGCGACTACGCCTTCATCCTGCACATGATCGCCACCATGAAGCCGCGCACCGGCCGCATGGCGGTGGTGGTGCCGCACGGTGTGTTGTTCCGTGGCGCCGCCGAAGGCCGCATCCGCCAGAAATTGATCGAAGAGAACCTGCTGGACGTGGTCATCGGCCTGCCGGAGAAGCTGTTTTACGGCACCGGCATCCCGGCAGCAGTGTTGGTCTTCCGCGCCAAGAAGAAAGACAAAAAAGTGCTGTTCATCGACGCCAGCCGCCAGTACCAGGACGGCAAGAATCAGAACCTGCTGCGCGAGAGCGACCTGCAACGCATCCTGGACACCGTGCAGGCGCGCCAGAACGTAGACAAGTACGCCTACCTGGCCAGCCCGGACGAGATTGCCGGCAACGACTACAACCTCAACATCCCGCGGTATGTGGATACCTTCGTGGAAGAAGCAGAGATCGACCTGATGGCAGTGCGCCGCGAGCGCGAGCAGTTGAAGGGCGAGCTGGCAAAACTCGAAACGCAGATGGCCCGCTATCTCAAGGAGCTTGGCTATGAGTGATGAAACAACCGACATCGCCACGCATGCTGACGAGGGCTTCCCGGCACAGGACAGTGCCGCAGTCCGGCGCACATGGCACCAAGGCCAATGGTGGTTTGCGGTCATCGACGTGGTCGTCGCACTCACAGACTCGGAGAGTCCGGAAAACTATCTACGCAACTTGCGTCGCCGCGATGAAGAGCTCTCCCGCAGTTGGGACACATTGGTCACTCCCCTACGCGTGGCCACTGCGGGCGGACCGCAGCTGTTGAACTGCACAACGCTGGAAGGCGCCTTGCGCATCATTCAATCGATTCCCTCGCCAAAGGCCGAACCCTTCAAGCGCTGGCTGGCGCGCATCGGCAACGAACGCCTCCAGGGCGAAGAAACCGTCGATTTCGATGCCCTGAGCGAAAACCAGCGGCGCCTGTTCCTGCGCGACCAGATGAGTAAGCACAACAAGGATCTGGCCGCCGCAGCCAAACAGGCCGGTGTGGAGACACCGCTGGAGTACGCCGTCTTCCAGGATCACGGCTACAAGGGTCTGTATGGCGGTCTGGGCGCAAAGGACATCCATGCGCGCAAGGCCCTGAAGAAGAGCCAGACGATCCTCGACCACATGGGCAGCACGGAACTGGCCGCCAACCTGTTCCGTGCCACGCAAGCGGAAGAGAAACTTCGCCGCGATAACGTGCAGGGCAAGACGGCCGCCAACCGGACGCATTTAGAGGTGGGCCAGACGGTACGCAAGACCATCCAGGAACTGGGCGGAACTTTGCCGGAAAACCTGCCCGCACCGGAAACCAGCATCAAGCGGCTGCAGAAGGATGCCAAGCCGGCGCCGGGTCAGGACAAGGACAAAAAATGAACAGCCGCCTTGCCACTTTGGAAATCAACCACTTGCCGAAAGGGGGTCAATTTGACCCCCCTTCCAAGGGCGATCCGGACAACCGCCTTGCCTGGCTTGCAGCGATGGGCATCGCCATCACAGGCCCGGACTGATGCGTCAGCCGTCAAGGAACCCGTGACAACTGCCGCCCACGGCCAGAAGACCGCTGCGCACCTGGTGGTCGAACCTGCCAAGCCCAGCAAGCCCCACATCGCACTGACCGGCGGGAAAGCCAGCCGCGTGCGCAAGAACGATCTCATCTTTGCCAGGAACGCTCTCGACCCAGAGAAGGTCGCGCAGTTGAACCGCGTCCCCTCAATGTTTTTGAATTACGCCGAGGACCGCGCCAGCCAGCGCCGGGACTTGCGCATGGACGACTGGCGCCAACACGTGGACCGCTTTGTCGAATTCAACGAACGGCCGTTGTTGAAAGATGCCGGTACGGTCAGCCACGAGCGCATGCAGCAGATCGTGCATGAGCGCTATGCCGCGTTCGATGCCAAGCGGCGCCTAGCAGAACCCTTACCAGCGGATGTGGAGGACATCAGGGCACTGGAGTTAGTGGAGAAATCGGCGCGCAGGGAAGGCCTGCATGCAAAAAACAAAGGGCCACGAGATGCTTCCTAAAGACTGGCTTCAAATCAGCGCTGGAGAATGCACCGAACTGCTAACAGGCCATGCATTCAACAGTCAACATTATGCAGAACCAAATGCATCAACAGTAAGACTACTTCGCGGTGACAACGTGGTGCCAGGATCTCTTCGCTGGGACGATGCTAAGCATTGGGCGACACCGTATGCGAAACAGCTTCAGCGATACGAAATGCGTCAAGGTGATATCGTAATTGCAATGGATCGACCACTCGTGGGCGCGGGATTGAAGTGCAGCGTTGTAAAGCAGCATGACCTCCCATGCCTCTTGGTCCAGCGAGTTGCTCGACTTCGCGCAAAGAGCCATGTCGAACAAGGTTATCTAACGCAGCTATTTCAAACTCGACAGTTTAGCCAACACCTAAAAGGTCAAAAGACAGAAACAGCGGTCCCTCATATTAGTCCAAACGACATTCGGGACTTTCAGCTGGCACTCCCATCGAACTTGCATGAACAACGCCGCATCGCCCACATCCTCTCCACCTGGGATCAAGCCATCGCCACCACCGAGCGACTGCTAGCCAACAGTCGTCACCAGAAGATGCTGCTTTCACAGCAAGTATTGACCGGCAAGGCACGTCTTGCGGGCTTCACTGCTAGTGGGCATAAGAGGAACACGCCCTATGGCTCAGTTCCAGTGGAGTGGGACTACCCCCGAATCGGCGATGTCGCTGCAGAAATCAGCGAAAAATTAGGCGATTCGGAGCCCCACCCGGTCTTGTCCTGCACCAAACACCACGGGCTGGTGGATTCACTGAAATACTTCAAAAAACAAGTTTTTAGCCTAAATACGTCCACCTACAAGGTTGCTCCTCGGGGCTGCTTCGTCTATGCAACGAATCATATCGATGAAGGCTCCATCGGCTATCAGAACTTGTACGACGCCGGCCTGATCAGCCCTATGTACACGATCTTCAAGACAAACGATAAGGTCGTTGATGCCTACCTGTTTGCGCTTCTCAAGACAGAGCACTACCGCCAGATATTTGCGTCTGCGATCAATGCCTCTGTGGACCGCCGCGGAAGCCTGCGCTGGAAGGACTTCCAACGCATCCACATTCCGTTGCCGTCCGTAGAAGAGCAGCAGGCGATTGCGACGATGTTGGCTCAAGGCGGCCGCGAAGTTGCGTTGATCAAGAACCAGCTGGACCTGCTGCGCGAAGAAAAATCCGCCCTGATGTCCCAACTCCTCACCGGCAAACGCCGCGTGCGCCTGCCAGCCGACGAGGCCGCACACGCATGACGCACAGCGCCCCGGACACCCGCGAACAGGCCAGCGCGCAGCTGCCCGCACTGCACCTGCTGTGCAACCTGGGCTGGCGCTACCTCAGCAGTGCGCACTGCCTGGCGCTGCGCGGTAGCACCCGCGAGGTGCTGTTGCTGCCGCGCCTGATCGAGACGTTGCAGAGCCGTCGTTTCGACTACAAGGGGCAGACCTACCCGCTCTCGCCGAGTGGCATCGACCAGATCGTGCGCGAGCTGTCGGCGCTGCCGCTGGGCGATGGGCTGCTGGCTGCCAATGAGCGGCTGTATCAACTGCTGACGCTGGGCATCACCGTCACCGAGTTCATGCCTGACGGCAAGAAGCACCAGCCCACCATCGCGGTGATCGACTGGGGCGATGCAGCCCACAACCTGTGGGACATCACCGAAGAATGCGAGGTGCTCTCCACCCACGGCACGCATACGCGCACGCCCGACATCGTGGGCTACGTCAATGGCCTGCCGCTGGTGGTGATCGAAACCAAGCGCGCCGATGCCGGGCATGCCGGCAAATCGATGGTGGCCGAAGCGGTGAGCCAGCAATTGCGCAACCAGCGGGCAGAAGAGATTCCGCAGTTGTTCGCCTATGCGCAAGTGTTACTTGCAATCAGCCTGACCGAGGCGCGCTACGGCACCACGCACACCCCGGCCAAGTTCTGGGCGCGCTGGCGCGACGAGCAGGTCGACCAGGCGCAGCTGAGCCGCCTCAAGAACCTGCCACTGCCTGCGGCTACCCGCGATGCCCTGCTGGCAGACAAGCCGGCGCCGCTGCGGGCCTACTGCCAGACGTTGTGGGCCAAGCCCATGCTGCCCACCGAGCAGGACCTGCTGTTGGCCGGGTTGCTCACCCCGGCCAGGCTGCTGGAGGTGCTGCGCGGTTTTGTGCTGTTCGACCGCAAGGTCGGCAAGATCGTGGCGCGCTACCAGCAGTTCTTCGGCATCCGCGCGTTGCTGGCGCAGATCCGCACGCGTCGCCCCGACGGCGGACGCCAGGGCGGCGTGCTGTGGCACACCACCGGCTCGGGCAAGAGCTTCACCATGGTGTTTCTGACCAAGGCGTTGGTGCTGGATACGGCCTTGACCCAGTGCCGGGTGCTGGTGGTGACCGACCGTACCGACCTGGAGGCGCAGCTGTCGCGCAACTTCATCAGCGGCGGCGCGTTTGGCTCGGCCGTCGGCACCAAAAAAGAAGGTGAGCGCAGCAAGGCCACCACCGGCCGCGATCTGGCGCGCCGCATCGGCCAGGGCAGCGAGCGCATCACCTTCTCGCTGGTGCAGAAGTTCACCACCGCCGCCAAGCTGCCCGAGTGCCACAACGCCTCGGCCGATTTGATCGTGCTGGTGGATGAAGGCCACCGCAGCCACGGCGGCGAAACCCACGAGCGCATGCGCAAGGCGCTGCCCAATGCGGCCTATTTGGCGTTCACCGGCACCCCGCTGCTCAAGAACGAGAAAGCCGCCAACAAGTTCGGCCCGATCCTGCATGCCTACACCATGCAGCGCGCAGTCGAAGACCAGACCGTGGCCCCGCTGCTATACGAAGAACGCGTGCCGGAGCTGGAGGTCAACGCGGCGGCGGTGACCCGCTGGTTCGACAAGATCACCGCCGGGCTCTCGGACGCGCAGAGCGCGGATCTGAAAAAGAAGTTCGCCAGCAAGCGCGCCATTTATGGGGCGGCCAATCGCATCGAACTCATCGCCTGGGACATTGCCGCGCATTTCAACGAGAACATCAAACCGTTGGGCCTGAAGGGGCAGCTGGCGACCGACAGCAAGCGCGACGCCATCCGCTACAAGCGCGCCCTGGACGAGACCGGACTGGTGACAGGCGCGGTGGTGATCTCCCCGCCCGATACCCGCGAGGGCAACAGCGACGTCGATGAAGACACCCTGCCCGAGGTGCAGAAATGGTGGAAGCAGGCCATCACCGACCAACGGCTGGATCCGCAAGAGTACGAGCGACAGACCGTGCGCGACTTCGGTGGCGATGGCGATCCGGACCTGCTCATCGTGGTGGACAAGCTGCTCACCGGCTTCGATGAGCCGCGCAACGCGGTGCTCTACATCGACAAGCCGCTCAAGGGCCACAACCTGATCCAGGCGGTGGCACGGGTGAACCGCCTGCACGACGCCAAGCGCTACGGCATCCTGGTGGACTATCGCGGCATCCTGACCGAACTGGACACGGCGGTACGCGCGTATCAGGACCTGGAAACACGTACCCAAGGCGGCTTCGATGTGGCCGATATCGAGGGCCTCTACCAGGCGATCAGTACCGAGTACCGACGCTTGCCCGCGCTCAATGCCAGGTTATGGGCATTCTTCGACGGGCTAGCCAGCCATGACGATCCGGAGCAGTTCCGGCAGCGCCTGAGCCCGCGCTTCGTCGCTGACGAAGAGGGCGCCGATTACGACGAGCGGCAGAAACTGCGCGACGATTTCTCCGCCGTGCTGACCGAGTTCGGCCTGTGCCTGCAGACTGCACTCTCCTCGCGCAGCTTCTTTGAAGACGCCGCTTTTCCGGATGCATTGATCGACCGCTACAAGCACGACCTGCGCTTTTTCTCCGGGTTGCGCAGGACCGCACGCCAGGATGCGATGGAAACCGTGGACTACAGCATCTACGAAGAGCAGATCCGCAAGCTGGTGGACAAACAGGTGATTGGCCGCGAGGTGCGTGAATCCTCGGGTGCTTACGTCGTGCACGAATTGGGCAAGCGCGAAGATCCGCAGACCTGGTCGGAGGAGAAGACCCGCAACGAGGCCGATCTGATCCAGACGCGTCTGCGCAAGACCATCGAACAGGAGCTGGCCAGCGACCCGTACGCGCAAAAAGTCTTCGGCGAGCTGTTGCGTGAGGCCATTGCCGAGGCAGAAGCCATGTTCGATCATCCCTTGAAGCAGTACGCCGTGTTCAAGGCCTTCGAGCAGCGCCTGGAGGTCAGGCAGATCCCCAGTATTCCGGTGGCATTGGCCGACAACCCCCATGCCAGTGCCTATTACGGCGCGATCCTGCTGGAATTGGGCGAGGATGCCATGCACGCCAAGAGTGCTGCAGAGACAGCGCATCTGGCCGATCTGGCACTGACGATCGATGGCGTGGTGCGCACCGCCATTGCCGAGAACTCGTTGAACCTGCACAGCATCGAGTCACAGATTCGCCAGACATTGCTTCCGCCCATCTTCGATCTGGTCGGGCTGGACCATGCCAAGGCCATCGTGGAGCAGGTCGTGCACATCACGCGCATTGGGCTCAGCCGCACGTGACACCAGGTCAGACCGACGCCGAGATGGTGGTGACCTACGGCGAGCGCCGCATCCACTGCCAGATCCGGCGATCCGCGCTAAGGCGCACCCAACGCGTGGCCATCCATGTGGAGCCCGATGGCTGCGTACGGCTGGATGCGCCGCTGCATGCGACCGATGTTCAGATCAGACGCGCGCTGACCCAGCGCGCACGCTGGATCGACCTGCGCTTGGTGGAGATCGAAAACCGCCTGCGGCACGTCGCTCCGCGTGAATACGTCAGTGGCGAAACTGTGCTGTATCTGGGGCGGCGCTACCGGCTGAAGGTGATCCTTGACGACCAGATGCATGACGTCCACCTGCGTGGCGGCTACGTCGAAGCATGGGTGCCCAGCCGTGCGCCCGAGGTGGTGCGCGCAGCGCTGGAAGTCTGGCAACGCGAGCGCGCCAGGTTGCTGCTACCGCAGCGCGTGGCCAACATGGCCGCCCAACTCCGCTGGATCAAGCAGGTGCCACCCCTCTCACTGCGGACGATGCAGCGCCAGTGGGGCAGTTGCTCACCCTTGGGAAGGATCAGCTTGAATCTAGGCCTGATCCGTGTCCCGGGCACCTGTATCGATTACGTCATCCTGCATGAGCTGTGTCATCTGAAAATCCACAACCACGGCAAGGCCTTCTATCGCCTGCTCGATGCCCATATGCCTGGTTGGCGGGAGATCAAACAACGCCTGGATAGTCTGGCCGAGCTGGCGTTGCGTCACTGAGCAATTAGATCAGTCGGGCTTCTCCGACCGCCTGGGGCAAGCATTCGGGTGGTCGGCGTAGTGGAGGCTTACTGCTTACCGCTTACTGCTTACTGCTTACTGCTTATTGCTTACTGCCTGCTGGGGCAGTGGTTCTTGGCTGACTCCGCTGCATGCGTTGCCATAACGTGAAGCGGATCAGCCAGAGATGTTTGCATGTCTCAGCAACGGCCCTTCAGACCGCCGCGCGCCCGCCGCTATCTGGACGTCCACTGCCCACGCAGGGTCTGCGACCTGTGCGGTATCGAACGGATCGCATTCCAGGCAAGATCACCGGCTCACGCCGTTGTGGAAGGCAGTGGCGCATTCCCGTCGTTCCAGCGAGCGACGGTCGGTTGGTGAGTTCCAGGAGCGTTTCATGTCGTCGTCCACCGTTACGCAAGACCCTGTCTCCGCGGTTCCGGAGCAGACCCAGCACGCCTTTGCCGAACACGTCCACAGCAAGCCCGCGCCCAGCCAGCCGATCGGCAGCACCGAAGCGGCGCACCTGATGACGTTCTTGTGCCAGACCCACTCGGCCAAACAGCCGCAGATCCTGCTGCCGCCGCAAGCGCGCGACGACGACGCGGCCTGAGCGCTCGCGTCAGCAACAAACATTGGCGACAGCACTGCAGCTGTCGCCAATTGCCCTTACTTGCCGGTGTTGAACGCCTTGAGCACGGTGAGCAGACTGGTCAGATTGTCGGCCACGCCCACTTGCGCGACCTTCTCGACGTCCGCCGCCGTAGCGGTGGCATCGAGACTGTAGATCTGCATCACGCCCTGGTTGGTGGCGGCCTGCGCTAGCGTGTTTTGTTGCTGCTGCGCGGCCACCGCGTTAGCAAAGAGAATCCCGCTCGAATGGGCCATGCTATGGTAGATCGTGCCCATCGCCATGGCGGGCGCTTCGCCGATCACCTTGACGTTGGTCTGCGTGACGGCATCGGTGATCTGATTGTTGACTGCGGTTGGAAAAGCCATGTGCGCGCTCCTGAGTGGACAGATACACGGCGCTGCGCGTTGTTGCAGGCCAATCGGCACTGAAAGCCGATCGCACCTGCCTACTGCGCGCGGTGCGCTGACCATGCAGCAGCCCACCGCACACCGTGTCATCTCGATAACGGCCTGCGCGCGTGCGACTGAATCCCCACAACACCTACGCAATGCACATCGCAGGCGCAGCGAAGTTCTGCGCGATGGCAGTGGGCAGGGTCAACGCGGTCAGGCCAAGTGCGGCCAGTCAGCGCAATGGGGAGAGCGGGTGTGACGACATCGCGGGTCCTCGCAGTGGTCGGCGACCACGGCCGCCTGGGTTGACCAGAGCACATGGTATTTAATAGATGATAAATATGTATCTTTAAAATCTACACAGGACTGGACCACAATGCCGCTGTCACGCCTGCTGACCTGCCTTGTTGCGAGCCTTGCTGCCTACGCAGTTCAAGCCAAATCGCCCATGCCGCCGCCCTCACCGATCATGCTCAGCGAGTTCATTGCCGACCAGGCACCGACGCCACAGGCGCACGCCTCTACGCTGTTGGAAACCCGCGACGGCACGCTGCTGGCGGCCTGGTTCGGCGGCGCACACGAGGGTGCGGCCGATGTCGGTATCTGGCTCGCCCAACGCGGCCCGCAGCACTGGCAGACACCGCGCCGCATCGCAGACGGCGCACACGCAGGCGTGGATGGCGCCGCACTGCCGGCCTGGAATCCGGTGCTGTTTCAGTCCGCCACCGGGCCGGTGCAGCTGTACTACAAGCTCGGCCCGAATCCGCGCGACTGGTGGGGCCTGCGCATTACATCGACCGATGACGGTGCGCACTGGTCGCCACCGCAGCGCCTGCCCGACGGCATTCTCGGCCCGATCAAGAACAAGCCGGTGCAATTGCCGAACGGACGCATCCTCGCACCCAGCAGCAGCGAAGACCGTGGCTGGCGCGCGCATCTGGAATGGAGCGACGACGACGGCGCACATTGGCAACGCGGCATGCCGCTCAATGATCCGACAGTGATCGGCGCGATCCAGCCCAGCGTGTTGCTGCATGCAGACGGCCGCGTGCAGATATTGGGCCGAAGCCAGCAGAACAAGCTTTTCAGTACGTTCTCCACTGATGGCGGCCTGCACTGGCAACCGATGCAATTGCTGGACGTAGAAAACCCCAACTCCGGCACCGACGCCGTGATGCTGCGCGACGGCCGCGCCCTGCTGGTCTACAACCCCGGCATCGCCGGCAAGGACTGGTGGGACGGCCGAGGCACACTTGCGGTGGCGCTATCGACTGATGGCGTGCACTGGCAGCGTGTGCTTACGTTGGAAAACAGCGCAAAAGACGAGTTTTCCTATCCCGCCGTGATCCAGACCCGCGATGGCCTGGTGCACATCAGCTACACCTGGAAGCGTCGACGCATCAAACATGTAGTGATCGATCCGGCGAGGCTTGGCGGCAGTACGGATGGCACGATGCCATAGTCACTTCTGCATTGCCCGGAAGTAAGTCAAGCGCACGGTGTCCTTACCGCTCGCGGGACATGCCGCCAAATGCGCAAGACACAAGCCTGATTCAGTCGAGGGCGCCGCACCAGAGAGTTAGTCGGTTGTTTTGCTTAAAACCATGCACAACGACCATCTCCACTGGTCCTTGCCCGCCCACCGTCGCGGGACCTTACGCGGCATGGATGCCGCGTAAGAGCTTACAAGGACGTACTTGCAGCGTGTCCCGCGATGGTGGGCGGGCAAGGGCCCTGCAGCCAAGCGGCAGATCAACAATCAAAGCCAGGTGAGTCGAGGGCGCGGTGCCCTCGCCGCTCGCGGGACACGCCGTGAACCCATCCCTGGGGGCTCGGTGGCGGCATCCATGCCGCCACACGGTCCCGCAATCGGTGAGGACACCGCACCAGACAGTTTGCTGACTGTTTTATTGAAAGCTATGCACACCGGCCGTCTCCACTGGTCCTTGCCCGCCCACCGTCGCGGGACCTTACGCGGCATGGATGCCGCGTAAGAGCTACAAGGACGTACTTGCAGCGTGTCCCGCGAGGGTGGGCGGGCAAGGACCCTGCAGCCAAGCCGCAGTCCAACCGCTCTACGCCTCACATCCCTTGCAACAACCCCACAATCCGCCGCACACGCGCCACATCGGTGCGCTGGTAATCGCCGCCCAGGTCGGAGATGTACGCATGCGGCGCATGCACCTGCGCCGCAACCGGCCCACGTGAGGAGGCATGAAATTCGCGCGCACCGGTACTTGCACGCAGCGCAAGCACATTGGTTTCGGAGACGCCTGCGCCCGGCATGATGCTGATGCGCTGGCCCGCCTGCTGCACCAGCCCAGCGATGGTGTCGGCACCTTCCAGCGCGCTTGCACGCGCACCGGAGGTCAGTACCCGCTCGCACCCCAACGTGATCGCATCTTCCAGCGCACGCGATGGATCGGCACTGACATCGATCGCACGATGGAAGGTCACACCCAGCGATCCCGCCGCCTCGATCAACGCCCGCATCGTGGCCAGATCGACATGCCCATGCGGATCCAGCGCGCCCAACACCACGCCATCGCAGCCCAGCCGCACGCATTGCTCCACATCGCGCCGCATCACCTCGACCTCGTCCGCATCGAAGACGAAATCGCCCACGCGCGGGCGGATCAACACATACAGCGGAATCTGCAATCGCTCACGCACCACCGCCAGCGTGCCGAACGACGGCGTCAGCCCGCCGCCATCCAGACCACCGCAGAGCTCGACCCGCATCGCACCGCCTTCCTGCGCGGCCAATGCCGAACCTAGCGAATCGGCAGCCACTTCCAGCCCCAACGCGCTCATGCCGCAGGCTCAGTGGTGTAGTGGCTTTCACCGGGCACCAGTAGATCCTGCCGTTGTGCATCGCAGACCGCGTAGCTGAAACCCTTCTGGATCGCGAATGCACCCACCTCGCCCTGCTTGTTCATTGCCAAAAACCCCACCTGCAGTGTGCGGGTGAGCTCGGGCTTGCGCCGTATCAGCCGCATCACCACCTCGCGGCATGCCTCTGCCGGCGACTTGCCCTGGCGCATCATTTCCACCACCGCAAAACTCCCCACATTGCGGATCACTTCTTCGCCAACGCCGGTCGAGGTCGCACCGCCCACCTCGTTGTCCACATACAGGCCCGCACCGATGATCGGGCTGTCGCCGACCCGGCCGTGCATCTTCCACGCCATGCCGCTGGTGGTGCACGCACCGGACAGATTGCCGTGCGCATCCAGCGCCAGCATGCCGATGGTGTCGTGATTGTCCTTGCCACCCGGCAACTTGGCATCGCGCCAGGCGCGGTTTTCGATGTTGGCCTCGGGCGAATACTTCGAGGTCTTCAACCACTCCTTCCACGCCGCTTCAGAGCTGGGCGTGAGCAGCTTGGTCTTCGGGAAGCCCTGCTCCAACGCGAACTGACGCGCACCATCGCCGACCAGCATCACATGCGGGGTTTTCTCCATCACCGCGCGCGCTACCGAGATCGCATGCACCACATCTTCCAGTGCCGCCACCGAGCCGCAATTGCCCAGGTGATCCATGATGCAGGCATCCAATGTCACCCGCCCATCGCGATCCGGGTAACCGCCCAGCCCCACGGTGGGATTGCTCGGGTCCGCTTCGGGTACGCGCACGCCGGCTTCCACCGCATCCAGCGCGATGCCGCCGGTACTGAGAATTTTCCAGGCGGCCTGGTTGGCCGCAATGCCGAAATCCCAGGTGGAAATCACCCGCGCCGCGCCGCGCGGCAACACCGCAACGCGGCCTGGCGTACTGGCACCAACCGCCGCCTGCGCACGCGCACCCCACCCGGCCAGACCGGAGGCGATCGCACCAAGCGTGGCGCTCTTGAGGAAGTGACGACGTTGGATCATCCGGGAACTCCATGAAGGAAACAGACAGCCGCACTGCGCGGCGACAGCCTTCCATCATGCGGCAGCGCCGCGTGCGGATAAACCGTATTGCGGCGCCCAGCAATGCGGATTCGCGCATAACACACGGGGCGACCGACAGCGCCCTGCCCAGCCGTACCCTCATCCGGCGCTACGCGCCACCTTCTCCCGATGGGAGAAGGGAAGAATCCCCCCCCTCCGCTGGCACTGCACACGGCAGCACGCACCAGCGACCGAAAAATCTTCAACCCACTTAACCCCATTTGCCGCACTGGCCCGTTTACTCAACAGAGGCGCAGTGCACGGCGACCTCGGGCTGTCCGGTTGTTCACCCATCCCACTTCGCCACGCAAAGGATTCCCATGCCACGTCATAGCCTTCTTGCGCTCGCCCTGCTGCTGAGCGCCTGCTCGCACGAACCCACCGAGCCGAACAGCGACCGGTCGCGCACCACCGCCTTGCCTGCCACCGCTCAGCCTTCGCAACCCACCGCATCGACGACGCCCCACGCCGAAGGCCAGCTCGCAGTGCCTGCCCCTGCACACGCAATGGAGCAGCCTTCCACGCCGAGCCCACCACCTCCGCCATCATCGCCATCAGTGATGCCATCGCCGATGCCTGCAGCGTCCATCGCGCTCGAGTCCTTCGTGGCACAACGCGCACCGGCCGCCAAACTGGTCGCGCGTCGCCCAATGCTCGACAACCTCATTCCGATGCCGCCGATCCTGCCGGCACCCGCCGAAAATCGCGAAACCTATCAAACGCTAAGCGACAACCCGATCGTGCAGACCGCAGCGAATCCGGTGTCTACCTTCAGCATCGACGTGGACACCGGCAGCTACAGCAATGTGCGGCGATTCCTGAGTGCAGGCACGCTGCCGCCGGTCGATGCAGTGCGCGTGGAAGAACTGATCAACTACTTCCGCTACGACGATCCTGCGCCGACCGACGGCAAACCCTTCGCGGTGCGCACCGAACTGGCGCCCACACCCTGGAACAACGACAGCCTGCTGCTGCGCGTCGGCATCGCCGGTCGCGCTATCGCAACGGCTGACTTGCCGCCGGCCAACCTGGTGTTTCTGGTCGATGTCTCCGGCTCGATGGAATCGCCCGACAAACTGCCGCTGCTGCAGTCCTCGCTCAAGCTGCTGGTGCGCCAGTTGCGTGCGAAAGATCGCATCACCCTGGTGACCTACGCCGGCAACACTGCGGTCGTACTGCCGCCCACGCCCGGCGACCAGCAAGGCCGGATCATCGAAGCGATCGACGCCCTGCAGTCGGGCGGTTCCACTGCCGGTGCCAGCGGTATCGAACTGGCCTACAAGGCGGCACAGCAAGGCTATCTGCGCGGCGGCATCAACCGCATCCTGCTCGCCACCGACGGCGACTTCAATGTCGGCGTCACCGACTTCGATCAGCTCAAGGGCATGGTCGCCGAGAAGCGGCGCTCCGGTGTGGCGTTGTCCACGCTCGGCTTCGGCACAGGCAACTACAACGACACATTGATGGAACAGCTGGCCGATGCGGGCGACGGTGCCTACGCCTACATCGACTCGCCACTGGAAGCGCGCAAGGTGCTGACCCACGAGCTTGGCGCCACGCTGGTCACCATCGCGCGCGACGTCAAGATCCAGGTCGAATTCAATCCGGACACCGTCAAGGAATACCGCCTGATCGGCTATGAAAACCGTGCCTTGCAACGCGAGGATTTCAACAACGACCAGGTCGATGCAGGCGAGATCGGTGCCGGCCACACCGTCACCGCACTGTACGAAATCACTCCGACCAACAGCCACGCATCGGTGGACCCGTTGCGCTATGCCAACACCGCCACACCTCGAAAAGTGCGTGCAATCGACAGCGAACTGGCACACGTCAAACTGCGCTACAAACTCCCCGATGCCCAGCGCAGCAAGCTGCCTCGACACAGTGGTCAGCAACGATCACCGCCTGGCATTGAACGCCACCAGCGATGCCTTCCGCTTTTCCGCCGCAGTGGCCGGGTTCGGCCAGCGCCTGCGTGGCGGCAGTCAGTTGCGTGGCTGGGATTATCCGCAGGTACGCGCCTTGGCTGCCGGCAGCCTGGGCAGCGACCGCTTCGGCTACCGCGCCGACTTTCTGCGCATGGTGCAGCAGGCCGACACGCTGAGCCCCCGGCCACTCGCCAACACTGACTGATGCACGCGGCGCTTGCCTATACTGCGCGCATGCAACCTGCCAACCTTGCGCATCTTCCCGACGAGGAGCTCATGCTCCTCGTCGCCAATGGCTTTGTCGAACAACCGGCCACCGAGTTGTTCACGCGCCACAACCGCGCCCTGTTCAATTTTTTGGCCTGGTTGTGCGAAGGCAACCTGAGCGAAGCAGAAGATCTCGCGCAAAAGACCTGGGTCAAGCTGATGACCCGCTGCAGCGACTACCGCCCCGGGCAGGCGACGTTCAACAGCTTTCTGTTTCAGATCGCGCGCAATGGCTGGATCGACATCCGCCGCAGCGCTTATCACACCACCTCGGTTGCGCTGGACGATGCGCATCTGCAGCTGCCAGACGACGACCTGAGCACCGAGCAGTTGGCCATGCTCGGCCAGCAACAACAGCGCGTGCGCGCCGCAGTGATGGCATTGCCCGACGCACAGCGCGAAGTGGTGGTGCTGCGCTTCTTTGCCGAACTCAGCATGGAAGAAATCGCCCAGGTGATCGGCGAAGGCTTCGAGACCGTCAAGAGCCGGCTGCGCTATGCGTTCGCAAAACTGCGCCTTAGCCTGGATGCGACGCAATGAGTAGCGCATTCGACCGCTTTCTCGCGGGCAGCGATGGCCTTGCCGCACTGCTGCGTGCCCTGCCGTCGCATGCACCGCCTGCGTCCATGGATGCATGGTTTGCGCAGGCCGCGCGCATTGCCGATGCCGAACGCAATGCAGCGACTCCCGCACAGGACGGATTGCAATTCGAAGCACCCTCCACGATGGCAGCCGTGTTTGCCGCCGCCGCAGCGCAAGCCGAACAAGCGCAGGCAGCACAGCGCGCTGCCGTACAGGCGCGTCTTGCACAGGGCGAACGTGCCGATCAGGCATTGGGGACGGCGTTGAGCGCATCTGCGCGTGCGTGGATCGAGCAGCAAGCGCGCACCGACAAGGCAGCTATGCGGCCGAGTGTGGATGTGCCCTCCGCTGCAGATGTGTCGATAGCTGCAGAGGTATTTCTAGCTAAAGATACTTCGATGGCTGCGGATTTATCTCTAGCTAAAGATGCTTCGATAACTGCGGATATGTCTGCTTCTTCGAATGAAGCGGCAGATACATCTGGAGCTGCATCGCGCTCCCCAGCTGCGCCTGAAATTGCATCTTCATCTGCATCTGCATCTGCATCTGCTGCTCACTCAGGCTCAGGCTCAGGCATCAACACTGCAAGCACTCGAATCAAGCGCAACCTCTACTCAAACCAGCCACGCAGCCGCCTCCCGGCGCAGCAGCCGGCGCCCGCGCTGGATGCCGACGCTCGCCTTTGCTGCATCGATCACGCTGGCCGTTGGCATTGGCCTACAGTGGCAGGCCAGCCAACCCACGCTGGAGCTGCCGACCGCTACGACGCCTGATACGGCATTGGCAGAACCGCAAAAGACTCAACAGGCAACGCGCGACGCCCACCAGGTGGATCGCACAGTAGACAGCACATCCGACCTGCCTGCACTGCCGGCACCGGCGTATGCCGAGGCACCCAATGCGGCCGCGCCTTCGATAGCGGCGTTGCCATCGCGGTCGCCATTGCCACCATTGCCCCCAGCGCAGCCATCGCCAGCTCCAGCTCTCGCTCCGGAACCAGTTAGTGCGCCACCGCTCACTCCTGCTGCGGCACCTGCACCTGCTGCTGTGCCTGCGCCTGCTGCGGCGCCTGCACTTGCAGCCATGAGCGTCGCCGAACCTGCGCCAGGCGTTGATGCGCAATCCATCGACGCGCAGGCACCAGCAGCGCCCCCGCCGCCCGCTCCCATCGTCGCAAGCCCGGCCGATGCGTTCGTCAGTGGCTCGCTTGCCGCACCCGCAAATCGCAGCACACCCGCATCCGCATCGATTGCACCAGACGCGGCATCGGCACCTGTATCGCCGCCAGCGCAAACCTCACTGATCGAGCGACAAACAAACGCGCATGCAGCAGAAACACCACTGATCTCCCGCGCTGCGCCTGTCGCAGGCCAGGCTGCTCCGCTGCGCGTGCGCAATGCACCCACACCGCGCCTCGATGCCTATCGCGATGCATCTCCATCATCCAAACCAGCCGCTAGCGCAGCCGCGCCGGACGCAACGGTCTACCAGGCAAAGGGCAGCATGACCCGCAAGCCAGGTCTGCTAAAACTTTCCACTTCGCCACGCGACTGGCTTGCGCGTTACGCACTGTCTGCCGATCGAACGCCTGCCCAGATCCGCCTCCGGGCCGCCACAGCGGATGCGCCCGAGGTGCAGAGCTGGGCCACTCAACTGCGCGATCAACTCAAGCAACGCGGCTGGTCGACGCAGGTGGATATCGTGCAAGACACGCATCTGGCAGCTGACCAGCTACGCCTCGAACCATTCGACACTGCGCAATAAGGGCGCCCCCTTTCAGCACAACGCTGCGATCAACGCAGATATCAACGCAAGGTAGCGTCACTGGGCAACGCGCGCAGTGTGTAACCCCTGACCTTTTGGTCGATCAGCTGTCGCTCAAACCGTCAGGCATTCCGCTGCACATCGCGAATAAACGCTCAGCAAATCGACCGCGCACATCGGCAACTCAACGCGTACTCCACAGGCACTAAGCGCCAACAGGTGGGTCATCGTCGCGCAACTTGCTGGTCAACACATGGTCGCGCCAGACGCCGTTCAATTGCAGATAACGCCGCGCATAACCTTCGATCTGGAAACCCAGCCGCTGCAGCACGCGCGCACTGCGCAGATTGTCGGGGACGTATTGCGCCATCACCCGATGCAGGCCGAGCGGGCCGAATGCGAAGGCAATGCCCTGCGTGGCCGCCCACTGGATCAACCCGCGTCCCTGCTGCTGCGCATCCAGGCCGTAGCCCAGATGGCAGCCCTGGAAGGCGCCACGCTGGATCTGGGTGAAGCCGACCGTGCCGATCACCTGTGCATCGCGCAACAACACCAGTTGCAACTCGCGCTCGCCGGGCACCGCAGTGCGATAAGCGATACTCAGGCGCCGCCAGCCGTCGGTGGTGTAGAACGCAGGCGGCCGCAGTGGCATGGCACCGGCGAGATGTTCGCGGTTACGGGTGTGGTACTCGGCCATCGCCGCTGGATCGACCACCGCCAGATCGCACAGCACCACACCGTCTGCATGATCAACTGGCGCGAAAACGGGAAGGCTCGTGACAGTGCGCGTAGTACAGATGCCGCCGCGTAGTCGTCTAGCCAGCCGCGCTTAGGCAGCAACCGCCGCAAGCGCCTGCGCAACCTGCGCTTCGATCGCATCCAGGTTCGGCAGCAGTGCGCTCTGCTCGCCCAGCAGCACACGCATGTGCACGCCGTCGGGCAGTGCGTCTTCGGAGGCGTCGGCCAGCAGGCCGTCGCGCGGCACCGAGATCAGCTGCGGGAACGAGGCGGTGAGCAGCGCGAAATATGGCAGCGCCGGATCGCCACCCAGCGCCTTCAGCACGATCACCTTGTTGTTGACTGCGGCGGGCTCTTCGCCCATGCCGCTGAGGCGCGCGAACGAGAGCAACGGCACTTTCCAGCCGTACCAGTCGATGCGCCCGACCACCCAGCGCGGCATGTCGGCCATCGGCTCGACCGCTACCCGCGACATCACCTCTGCCACGGTGGCATTCGGCAGCAGCACGCGCTCCTGTCCGGCCTGGATCAGGACGCCGCGGATTTCGTCATTGTTGGCGTAGCTCATCGCACTTGTTCCGATCTGAGAGGAAGCGCCCGGCTTACGCCGGCCAGCGCTGTGCCAACGCCTGCGCCAACTGCGCAGGGTCGCCGGTCAAAATGCCTTGGCGTGCCAGACGCGCTGCCGCGGCCGGGTCGTAGCAACCGTCGGCGGACTGACCCGCCAACCAACCGCCCTGTTCCGCCAGTGCCAGCGACGCATCCACCAGCGCCTCGTTGGCACCGCTGAGCATCAGCACCGCACTGTCGGCCGGCGGCAACGCGGCCACCAGCGCGGCAGGATCGGTGTGCGCGATAAAGGCCAGGGCGCCCGCATGCTGCTGAACACCGACTTCTTCGGGCAGTACATACACCTTGCCGGCCACGATCACCTGGCCGACTTCAGCCAGTTCGACCGGCAGCGCAGACACACGTCCCATCTGCCGCACCAGGTTGCCGTACTGGCCACCATCCAGCGTCATGCGCACCAGCACGGGGCGCGGAAACTGCGGCGGCAACGCGCCCAGCAGCCGACGGATCGCATCCGGGCCACCGATACCGGCCATCACCAGCACCGCGCCGGCGGCCTCGCCCGTGTGGTCCAGCTCCACCAGCGACAGACCGCCGGTCGACAGCGCCGCCACGTCCAGCTCGGCACGCGGGCGCACCACCACGGCCACCTCATCGACCAGGCCCCAGGTGCTGGAATCGCCCAGCGACAGGCCAGGTTTGTCGTCAACAACCGCAGCGGCATCAGTGCTGCCGGAACGCGTGAAAAATCCATCGCCAGGAATGCGTTCGAAGATCTGCGCGGCTGCTTCCAGATGCTGGTCGAGCTGCAGATCCGAATGCTGCCGCGGCGCCAGTTCCAGGCCAGGCTCGGGCTGCAACGACGGCTCACTTTCGGTGCCCGGCGGCAACACGTCGGCATGGCCGTGCAGCTTGGCGGCCAGATGGCGTACCCACCGCTGCGCTTCCCAGCCCTCGCGGCGCACGGTCAACTCAGCCTCGTCGAAGATCACCGTGACGCCTGGCATGTTGAAAGCCGGTTCCAGCGCTTCGAGTGCGTCTTCGATCGACGGCTCCAGCGAGACCAGCACCGCCACCGGCTCGGCATCGCGCAGCATCTGCACGTCCACCGCAGAGGGATCGTCTTCCAGCACCACCTGCGCGCCGGCCAGACCGAGCGCTTCACGCAGGCGCTCGCGCGCCGGACCGGGCCGGCCCAGCAGGGCGACCGGCGTTCCCATTGCGCCATTATTCTCGGACACGGGCGATCCCCAGCAGGTCATACACGTTTCGCATCAGATCCAACTCTTGGTAGGGCTTGCCCAGATAACGTTGCACACCGATCTCAAAGGCGCGCTGGCGATGCTTCTCGCCACTGCGCGAGGTGATCATCACGATCGGCACCGCCTTGAAGCGCGGGTCGGCACGCATCGCGGTCGCCAACTCGTAGCCGTCCATGCGCGGCATTTCGATATCCAGCAGCATCAGGTCGGGCACGCGCTCTTCGAGCAGCTCCAGCGCCTCGACGCCGTCGCGGGCGGTGGTGACATCCAGGTTGTGGCGCTCCAGCACGCGGCTGGTGACCTTGCGCATGGTCAGCGAATCGTCCACCACCATCACCAACGGCACCTGGCGCTGCGCTTCGGCCGGCGTTTCCAGCGCCGGACGCGCCGGCTGGCTGAGGTAACGACGTACCAGCGGCGCCACGTCCAGAATCACCACCACACGGCCATCGCCGGTGATGGTGGCACCGTAGATACCCGGCACCGAGGCGATCTGCAGACCCACCGGCTTGACCACGATTTCACGGTTGCCCAGCACCTGATCGATCGCCACAGCCGCGCGCAGATCGCCCGCACGCACCAGCAACAACGGCACCTGCGCCTGGCCATCGGCACGCGCAACCGGCTGGCCGACCAGCGAGCCCAGATCGTGCAGCACGTACTCCTCGCCAGCGTAGTGGTAGCCGCCCTCGCCCGATTCGTAACGGCTGCGCGAGATGCGGCCGATACCGCTGACCGAACCCACCGGCACCGCGAAGGTGGTTTCGCCGATCCGCACGAACACCGCCTGGGTGACCGCCAGCGTCTGCGGCAGGCGCAGGGTGAAGGTGACGCCCTGGCCGCGCACCGAGTGGATATCCACCGAGCCGCCGAGCTGACGCACTTCGTTGCGCACCACGTCCATGCCCACGCCACGGCCGGCCAGCTGGCTGACCTGCTCGGAGGTACTGAACCCGGAGGCGAAGATCAGGCCATCGAGTTCGGCCTCGCTGAGCTCCTGGCCCGGTTCGATCAGGCCGCGCTGCTCGCCGCGGCGACGGATCGCCTCGCGGTCCAGCCCGGCGCCGTCGTCGGCCACTTCCAGCACGATTTCCGAGCCTTCGCGGCGCAGACGGATCGCGATGCTGCCCTCTTCCGGCTTGCCCGCCTCGCGCCGTTGTTCCGGCGTTTCCAGGCCATGCGCCACCGAGTTGCGCAGCATGTGTTCCAACGGCGCGACCATACGATCGAGCACGTTGCGATCCAGTTCGCCCTGGGTGCCTTCCAGCACCAGATGCACCTGCTTGCCGGTATCGGTGGCCGCCTGGCGCACCACACGGCGCAGACGCGGCACCAGCCCGTCGAACGGCACCATGCGCGCGCGCATCAGGCCGTCCTGCAGTTCGGAGCTGACGCGCGACTGCTGTTGCAGCAGGCCGTCGTACTGCCGCGAGAGATCTTCCAGCACGCCCTGCAAACCGCCCAAGTCGGCGGCCGATTCGTTCAGCGCGCGGCTGAGCTGCTGCAAGGTGGAGAAGCGGTCCAGTTCCAGCGGATCGAAGGTGCGATCGCCCTGGTCCTGCTCGCGCTGATAACGCGCCACGATCTGCGCTTCGGTTTCCAGATCCAGACGCCGCAACTGGTCGCGCAGACGGGCGTTGGTGCGATCCAGTTCGCCCATGGCGCCGCGGAACGCGCCCATCTGCTGTTCCAGCCGCGAGCGGTAGATCGCCACTTCGCCGGCATGATTGACCAGGCGGTCGAGCAGGTCGGCACGCACGCGCACCTGTTCCTGCTGCGCGCGCGGCATCAGTTCTTCCTCGACCTGGCCCTCGACCGGAATGGGGGCAGACAGCGGTGCCGGTTCCACCGACGCCTTGGCGATCGCACGCACATCGGCGTCGCTGGGCGGGGCGGCGTTGCGGCCACGGGTGCGGGTTTCGAAGGCTTCCACCAGGTCGGTCGGCATCGCCACGGCGCGGTGCATGCCGGTGCGGGTCAACAACTGGTGCAAACGGTCGAAACCACGTTCGAACAGGCGCACGTCATCGCGATCGATGTCGGTGCGGTTGGCCGCCACCGCTTCGAGCAGCGATTCGATCGCATGACCGAGATCGCCGATGGCGTTGATGCCGGCCATGCGCGCGCCGCCCTTGAGCGTATGCAAATCGCGCTGCAGTCCGTTGAGGACATCGCGGTCTTCCGGCACTTCGCGCATGCGGGCGATCAGACCATCGCAATGGTCCAGCAGGTCGCGGCCTTCCTCGACGAAGATGTCGACCAATTCACCATCGAGCTGATCGAAATTGAGCTGGCCGATATCGAAGGCAGCGCCGGCATCGTTGGCGGTGGTGTCGGCCGGTGCGGCTTCTTCCACCGGCGCGCTGAAGGTTGCGGCTGTGGGGTCTTCCTGCTCGCTGGCGTCTGGTTCGCTGGCCGACTCTTCGCTGGCCGGTTCGATGTGCTCGATCTGTTCGGCTTGTTGAGTGTGATCCACGTACTCAGTGAGTTCGACATGATCCGTTGCCACGGTCGTGTCGTGCGTTGCGTGTTCGTCGCTGTGTCGAGCGTCGGCATCGGTGTTGCCGTCCTTGTCGGCATCCGCATCGACATCTGCAGTCGCGTCGGCATGCAGCTCCGGTGCGATCTCGGACTGCGGATCGCCGGTCTCTTCGACCTGATCGGCCACCTGTGCCATCTCGAAAGCCTGCACCGACTCGATGGTGTACTCGGGTAAGGCTTCGGCAGTTTGCTCGACTTCTCCAGCATGTTCTTCGGCAGTTTGCTCGTGCGCCTGTGCGTCCGACAGCACTTGTTCGTTCGAGTGGGCGTGTTCTTCCGAACGCGCCTGATCGTCCGTCTGCGCGTCGGAGTGAACATGCGTTTCAGCTTCCGCATGCTCATACGAAGGCGCGAGCTCTTCCGATTGCACCTGTTCGCCGGGCAGGGCGTGTTGTTCCGAATAGGTCTGCTCGCCCAGCTGCGCGTCGCCCTCCGTAGCCACGGCAGCGTGGTCGTGCGCTGCGGAAACCTGTTCGTCGTGCTCGGTCGATACGCTGTCCAGCGCTGCGGTCTCCGGCGTCCAGTCTTCGGCCGTCGATGCAGGCGTCTCATCGGCCACCGGGGCCTCATCGTGTACCGCTTGCAGCGCTTCGATGGTCTCGACAGGCGTTTCGTCAGCAGACGGCGTGCCGTCGACCAAGTGCGGGCCAGCATCCTGCGCCGGTGCGTCGCCATCGATCTGGGCGTGCTGATCGTGCTGGTCATGCACGGCCGCGCGCTCAGTCAGCGCCTGCTGCTCGCCGTCTGCATGTTCTGCCTCTGCGCGCTCGGCATCTGCATGCTCGGCTTCCGGCGCAACAAGCGTCTGCGCATCACCCAACGCGGCTTCTGCGTCGGCCAACTCGTCCACCGCAACGTGCTCGGTCGCTTCCGGCACATCGCGTGTTTCGTCGTGATGCGCCGTCGTGTCGGCAATCGGGGCGTGCTGCAGTTCGGTCGCATCCCAGGCGTCGGCTTCGACCACCGGCTCATCGGCCGGGGTGTCGTGCGCGTCGGCAGTGTGCGATGCGCTTTCGTCTGCGCGCTCGTGCTGCGCAACATCGCCCTGCAGCGCTTCAACGACCTGCTCCGACTCGGCGGCAGATGCGAACGCATCACCGCTCGCTGCATGCGCGGTCTCGGCCACATCGCCACTCTGCTCTGCCGATGCAACCTGCTGCTCTGCCGACACAACATCGGCGATCTCGTGTGCTTCGCTTGGTGCAGGCGCTTCCAACGCGAGCGCCGAGGTGTCTTCGGCTTCCGCTTCGGCCAGCTCGTCGACCGCGATCGGTGCATCGGCATCGACAGCGGCCTGCGTATCGGCATCCTGCGTCGCCTCATCGGCAACAGGGGTCGGCGCGGCGGTATCAGCCGGATGCGACGACAATGCGCTCGCATCCAGATACTGCGACAGATCCTGCATGCCGGTCAGTTCGACCGCCGTGTCGTTGCTGATTGCCTCGTCGCTCGTCGCGTCGAGATCGTCCAACTCCTCCAGGAACACCTGCGGTGGCCACTGCGCTTCCGGCAGCGTATCCGCCAACGCGCGCAGGCGCTCGGTCAATGGCGCAAACGATGGAATCAGCGGCGCATCGGCGCGCAAAGCAGTGACGGTGGTGGCGATCGCCGCGGCGGTCGCCTTGATGGCATCGATGCCGTCGGCAGATGGCGTCACCGAGGCGGCGAGCAGACGCTTGACGTAACTTTCGGCCGGCGTGGTCACCAGGGTGATTTCCGGCACGTCGGTCATCGCGAACGCGCCACTCATCGTGTGCACGGCGCGCAGCACTTCTTCGCTGACCAGCTGCGGCTCGACCTGCGTGGCCTGCAGCCAGGCGTTGACGGTTTCCAGGTGGGTTGCGACTTCTGCTTCCAGAATTTCGCGCAGCACGCTGTCTACCGACGCGGGTGTGCCGCCGGTTGCGGGCAGCACGCCTGCAAGGGCCGGAATGTCTGGAATGACTGCGACATCGGCAACACCAGCCGTCGCTGGCGTCGCCGGCGCAGGCACGTAGTAGAGTTCTTCGCCGGCGGCAACGCGCTCGGCAACGGCCTGGATTTCAGGCAGATCTGCACTGATGCGGCCCTGGTCGCGCAGCGCCGCATTGAACTGCGGCAACACGTCGTAGGCAAGTTGCACCATCGCCACGACCGCCGGGCTGGCCGGCCGCGAATTGTCGAGCACGCGGTTGAGCATGCTCTCGATCTTCCAGCTGAACTCGCCCAGCACATGCGCGCCGACCAGCCGACCACTGCCCTTCAAGGTGTGGAAGACGCGGCGGATCGGACGCATGGTTTCGGGGCTGTTCGGGGCGGCACGCCACACCGGCAACAGCAGCCCGAGATTGACCAGTTCTTCGTCGAATTCTTCCAGGAACACGTCGCGGATATCGTCATCGATATCGCTGTCGCCGAAGCCGCCAAAAATGCCGGCATCCGCAGTGGCCTGCAAAGGTTCGCTCGACGCTTGCACCGGCGCTGCTTGCGCAGTGTCGGGCTCTGCGTGGGTGTCGGCGGCAGTGTAGGAATTGGTCTTGGCCGTCAACGGCGCCTGCGGACGATTCACGTCGAACTGCGCAGCGGCAGCGTCGAGCTGGGCCAGGAACGCGGCCGATGCGTCGTCCAGTTCGAACTCGCTGACCACCGCCTGCTGCACGCGCGGCGGGCCCGACTCTGCGCTGTCTTCCACCGGCGGAGTCTGCGGCTCGGGCTGGGCGTCGACGAACGGGTTGTCCGGTTCCTGCGGCGGTAGTGGCGGCAACGGCGGCGGCGAAAACGCATCGTCGATGCTGGTCTGCGCGCGGCGGGGGCTGGCCTCGGCCTCGGCGATGAAGTCCAAAGGTACTTCGGTCTGATCCGCATCGCCTGGCAGATCGATCTGCTCGATCTGCAGCGGCGCCTGCTCGGCAACCACCGGCGTTGCGATGTCGTCCTGCTCCAACGCGCTCAGGTCCACCGTGTAACTGACCTGCGCAAGCTCGGCCGGCACCGTGCCGTCCTGCTCGGCCGATACCGGGTCGAACGCGGAGGTGGCGATCGGCGCGGTTTGCTCGGTGGTTTCCAGCTGCCAGTCGCCGGGCGCCTGCGCGCCATCGTCGGACAGGTCCAGCGGCGCGACCGTAAACGGCACGTGCGCCTGACCGGACACGGTTTCTTCGGCAGCGACCGGGTCGAACGAGAACACCGTATCGGTGGCGGCAGCGCCGGTGTCGTGCACCACGCTGGCCGCGAACGGCGCCTCGGTCACGGTTTCGTTGGCCCATTCCAGCGAAGGCGTAGGCGCAATATCGTTGGCGGCCACAACGCCCGGCGCAGCGGCAAGCGGTGCGAACGCGGCGGCAACCGGCTGCGGCTCGACCACGTCGCCCGGCTGGTCGGCACCCACCGGCAATTCGGACGGCTGGCCCGACGGCAGCGGCCAATAGCGCAGCGTTTCCAGGCTGTTGCGGGTGATGTCCAGAATCTCTTCGCGGCCGGGACGGCGCTCGCGCAGGGCTTCCAGGTAGTACTCCAGGCTGGCCATCGCATCGGCCAGCGTGTCCAGCTGACGCCCGCTGGGCACGCGCTGCTTGCCGATCAATTCCAGATCGACGTAACGCCGCACACCTTCCAGATAATCGGCCGCCTGCGGCAATTCGAGAATGCGCAAGGCACCGCCGACTTCGCCGAGCAGATGCGGCACATTGCTCAGACGCGCGTGGTCCCAATTGGTTTCGATGAAGGCGACGAAATGCTCGCGCGCCGCACCGAAATTGGCAATCGCTTCCTGTGCCAGCACGTCCACCGTGCGCCGCACTTCCGCGGAGGTGGCGCCGCTGCTGCCGTCTTCGTTTTCGCTGAAGTCGGCACCCAGACTGGCGACCTGGTCGTCCAGCGAGGCATCCACATAGAGCAGCGCGCCGGCGATATCCAGCAGCACGCCTTCGTCCATCTGCACATGGCCATCGACCACGCGTGCCAGCGCATCGCGCTGCTGCACGACCACGTTGCGCGCCACGCCCAGGCCCATCATGCCCAGGGTGTCGGCAACGCTGCCGAGATCCTTGACCTGGGTCTGCAGCTCGGCAATGTCGCCGCCGGTCCGCAGGTGAAGATCCAGCGCGTCCTTGACGCGCAGCAATTCTTCCTTGACCGCGTTGCCGACAGTGTCGAGCAACTCGCGATTGCGCCCGCTCAGGCTGCCGCGCGCGTGATCCAGTTCGGCTTCGGTGGCGACACCGGCCTGCGGATCGAACGCGAACAGCACGCTCTCGTTGAGGCCCGGTTGACCACGCGTGGCACGGATTTCATTGAGCAACGGCAGCAGCACGATCGGAATATCGCGATGGCCGTTCTGCAGACGCTCCAGATAATCGGGCAGCAACACGGTGCCGCGCATCAGCATGGCGCAGGCTTCGTCGCGGTCGGCCACCTCGCCCACCTGCACGGCCTGGGCCAGCAGCTCGAGCTCCTCGGCCACCATGGCCGGGGCGTACAACTCCACCATGCGCAGCGTGCCCTGCACTTGGTGCAGATAGCCGGCGCAGAAGCGCATCCGACTGGTGTCGGATGGTTCTTCGGCAAAATACTCGATCTCGTTGCGCGCCTGGCGCAACGTCTCGTCCAACTCCGGCTTGACCCAGCCCAGCGCGGCGTGACTCATCGCATCGCGAAGCGCACTCATTGCAGCCCCCTGCCTACGACCGACGCACCGCTCACGCGGCGACCGGTCTGTTCCTGCATCGACGTAACGCGACTACGCGCCATCTGCTGTGATCCTTTCCCGTTGCGCGTCGTGGTCACGCCGGCAGCTTGAAGTCGGCGACCGAACGGCGCAGATCGGCAGCGAGCTCGGCCAGGTTGCCGATCGATTTGGCTGTCTTCTCCGCACCCTGCGATGTCTGGCTGGTGATCTGACGGATCACGCCCATGGTCTGTGTGATATCCGTCGCTGCAGCCGACTGCTGGTGCGCGGCGATGGAGATGTTCTTGATCAAATTATTCAGCGCGTTGGACACGCGCTCGATTTCGGTCAGCGCGGTACCGGCGTCTTCGGCCAGGCGTGCACCGGACACCACTTCGGAGGTGGTCTGCTCCATCGAGCTGACCGCTTCGTTGGTATCGGCCTGAATGGTCTGCACCAGGCCTTCGATCCGCCGGGTCGCGCCGGAGGTACGTTCTGCCAGGCGCTGCACTTCGTCGGCCACCACCGCGAAACCGCGACCGGCCTCACCCGCCGAGGCCGCCTGCACCGCGGCGTTGAGCGCCAGGATGTTGGTCTGCTCGGAAATGTCGTTGATCAGTTCCACGATCGAGCCGATCTCCTGCGAGGATTCGCCCAGCCGTTTGATGCGCTTGGAGGTTTCCTGGATCTGGTCGCGGATCTGGTCCATGCCCTGAATCGTCTCGCGCACCACGCCGGCACCTTCGGCGGCGATCACCACCGAGCGCTGCGCCACTTCGGCCGACTCGGTGGAGTTGCGCGAGACCTGTTCGATGCTGGCGGCGATTTCGCTGATGCGCTCGGACGCAGTGGTGATCTGGTTGGCCTGCTGGCCGGCTGCGTCGGCCAGCTGCATCGCCGTGGCCTGGGTTTCCTGAGTCGACACGGCCACTTTCGCCGAGGTGTCGTTGATCGTGGTCACCAGGTGGCGCAGTTCGTCCACGGCGTAGTTGATGGCGTCTGCGATCGCGCCGGTCATGTCCTCGGTCACCGAGGCCTTGACGGTCAGGTCGCCCTCACCGAGCGAGCTGATTTCGTCCAGCAGCCGCATGATCGCCTGCTGGTTGCGGCTGTTGAATTCCACCTGCGCCTGGTAGCGCACGTCCTGCTCGCGCGAGCGCACCCGCACCGAGCTCCAGACGAAACCGATGATCGCCAGCAGCGCCACCAGGCCGGAGACCACGCCCAGCCAGAAATTCGGGAACAGGCGCGTGTCGCGCACCGAACCGAACGCCGAAAACGCGTCGAACAGCTTCTTGCTGTCGTCGAGCATCTTGTTCGAACCGACGGTCAGCGCGGCAGCGGAGGACTGCGCGGCGAACAGATTGCGCGAGGTGGCCAGGATAGCGTCGATGTCCTTCTTCATCGTCGTCCACTGCGCCTGCGACTGCTCCAGCGCCGACAGTGCGGCCGGGTTGCGCACTGCCGCGATACCCAGTTCGTCGTTGCCGGTGCGCAGGCCTTCGAGCATCTGCGTGAACACCACCGAGTCGCGGGCCAGCGCATCGCCGGAGGCCGCCGCATTGGCGCCACCGGCGCGCATTTCGGTGACCCGGCGCGCCATGGTGCCGGCGACCACCACCTGTTGCAGCGTGTTGTAGATCTGCGAGGCCGGCGCGCCGCTGACTGTCATCGCGCGCACCACTTCGTTCAACTGCGCCTGCAACTGCGGCACGCTGCCGGAGAAGCGCTCGGCGTTGCCGGCCAGGCCGAGCACCGCCGGTTCGCTGGCGATGATCTGATCGGCATTCTTGCTCAGCGGCACCCAGGTCGCCTTGAGCTGCGCCATCGCACTGGCCACCGAGCCTTCCTGGCCGTAACGGCCATCCAGTTCGCTGACCGTGCTATCGATGCGGCTCTTGGTCTCCTTGAACGTGGCAAATGCCTTCGCATCACCGGACACCGCTTCGCGGCCCTGGTTGGCCAGCTGCTGCGACAACACCTGCAGATCGGCCGCGCCGGTGCCGGCGCCGGCAAGGCGACTGCCCTGCCAGGTGGCCACGCCGGTGTTGGCGCCAAACACGATCATCGACAACACCAGCAAGCCAAGCCAGAAGCTGGTGCTGACGCTGCCGAGCTTGTTGGTCTTGCGGGCGTCCGGGGCGGTACTCATGGTTCGACCTCGATCTGTATGACGTGGCGGGGTCGCGGCTTAGGCCGCGGCCTGCCGGAATTCAGGAGTGCGCGACAGCAACGCCAGGGAGAACACACCCCAGTCCTGCGTCTCGTTGCGAAAGGCACGTTCAATGAAATGGGCGTAGCGGCCTTGCGCCAACTCGCCGGGTTCGACCGCCTGGACCTGCTCGAAGCTGCGCTGGCCGTACAACTCATCGATGGTCAGTGCGACGTCGCCGCCGCTCTGGCGCATGATCAGCACACGCTGGCCTTCCTGCAGCACCGTGCGCCGGCCCTCCAGGAACTGCTTCAGATCGATCACCGGAAACAGATTGCCGCGCAGGTTGCCCACGCCCAGCAGCCAGGGCTGTGCGCCCGGCACCGGGGTGACCGGCGGCATCGGCACGATTTCCGCCACTTCGCGGAAATCCGAGACCAGGCGTCGGGTGCCGACGCGATACCCGACGCCGCGCCAGATATCGGCCGAGAACTGGCGTTCCGGCAGCGCCGTGGCGTGCGCAAGACTACGACGCTCGTAGTCTTCAAGAATGTCGAATGGAGAACGCATCAACGCACCAGTTGTTTGATGCGGGCGATCAGATCGTCTTCGCGCGGCGGCTTGACGATGTAGTCGCTGGCACCTTGTCGCAAACCCCAGGCCTTGTCGGTTTCCATGCCCTTGGTGCTGACCAGCAGCACGGGGATGTCCTTGGTGGCCTGGTCGCGTGCAAGTGCACGCGTTGCCTGGAAGCCGCTCATGCCGGGCAGCACCACATCCATCAACACCAGATCGGGCGCCTGGCTGCGAATCAGCTCAAGTCCCGCTTCGGCGTTGTCGGTGGCGACGACGGTATGGCCTGCTTTTTCCAGCCATTGACTGAAGACTGCCCGGTCGGTGGGCGAGTCCTCGATCAATATAATTCGAGCCATGTTGCCTTTCCCCCTGGTCAGGCGTGGACGTACGTGCGAATCGCGCTCAGTAGTTCTTCACGGGTGAATGGCTTGGTCAGATATTGCTCGGAGCCGACGATGCGGCCGCGCGCCTTGTCGAACAGGCCATCCTTGGACGACAACATGATCACCGGCGTCGACTTGAAGAGCTGGTTGCCCTTGATCAACGCGCACGTCTGGTACCCATCCAGGCGCGGCATCATGATGTCGACAAAAATGATCTGAGGTTGCTGGTCTGCAATTTTGGCCAGTGCCTCGAAACCATCCGTTGCTGTCACTACTTCACACCCTTCTCGCTTGAGCAGCGTTTCGGCGGTGCGGCGAATAGTCTTCGAATCGTCGATGACCATCACCTTCAGTCCTGCGAGTTCCCCACCCGCAGCAATGTGTTCACTCATGCAAATATCCCCGGACGTGCAACGCTTCTTCCTTTCCGTCGTCGCTACGAAACTGCATGTATATCCCAAGACCCGCATTGACTGTCAAGGGCGCATTGCCGGGGCCCCGCCAGGCGGACGTTCCGACCGCGTCTGGGTGCGTCAAGACCGGCTAGTCGCGCACTACGACCCGCCAGGCGCGCCATCGCCCACCGCTTGAAGTTACCATCGGCAGTCTGTTCGAAAGGTTTAGTCCCATGTCGCTCGACGTCGTTGTGGTGATGGATCCCATCGCCTCCATCAAAATCGCCAAAGACACTACCTTCGCCATGTTGCTGGAAGCGCAGCGCCGTGGCCACCGTTTGCAGTATGTGCGCCCCGGCGGACTCAGCCTGCGCGACGGACGCGCGGTGGCGCAGGTCGCGCCCTTGAGCGTGCGCGAAGACACCGCCAGCTGGTTCACGCTGGGCGAATTCGCCGAGCTGGAATTCGGTCCCGGCCAGGTGGTGCTGATGCGCAAGGACCCGCCGGTGGATGCGGAGTTCATCTACGACACCCAGGTGCTGAGCGTCGCCCAGCGCGCCGGCGCGCAGGTGGTCAACGACCCGCAGGGGCTGCGCGATTACAACGAGAAGCTGGCTGCGTTGCTGTTTCCGCAATGCTGCCCGCCGACACTGGTCAGCCGCGATGCAGCGGCGTTGAAGGCCTTCGTGCTGGAACATGGGCAAGCCGTGCTCAAGCCGCTGGACGGCATGGGCGGGCGCTCGATCTTCCGCAGCGGCACCGGCGACCCCAACCTCAACGTGATCCTGGAGACGTTGACCGACGGCAACCGCAATCTGACCCTGGCGCAGCGCTTCATCCCCGACATCACCGCCGGCGACAAGCGCATCCTGCTGGTGGATGGCGTGCCGGTGGACTACTGCCTGGCGCGGATTCCGCAAGGCGACGAATTCCGCGGCAACCTGGCCGCCGGCGGGCGTGGCGAAGGCCGGCCGCTGTCCGAGCGCGACCGCTGGATCGCCGCGCAGGTTGGCCCGGAAATGCGCCGCCGCGGCATGCGCTTCGTCGGCCTGGATGTGATCGGCGATTACCTGACCGAGGTCAACGTCACCAGCCCCACCTGCGTGCGCGAGCTGGATGCGCAGTTCGGTTTGAACATCGCCGGGCTGCTGTTCGACGCGATCGAGGCCGGCGCTGTGCAATGAGCGCGGCTGCGGCACTGCCGGCCCCCATGGACGAGCGCCGGCGGCTGACCACGACGCTGGTGATCTCGTTGTTGCTGCACGGGGTGCTGATCCTGGGCGTGGGCTTTGCGGTCAGCGAAGACGCGCCGCTGGTGCCGACGCTGGATGTGATCTTCAGCCAGACCAGCACCCCGCTCACGCCCAAGCAGGCCGATTTCCTGGCCCAGGCCAATCAGCAGGGCGGCGGCAATCACGCCACCGCGCAGCGCCCGCGCGACAGCCAGCCCGGCGTGGTGCCGCAGGACCGCAGCGGACTGGCAGCGCAGGCGCAGCGTGCCACCATGGTGCAGGCGCCCGAACCGACGCAGACGCGCGTGGTCGCCAGTCGCCGCGGCGAGCAGACCGTGCCGACCCCGCAACCGAATCCGCAGACCGACCCGCTCACCCCGGCCGATGCGCAACGCGTGCAGCGCGACGCGGAAATGGCCCGGCTCGCGGCAGAGGTGCATCTGCGCTCGGAGCAATACGCCAAGCGCCCCAATCGCAAGTTCGTCTCGGCCAGTACGCGCGAATATGCGTACGCCAACTATCTGCGTACGTGGGTGGACCGCGCCGAGCGCGTCGGCAATCTCAATTACCCGGATGAAGCGCGCCGGCGCCGACTCGGCGGCAAGGTGGTCATCAGCGTGGGCGTACGCCGCGACGGCAGCGTGGAAAGCAGCCGCGTGCTGATCTCCAGCGGCACCCCGGCGCTGGATGCCGCGGCGCTGCGCGTGGTGCAGCTGGCGCAGCCGTTCCCGCCGCTACCCAGCACCAAGGACGATGTGGATATCCTGCAGGTCACGCGCACATGGTTGTTTTTGCCCGGCGGCGAGCTGCACGATGATCGCTGAGGTGTGGTGGGTTGAGGTGTGGTGGGTTTGATCGATGATGCGACCAAATATGTCGCCATCTTTTGCCAACTGCTCGCGACGGTTTTTCAGCCACCTTAAGACCGTGAGATCTTGGCTGTGTTGGGAGGAGCAGAAGCAGAGCTGCCGATCTGCCACTTGGCTGCAAGGCCCTTGCCCGCCCACCATCGCGGGACACGCCGCAAGTACATCCATGTAGGCTCTTACGCGGCATCCATGCCGCGTAAGGTCCCGCGACGGTAGGCGGGCAAGGACCAGTCGAGATGGTCGGTATGCATGGCTTTCGACAGAGCAACCAGCAACCTGTCTGGTGCGGTGTCCTCACCGATTGCGGGACCGTGTGGCGGCATGGATGCCGCCACCGAGCCTACATGGACGTACTTGCGGCGTGTCCCGCGGGCGGTGAGGGCACCGCACGCTCGACCGACTCAGCTTTTGACTCCATCCAAACGCCGCTAAGACTCGAAATCTCGATTGCCTTGGAATCGTTGGACAGTTGTTTGCAACTTTCCATATCCGCAACCTTGCCGCCATCAATACCGGGTTCGAAAGGTGTTGTTAGCCGCTCTTGGCGCCGGCGGCCTTTGCAGCGCGTGCGGCCTGCTGCTCGACCAGGGTCAGCGCAACGTTGTCGCGCAGATAGGCTGGTTCGACCCGCTCCGGTGCCACGCCTTCGCCGCGCAACAGCGCCGGCACGGCGAGCGTGAGCAGATCGGCGGCGTGCGGGAGCGCGGTTGCATCGACGCTGGTCAGCTGCGTTGCGAATCGCTGTTGCAGCAGTGCATCGGCAGCGGCGAATCCGGTGCCCACACCGACAAAACGTTGAAGCGTATTCGGCAGAACCAAGGCGTCCGGTGCACAGACCACTTCCGGCGCCAGTTCCAGCAGCGTGTCGCCGCGGCGCTCGAACACGCCGGCATACACCTCGCCCATGCGCGCATCGATGCAGGCCAGTACCTGCGTCGCATCGGCGGGTGCGCGCAAGGCCAATACTTGCAGCGTAGAGACGGCCAGCACCGGTACATCAAGGCCCAGGGCGATGCCTTGCGCGATGCCGATCGCCAGCCGCACGCCGGTGAAGGCGCCGGGGCCACGGCCGACCGCAATCGCATCCAGCTGGCGGCGCGCAATACCCGCGTCGGCCAGCAGTTGCTCGGCCCACGGCAGCGCCAGCTCGGCATGGCGGCGCGGCGCCAGTTCGAAGCGCTCGAGCACGCGGCCATCCACATGCAGCGCGACGGAACAGGCTTCGGTGGAGGTCTCGAACGCGAGGACTTTCGCGACAGGACCGCAGGCAGGAAGGGAAATATCACGCGTCGCCGAACGGCAACGCGAGCACGCCATTGTCGCCCACCGGCTCGGCGACGCCAAAAAACGCGCGCACATCGCCGATCTCGCGGGTGCGCGCAAACGGCGGCAGCGAGCTCATGAAGGTGCGGCCGTAGCCCTTGTTCAACAGCCGCGGGTCGCACAGCACCAGCACGCCGCGATCGGTCTCGCTGCGGATCAGCCGGCCCACGCCCTGTTTCAGCGCGATCACCGCCTGCGGCAATTGCTCGTCGCGGAACGGGTTGCCGCCCTCGCGGCGGATCGCATCCAGGCGCGCTTCGAAGACCGGGTCGTCGGGCGCGGCAAACGGCAGCTTGTCGATCACCACCACGCTCAAGGCATCGCCGACCACATCCACGCCCTCGCGGAAGCTGGCCGACCCCAGCAGCACGCCGTTGCCGGAAGTGCGGAAACGCTGCAGTAACGTGGCGCGTGGCGCTTCGCCTTGCACGAACAAGGGCCACGGCGCACCGCGCAATGCTTCGGCGGCTTCGCGCAGCGCGCGGTGCGAGGCGAACAACAGGAATGCGCGGCCATTGGAGGCTTCCAGCACCGGCGTCAGCGCGGCGATCAGCGCCGTGCCGAATCCACGTGCGGCCGGATCGGGCAGATGCGGCGGCAGATAGCACAGCGCCTGGCGCGCCCAATCGAAGGGACTCGGTTGCAGCAAGGTCACCGGATCGCTCAAGCCCAGGCGCTGCGCAATGTGGTCGAACTCGCCGCCCACCGCCAACGTGGCCGAGGTGAACACCCAGGCCGCGTGCGATTTTTCGCGGTGTTCGCGCAGCGGGCCGGAGACATCCAGCGGCGTGCGTTGGCAGCGGAAACCGCGCGGGCTCAACTCGTACCACAGCACATCGTTGTCGACGGTGTCCGGCAATTCCTGCGCAAAATCCAGTACCGGCGCGTCTTCGCCCAGCCACCGCGACAGCCGCGCGAGCGCTTCCTGCGCGCGTGCAGAGCAGCCGTCGAAACCGGGCGATGCCTCGCGCAACGGCAGCAAGGACTCGCCCAACCGCGCCAGCGACGACAGCACCGCATCGAAGCCCTCGCGCACCTGCGGCTTGGCCAGCGCGCGCCATTGCGTGCCGCGTGGCGGCAGGCCTTCCATGCCTGAGCGCAGGCCGCGCAACGCTTCGTCCAAGGCGAGAATCGGTTCCTGCAGGCTGGCCTGCGCGCCGGCCACCAGCCGCGCTTCGACCATGCAATCGCGGGCCAGCTCCTGCCAGGGCCGCATGCCGAAACTTTCGCCAAAGAAGTTCGCCGCCAGTTCCGGCAGCTGATGCGCTTCGTCGATGACGAAGGCCTGCGCGCCGGGCAGGATCTCGCCGAAGCCTTCCTGCTTGAGCGCCAGATCGGCCAGCAGCAGATGATGATTAACCACCACCAGGTCGGCCGCCTGCGCGCGCTGACGCGCCTGCACCACAAAACACTCGCTGTAAAACGGGCATTCGGTGCCCAGGCAGTTGTCGACCGTGGAAGTCACCAGCGGCAGCAGTGGCGAGTCGTCCGGCAGGGCTTCCATCTCGGCCATGTCGCCGAACTGGGTACGCCCGCTCCAGGCAACGATGCGATGGAACTGCGAGACCTGTTCGAGCGTAGAAAAGCGCGGTTCGCCGCGCGCCTGCTGGGTGCGGTACTTGCACAGATAGTTGGCGCGCCCTTTCAGCAGCGCGCTGCGCAGGCCGATGCCCAACGCCGCGCGTACGCGCGGCAGATCGCGATGGAACAACTGGTCCTGCAGCGCACGGGTGCCGGTCGAGATGATGGTCTTGAGCCCGGACAGCAGCACCGGCACCAGATAGGCGTAGGTCTTGCCGGTCCCGGTGCCGGCCTCGGCCAACAGCACATCGCGCTGCTCGAACGCCTCGGCGATGGCGCCGGTCAGGCGCAACTGCGCGGCACGCGGCGCAAACGCGTCGAGCTGACGCGCAAGCGCCCCGCCCTGGCTGAGCGCCTCGATGCTGGCAGTGGCAAGTTGGGACATGAGACCGAACAGAGACGGGATACAGAAGCGCGACAGCCTAGCGCGTGTGCAGTGATGCTGCCGGAGTTGCGCTTTATGGATTGCGGACTAGCGCCATTGCGCCAGCAACAGCCACCTCCCGTGCCCGCATCACCTCAGACGGCCTGCATAACGCAGCGAGCAGCACTCACATCGGCAGGGGATAGCTTTCCAACCACCGATGCGCGGCAGTGACACCAGCTGAACCAAGCGCCGACCACGCCCGCCTGCCGGTGAGCGCAGTCGGCTTGATTACTGCAATCAGTACCGTTTCACACCAGGCACCGTGCACCCGGCAATCTGCACCTTGGCCGAGGCGGCATTTTCTTTTTCGCCACGGGCAATCCGCGACTGCTCGATGGTGGCCCAATGACGACGGCACAGCGGGCCGGTCTTGGAACCCAGTTCGATGGCCTGTTTGGCAAAGCGCTCGGCGGCCGGCCAATCGGCCTGCAGCACGGAAATTTCCGCACGCTCCTGCAGCACGGCCGGGTCGCCGGCGACCAGACCCAACGCCTGATCCAGTGCTGCAGCGGCGCCGGCCAGATCGCCAGCCTGGCGCTTGGCCTTGGCGGTCTCGCGCAGATCGTCCACCTGCGGGTCGCGCAGCGGCTGCACCGAGAGTTCGGTGTCGTCGACGCCGGCCTCGCGTTCGATCAGCAACAGCCGCTGTGTCGGGGTGGTCGGGTCCACAGGTGCCGGCGGCGGCGGCGCAGGCGGCGCACTGACGCAGGCAGACAGCGCGGCAAGCACGCCGAAAAGGGCAAAGAGGCGGTGCAGTCGGTTCAGGAGGTCACTCCAATTCAATGCGCGGGCGGGGGCGAGGCAGGCGCTTGCGCGGGTTCTTCCGGCTTTTTGTCCAGACCGAAGAAGCGGCGCCAGCCACCCCCGCCGGATTGTTCGGCAGGCGCTGCAGGATCGCCGGGCGCGCCTTCGATCGACGGTGCATTGCCGGCACACGGGGCGTAGGCCGGCGTGAACCCGACCACGAACGGGAACTGGCGCGCGCCCGGGCAACCGGGGTCAGTCACGCCGGTACCGGCCGCATCCACCCACTGCCAATCCAGGCCCTTGCCGCTGACCTTCAACGGCGCACTCGGCAGCCGCGCGAAGATGCTCGACCACACCCGCATCGCGCCGGTGGCGCCGTACAGGCCGGTCTGCTCGTTCTGATCGTTGCCCATCCAGATCACCGCCAGATGGTCGCCGGTATAGCCGGCATACCAGCTGTCGCGGCCGTCGTTGGAGGTCCCGGTCTTGCCGGCCGGCGACAACCGGCCCAGGCCATCGCCCAGCAGTTGCCGCGCTGTACCGCCGCTCACCACTTGCTGCAAGGCGATGCTGATCAGGTTAGCGGCCACCGAATCACCTTCCTGCGCAGGAGCCGGGGTCTTGTCGTAGCGCTTGAGCAGCTTGCCCTGCGGGTCAAGCACGCCGCGCACCGCATGCAGCGGCTGGATCTCGCCACCGGCGGCCAGGAACTGATAAAGCTGCGCCATGCCGTACGGACTCTGATCGGTGGCACCGAGGATCAGCGAGGGATTGGTGTCAGCCTTGATGCCGGCCAGCACCTGGATCAGCTGCGCGATGCGCTCCGGGCCGACCTGCATGCCCACGCGTACCGTGGCCTGGTTGTAGGAATGCGCCAGCGCATCGATCAGCCGCACCGTGCCGTGACTGCGGTTGTCGGAATTGCCCGGCGACCAGGTCTTGCCACGGCTGAGCTGCACCGTCACCGGCGCATCGTCGACCCAGCTGGACAACGCCCAGCGATCCGGCGAGGCCAATGCCAGCAAATACACGAACGGCTTGAGCAACGAGCCAACCTGCCGCTGTGCTTCGACGGCGCGATTGAAGCCGGGCTTGGCCACATCGCGGCTGCCGACCACCGCCAGCACATCGCCGTTATGCACGTCGGTGAGCACCAGGCCGGCCTGCAGCGGCGGGCGCTTCTTGTTGTCCAGCCGCTTGATGGTGCCGGTCACCGCGCCTTCGGCGTACGCCTGCGCGGACGGCGACATGCCGGTGAGCACGCTCATGCCGGCGCCTTGCAGCACGCCTTCCGGGTAATCGTGCGCCAGCTGGCGCCGCACCAGATCCACGTAGGCCGGGAAGCGGTTGGCGGCGACCAGACCGGGTTCCTTGGGCACACCCAACGGCTCGGCCAGTGCGCGCTTGTATTCGGCCGCGTCGATCAGGTTGTTTTCGTGCAGTTTGCCCAGCACGAAATTGCGTCGATCCAGCGCCCGTTCCGGGTTGCGTCGCGGGTCGTAGTAGGACGGCCCCTTGACCAGCCCGATCAGCAAGGCGATCTGCTCGGTGGTCATCGAGTTGAGTTCGCGGCCGAACCACAGCTCCGCACCGGAGGACACGCCGTGGATCGCCTGCCCGCCGCGCTGCCCCAGATACACCTGATTGAGATAGGCCTCCAGGATGGTGCGCTTGTCGTAGCGCGCCTCCATGATCACGGCATACAGAATTTCGTTGAACTTGCGGGTAACCGTCTGTTCCTTGCCGATGCCGAGCAGGCCGCTGCGCGCCAGCTGCTGGGTCAAGGTGCTGGCGCCCTGCCGCACCTGGCCGCCGGAGCGCGCCATGATCCAGGCCGCGCGCACCATGCCGCTGAGATCGATGCCGTGGTGGTTGTTGAAGTCGCGGTCCTCGACCGCCTGCAGGCCGGTGACCAGCAGCTCGGGCACTTCTTCCATGCGCACCAGGCGGCGCTCTTCCTGCTTCTGCCCGTACAGCGTGGCGATGCGCGCCGGGTCCAGGCGCGCACTTTTCAGCGCCTTGCGGTCGCCGGCATCGCGCAGGCTGGCCACACGCCCGCCCGACACGCTGACCTCGATGCGCCGCGCAGGCACCCGCCCGTCCACGTCGATGTAGCCGCGGCTGGCGATGGTGAAGCGGCTGCCGTCCTGCTGATAGGTACCGGCCAGTTTGGCTTGACCATCGTCACGGTACGAGGCCGCATCCAGCTCGGTCTTCAAGGTGGCCGCATCCAGCGCATCGCCGGGCACCAGCACCAATGGCCGCCCGTACACGCGGGTCGGGATCTGCCAACGCAGCTCGCCGAAACGCTGGGTGACCTGCTTGTTCAGATACACCGTGTAGGGAATCAGAAAACCAAGCGCCAGCGCGAATGCCGCAAAGGCCCAGACAATCAGCCTGCGTTGCCAGCGGGAGCCTTGCTCGTTGGTGTCGTCCTCGAAATCGTCGGGAGCGTCGTGGTCGTCGTGGCGTCGGGGCACAGGGATGCGAGAATGTAGAGTCCGGCGAGTCTAGCGCAGCGCTGTGGTGGTTGTGGTCAGCCGGACCCTTTGACTTAAGCTGGAGTTTCAACGCAATGTCGATGTCCCTGGCCGATGCGCGCTATCTGTTCAATCGCGTGCTTGGGCTGATCCACCGCAGCGTGGCGAGCATGCGCACACGCGGCTGGCGCGCCACCTGGCAGCGCATTCGCGTGCACACGCAGGCGCCGCCGGTCGCGCTCGGCACGCCGCTGTGGTTGCCGGACCCCGCGCCATTTGCCGCGTTTGCGGTGCCGCATAGCGCCACGCCGCGCGTGACGCTGGTGATTCCGGTCTACAACCACATCGCACACACGCTTGCCTGTTTGCGCGCGCTGGCCGCGCATCCACCGCAGCTGGATGTGGAAATCGTGGTGGTGGACGACGGCAGCAGCGATGCCACCGAAGCACACCTGCAGCAGGTGCAGGGTCTGCACTACCACCGCCGCGCCAGCAATGGCGGCTTCATTGCGGCGTGCAACGACGGCATCGCGCTGGCGCGTGGCGATTTCGTGGTGCTGCTCAACAACGACACCATTCCGCAACCCGGCTGGCTGGATCGGCTGATCGACACGTTCGCGCAGCATCCCAGCGCCGGCCTGGTGGGCGCGCAACTGGTGTATCCGGACGGACGCCTGCAGGAATCCGGCGGCGTGGTGTTCGCCGATGGCAGCGCCTGGAGCTACGGCCGCTTCGAATCGGCCGACGATCCGCGCTACGCGTATGTGCGTGCGATGGACTATTGCTCGGGCGCGGCAATCGCACTGCCACGCGCGTTGCTGCAGACCCTGGGCGGGCTGGATCGCCGTTACATGCCCGCGTACTACGAAGACACCGATCTGGCGTTTGCGGTGCGTGCGGCCGGGTATCGGGTGCTGGTGCAGCCGGCTAGCGTGGTGGTGCATGACGAAGGCACCAGCAACGGCACCGACACTCGCACCGGGGTAAAGGCGTATCAGGTCCGCAATCAAGCCGTGTTCGCCGAAAAATGGCAGCAGGCGCTGGCAATGCAGTTGCCGGTCGGCACCGTGCCTGCGCCTGCGCTGCTGCATCGCGGCCAACGTCAGGTACTGATCCTGGACGAATCGGTACCGCAGCCGGACCGCGATTCCGGCTCGTTGCGGCAGTTCAATCTGATCCGCCTGCTGTGCGAAGAAGGCGCGCATGTGGTGTTCGTGCCCACCCGCCGCGAACACGCCGGGCGACATACGCAGGCACTGCAGCAACTGGGTGTGGAAGTCTGGTACGCGCCGTTCCTGGAGGGCATCGGCAGCTGGCTACGCACGCACGGCGCGCGCTTTGCGGTGGTGCTGCTGGTACGCCATCACGTTGCGCATGCCTGCCTGCCGTTGCTCAAACAATACGCCCCGCAGGCGCGCACCCTGTTCGACACCGTCGATCTGCATTACCTGCGCGAACGCCGCGGCGCCGAGCTGGCCGGCGATGCCAACCTGTTGCGCGCGGCAGAGCGCACCCGCCTGCGCGAACTGGAGATCATGGCCGCCACCGACGTCACGCTGCTGGTCTCGGCAGCCGAACAGGCGCAGCTGCAGGCGGACGCACCGCAGATCCGCACCGCCCTACTCTCCAATCTGCATGAAGTGGCCGGTAGCGGTCATCCCTTCGCGCAACGTCGCGACCTGGTGTTCGTCGGCGGCTTCCGGCATCCGCCCAATGTGGATGCGGTGCAATGGTTCATCAGCGCGATCTTCCCGCAGGTGCGTGCGCAGTTGCCGGACGTAATCTTCCACTGCATCGGCGCGGACATGCCGGAGGCGCTGAAACTACTGGCCGACGAGTGCCCGGGCGTGCAATTGCACGGGCATGTGCCCGATCTGGTGCCGTATATGGACACCGCACGCATCGCGGTGGCGCCGTTGCGCTTCGGCGCCGGCGTCAAGGGCAAGATCAATCTGAGCATGGCGCATGGGCAGCCAGTGGTCGGCACCACCTGCGCAGTGGAAGGCATGCATCTGCGCGATGGCGAAGACGTATGCGTAGCGGATAACGCCGACGCCTTCGCCGCTGCGATCGTGCGCCTGTATCAGGATGCAGCGCTGTGGCAGCGCCTGGCCGACAACGGCTTGCGCAACGTGGCGCAGCATTTTTCGTTGGATGCGGCGCGTGACACGGTGCGTACGTTGTTTATCGCGGGTTGAGTTGCCTGCCACTGGCGTGCGTGCCTTAGTACACCCGCACTGCCAGCCTGGGCCGGGCACGTAGCGGGAGTTGGGGGCCAGAGCCGCCATTCCCTGCGCGCCGTTCAGGCATCGGGGCCAAGGAAGCGCCGTCAAAAGCGGCCGCCACCTCAGCGCTGCTCAGCTACTGCCTTGACCCGTCGCGTGAACTCGACCAATTCCGGCAGCCCCGGATCCAGCTGGCGTGCCTCGTCCTGCGCGCGCCGCGCGAACGCCGCATCTTCCTGCCCCAGGCGCTCGCTGCCCACCGCAATCCAGCGCTGGGCCAGACGTCGGCGCGCACCGATCAGCGCCTCGCCATTCGGCGTCAATGCCTGCCACGCATCCAGACAACCGCGCGCGGCACGCAGGCGGTTGTTGCGCAACTCGTCCTCGAAACAGCGCTGACTCGCCGGCACTACACGTGCGGCGGCCTGCAACACGCGCGGATCGCGCGGGGCTAGCGCCTGCGCTGCACGCACCGCGTCGTAGGCACTGGCGCCGGGCGGGGTCATCCATTGCTGCTGCGCTTCGGCCGCTGTCACCCGTTGCAGCAGCGCGCGCAGACGGCGCTCGCGTGCACCACGCGACAAGCCGGTTTCGGGACTGCGTTGCGCATCGCGTGCGCGTGCAATCGCCTGTTCTGCCTGCGCGATCGATGCAGCGCCCGGCACCAGGGCGCGCGCCTCCTGCAGCGATTGCAGTGCAGCGTCGAAGTGGAAATCCGCCGCCTGCCGGCTGGCCTGCGCGGCGTATTCGCTCGCGACCTGATCGAGCCCGCGACGCGCAGCAGCATCGTCTGGCTCGGCCGCCAGCACGGCGTTGAAATCGCGTGCGGCCGGCGCCAGGCGACCACGCCGCAACAAGCCTTCTGCGCGTTGACGGCGCTGCTCCAGCACGCGGTGGTAATGGCCTTCGGTCAGCGGCACATCCGCGTGCCCGGCGTCGTAACGCTTGGCGGCGGCCAGCAACATCGCGGCATCGCCGAGCGCATCGCGCGCCAGTGCGTGGCGGGCCTGTGCCAGCAGATCGGTCAGGGCATCTTCGCGGCCTTCCAGGGCATCGGTGCGGTCCGGCGCCAGGGTCAGGATGCGCTGGTACAACGGCAGCGCGCTGTCCGGCGTGCCATCCAGGCGTCCTTGTCGCTGCGCGGCCACGGCCTGCGCGAACAAGGCATCCAACCCGGCGCGCCGTGCCTGCAGCGCGCGCAAGCGCAGCGTGACTGGCGCGATCTGCGCTTGCGGCACTTCCAGCGCAGTCGCCAGCGCCAGTGTGCGTTGCGCTCCGGCGGCGTCACCGGCCGCGATTGCCGCACGCGCCTGCACCACTGCGGCGGCACCGGTGCGCGCCAGTCCGGCACGGGCTTCGCTGCGGTCGCTATCCAGGGCGAGCGCGGCAGCGAACAGTTCGCGCGCGCCGCTGCCATCGGCAGCACTGAGTTGGCCGCGCGACAAGGCCGCATCGCCCCGTTGCAGCAACTGCTGGATACGCGTATCCGGCCACAGCCAATCGGCCAGCGGCTTGCGCAATACGATCGTGGTCAACAGCAGGCATGAGCACAGCACCAACGCCACGCGCCATAGCGCACGGCTACGCAATGGCGCCCAGAGGCGGGGCGATCTGGCCCAGCGCGGAAGCGGGAGCATGCGGTGGCGTCCATCCTTGGCGCGACCTGACGGGGACGCGTTCACGCTGCTATGGTAGCCGGCCGCTGCGAAGACGATGTGCGTTTCGGGATTCGGGATTCGGGATTCGGGATTCGGGATTCGGGATTCGTCAGGCAAGCACACCTTGCTCGCTGTATGTGCCGCCTGTTTCAAATCGATTGGCGCTGGCGAGGTGTGCGGCGCTCAGCCGAGTCGCCGCACCTCGCTTACCCCGGGCAAGGCATCCAGCTTGCCAAGCAAGCCGGACAGCTGGTCGTAATCGCTGACCTTCAAACGCAAACGCAGTTGCGCGCGGCCGGTATCGCGCACGTTGTCGCTGTTGATCTCCAGCACATGCGCGTCTTCCTGCGCGATCAGGTTGGTGATGTCCTTGAGCAGCCAGCGGCGGTCGACCGCGCGCACCTGCACATCCACCTCATAGCCGCTGCCGGCCTGGCCCCACTCCACCGGCAGCACGCGCTGCGGATGCGCGGCAGCCAGACGCGACAGCGCCGCGCAATCGGTGCGATGCACGGTGATGCCGCGGCCGCGTGTGAGATAGCCGGCGATTGGCTCGCCCGCCACCGGCTGGCAGCAGCGCGCCAGCTGCACCAGCAGATTGCCCACGCCCTGCACGGTGAACTTGGATTTACCCAAGCCCTCGCGCCGTGCGGTGGGCCGTGGCGGCGCCGGTACGGCAGGTTGCGAGGCCGCTCGCTCGGCTTCCAGCAACGCACGGCTGACCTGGTTGGGCCCGGTATCGCCCAGCGCCACCTGGATATACAGATCGTCGATGTTTTCGGCGTGGAATTTGCGCGTGGCCACACTCAGATCGGAGTGCTGCAGGCCCAGGCGCTTGAGCTCGCGATCCAGCAACTCCTTGCCCGCGTGCACGTTGCGCGCGCGGTCGAGCTTGTGGAACCACGCACGCACCTTGTCGCGCGAGCGCCCGCTGGCCAGAAAGCCGTTGGACGCCAGCAACCAGTCGCGGCGCGGGTCGGCTTCCTTGGCGGTCATGATCTCCACCCGGTCGCCGCTGCGCAGCCGGTAGGTCAGCGGCACGATGCGATCGTTGACGCGCGCGCCGCGGCAGCGATGCCCGACCATGGTGTGCACGTGGTACGCAAAATCCAGCGGCGTGGCGCCTTGCGGCAGATCGATCACCTCGCCCTTGGGCGTCAGCGCATACACGCGGTCTTCGATCAGCTCGGCATCCAGCGCGCCGGCCAGTTCGCCGTGATCGCCCTCCTGCACCTGCTCCAGCAGTTGGCGCATCCACAGGATCTTGCGGTCGAACGCCTTCTCGGCGCCCTTGCCGCCTTCCTTGTACTTCCAGTGCGCCGCAACCCCGAGTTCGGCCTGCGCGTGCATCTCGTGGGTACGGATCTGGATTTCGATCGTGCGCCCTTCCGGGCCGAGCACTGCCGTGTGCAGCGAGCGATAGTCGTTGGCCTTGGGCCGGGCGATATAGTCGTCGAACTCGCTGGGCACCGGCGCCCACAGCGAGTGCACCGCACCCAGCGCGGCGTAACAGGCGGCCACGTCGTCGACCATCACCCGCACCGCGCGGATGTCGTATAGCTGGTCGAACGACAGGCGCTTTTTCTGCATCTTCCGCCAGATGCTGTAGATGTGTTTGGGCCGCCCGCTCACTTCCGCACGCAGGCCCTGCTGGGCGAGCGTCGTCGACAAGGTGCGCTTGACCGTCTCGAGATAACGCTCGCGCGCCACGCGGGTTTCGTCCACCTCGCGGGCGATGCGGCGGTAGGTCTCAGGCTCAAGATGCCGGAACGCCAGGTCTTCCAGCTCCCACTTCACCTGCCAGATGCCCAGCCGGTTGGCCAGCGGGGCGTGGATGTCGCGGGTGAGCTGGGCAAGCGCGCGGCGTTGTTCTTCGCTCTGGCGGTCGGCCACGCGCATGCGCGCCAGCTGCCGCGCCAGCAGGATCGGCACCACCCGCAGGTCGTGGATGATGGACAGCAGCAGCCGCCGCAAGCCTTCGCTGTTGCGCCCGGCCTCGCGCCCGGCATGCAGCGCCCAGACCTGATCGGCCGCATCCAGCCCGTCGAGCAAACCTTCGACCACCACACGCCGTTCGGCCGGTTGCCATGGCAGGCTCGCGACCACGCCGCGCAATGCGGGCAGATCGAACAGCAATGCGGCAATCAAGGTGGCCTCATCGGCCGCCAGCAGCGCCAGCGCATCCAGCGTGTCGGCAAGCAGCGCCCACGGCACGGCATCGGCTTGCGCTGGCGGCACGTTCTGCCAAGCCTGCGCCAATGCGTCGCGCAAGGCGGGCGCGATCGACGCGATGGCAGGACGCTGCAGCACGGCATGCAGGCGGTCAGATGAGGAACTGGTCACAACGGTGGACACGGGCGTGGGCAACAACAGTGGTCTGACAGCTACGGTAACGTGCGCGTCACCTTCTCCACAACGCGCAATCGCAGCGCAGCCAAGGAAATCCGACACCTTCGCGCTTATGCCCGGTTCACCCGCCAACGCCTTGATTCGCAACCGCTCTGTGCGGAATCCGATGCTGTTGCGCATAGGAAATCAGCCTGATCGGCGACTTTTTACATGCTCTTTACAATTCGCCCAAACCGGCTGCCTATGCTCCGTTGGCGTCGTCGCTGCTCAGTGCTGCGGCAACGTCATTCCAACCAACTGCGAGGTAGCCGATGAAGACCTGGAAGAAGCCTGTCGTTCGTGAAGTCAATTGTGGCGCCGAGATCAACTGCTACGTCTCCGGCGAATTCTGAGCTCACCTGCCGCCCTTCCTCTTGATGCATGACCGGCTTGCTGCCGGCAGATAGGTAACAGTTCTCCATGCGCATCATCGTTTTGGGATCGGCGGCCGGCGGTGGGCACCCGCAGTGGAATTGCCACACACCCGCGAGTCAACGGGCGTGGCAACAAGCAGACGGTGCCCAACGTCGTACCCAGGCCAGCATCGCCGTCAGCGCCGATGGCCAACGCTGGGTACTGATCAACCCCTCACCCGATTTCCGTCAACAAATTCTCGCAACGCCTGCGCTTTGGCCGCAGCACGGTCTGCGCCATTCGCCGATCGAAGCGGTGCTGCTGACCAGCGGCGAGATCGACCATATCGCCGGGCTGTTGTCGATGCGCGAAAGTCAGGCCTTCTCGCTGCATGCCAGCAGTCGTGTGCTGGATCTGCTCTCGCAAAACCCCATTTTCGACGCGGTCAATCCGCAGTATGTGCAGCGCCAGCCGTTTGCGCTCGACACGCCGTTGTCGCTGCTGGGCTTGCAGCTCACGCCATTCTCGGTACCCGGCAAAGTACCGCTGTTCATGGAATCGCGCAGCGGCGGCGATCTGGCCGGCTCCAACGAAGAAACCCTCGGGCTCACCATCGACGATGGCCAGCACCGCGTGCATTACATTCCCGGCTGCGCAGCGATGACCGATGCGTTACGCGCACGCCTGCAAGGCGCCGAACTGGTGTTCTTCGACGGCACGCTGTGGCGCGACGACGAGATGGTGCAACTGGGCATCAGCCAGAAAACCGGTCAGCGCATGGGACACATGAGCATCGATGGCGCCGACGGCACCATCGCCGCCTTCGCACCGCTGGAGGTGGCACGCAAGATCTTCATCCATCTCAACACCACCAATCCCGTGCTCGACACCCGCTCGCCGGAGTACGCCAGCGCGCGTGCCAGCGGCTGGGAGGTCGCGCACGACGGCCTGGAGATCACCCTGTGACCGCCCTGCTCACCCCCGACCAGCTGGAAGCGGACCTGCGCGCCATCGGCGCCCGTCTGTACCACGACCAGCACCCGTTCCACGCGCTGCTGCACGACGGCAAGCTGAATCGCGGCCAGGTCCAGGCCTGGGCCTTGAATCGCTTCGAGTACCAGCGCTGCATTCCATTGAAAGACGCCGCGATTCTGGCGCGCATGGAAGACCCGGCGCTGCGGCGGATCTGGCGTCAACGCATTCTCGATCACGACGGCAACAGCCCCAGCGATGGCGGCATCGCCCGTTGGCTGCATCTGACCGATGCGCTGGGCCTGGAGCGTGGCCTGGTCGAGTCCGGGCGCGCACTGCTCCCCGGCACGCGTTTCGCCGTGCAGGCCTACCTGCAGTTCGTGCGCGAAAAAAGCCTGCTCGAAGCGATCGCCTCCTCGCTGACCGAGCTATTCGCCCCCAACATCATCGGCCGGCGCGTGGCCGGCATGCTCAAGCATTACGACTTCGTCTCGCCCGAGGCGCTGGCCTACTTCGAGCATCGCCTGACCGAGGCGCCGCGCGATTCGGATTTCGCACTCGACTACGTCAAGCAGCACGCCGATACCGTCGAGAAACAGGAGCTGGTCAAGGCCGCGCTGCATTTCAAGTGCTCGGTGTTGTGGGCGCAACTGGATGCCTTGCACGTGGCCTACGTCACCCCGGGCATCGTGTGGCCGGATGCGTTCGTGCCCGAGCGCGACGCCAGCCGGGCCGCTGCGTGAGCAGCATCACCCGCGACAGCCAGCCAGCCCTGCGCGCGGGCGTGCGCTTGCAGCACGACCGCGCACGCGACCAGTGGGTGCTGCTGGCGCCCGAACGCGTGGTCGAGCTGGACGAGATCGCGCTGGTAGTGGCGCAGCGTTACGACGGCGCGCGTTCGCTGGCGCAGATCGCGCAGGAATTGGCGGCCGAATTCGATGCGGACGCAGCCGAGATCGAGGTCGATGTGATCGAACTCACCAACACCCTGCATCAGAAGCGTCTGCTGCGGCTATGAGCATCGCCCCGCCGCCACTGTCCGTGTTGTTGGAGCTGACCCATCGCTGCCCGTTGGCGTGCCCGTATTGCTCCAACCCGATCGCACTGGCAGCGCTGCGCGAAGAAATGGACACCGCCGGCTGGCGCTCGTTGCTGCAGCAGGCCGCCGACATGGGCGTGCTGCAGGCGCATTTTTCCGGTGGCGAACCGATGCTGCGCAAGGACCTGCCCGAGCTGGTGGCGCATGCGCGCGCGCTCGGGCTGTACAGCAATCTGATCACTTCCGGGGTGGCCGGCGGCGAGCCGATGCTGGATCAGCTGCAGGCGGCCGGACTGGAACACGTGCAACTGAGCGTGCAGGACGTCGACCCGGCCGGTGCCGATCGCATCGCCGGCTATCGCAACAGTCTGTCGAAAAAGCGCGAGTTCGCTGCCGCCGTGCGTGCGCGTGGCCTGCCGCTGACGCTCAACGCGGTACTGCACCGTCATAACGCCGAGCGCGTGCCGGGCATGATTGCGCTGGCGCTGGAATGGCAGGCCGAGCGCATCGAAGTGGCGCACACCCAGTATTACGGTTGGGGCCTGCGCAATCGCGCCGCGCTGATGCCCAGTCGTGAGCAACTGATGGCAACGATTACCGCGGTGGAAACCGCGCGCCGTGAGCTCGGCGACCGCCTGGCGATCGACTTCGTCACCCCCGATTACTACGCCCGCCAGCCCAAACCCTGCATGGGCGGCTGGGGCCAGCGCTTCGTCAATATTTCCCCGCGTGGCGATGTGCTGCCCTGCCACGCGGCCGAAACCATCGATGGCATGCGCTTCGACAATCTGCGCGAGCGCTCGCTGGCCGACATCTGGAACAACGGCGAGGCGTTCGTGCGCTTCCGCGGCACGGCGTGGATGCCCGAGGTCTGCCAGGGCTGCCCCAAGCGCGAGATCGACTGGGGCGGCTGCCGCTGCCAGGCCCTGGCGCTCGCCGGCGATGCGGCCACGCTGGACCCCGTGTGCGAACGCTCGCCGGTGCACGCCGACGTGCGCGCCACCGCCGAACGCGAGGCCGCCGCGCCCGCACCGGAATTCGTCTACCGCCGTCCCGAGCGTGCTGCGCGCGCGACCGTAGCGACGGTAGACGAGGAATAATTCACAGCAGCAGCTTGGGCCTTTCTGCGCATCTGCCCGCCACCTCTCCATGCGGCGTGAAAAGGCCTGGAGCTTGTGGAGGCGAACACCACGCAGCGCGCGCCGTAGGCCAAGCTGCACGATGCGCTCCAGCGTCTACACTAGCGGCCTCTTCGTCTTCCGGATCGCCTCCATGTCGCTCGCGCGCCGCATTCCCCTGCTGGTCTGCCTGACCTTCGCGTTGACCGCTCTCCCGGCCCTGGCGCAGCGCGCCGTGCAAGGCGATCTGCAGTCGCAGATGAGCGCAGAGCAGTTCAAGGCAGCCGGCCTGGACAAGCTCAATGCCAGCGAGTTGGCCGCGCTCAACGACTGGCTGCAAGGCAAGGTCGCCAAGGAAGCGGCCGTGGTGGTCGAACAAGCCAAGGAAGCCGGCCGCCAGGAAGTGATCGTCAAGAACCGCGGCTTCTTCGATTTCGGCAGCAAGGAGCCGATCGAAAGCACGATCGTTGGCGAGTTCAAGGGCTTCTCCAAGGGTCGCGTGTACACGCTGGCCAATGGTCAGGACTGGGAGCAGACCGACGCCGCCAGCTTGGCCGGCGTTCGCAAGGATGCGCCCAAGGTCAAGATCAAGCCCGGCCTGGTCGGCGTGTGGTATCTGCAGATCGAGGGCTGCAACACGCCTGCCAAGGTGCGTCGGGTCAAGTAAGCGCGGCTGACTGACGACTACGCCGCCTTGTCCAAACAGGCTTGCGGCTACAAACACAGTCCACCGACAAACAGGCGTTACCCACGCTGGAGAGCGCCTGTCCTGTTTGCGCATTGAAGTCCGCACAGACACGTCCAAAACCGCCTGTTTAGCGCTTGAGTGCGCCAACAAGATCGATCCAACCCGACTGATCCATTGACATCGTTGTCACCAACTCCTACACAGGCCCGTACTCGCTGACGGCATCGGACGCTCGGCGAACCCTTGAGGATTGAATGTGGCTGCGACCTCGCGTTCTGCTCACGCTTCTGTCTTGCCCGCCTGCCCCGTGGCCACCGGCTTCATCGCTGCCGATGTCGGTGGCACGCATGTGCGTGTCGGCCACGTGGCGTATGCGAGCAACGCAGTGATCGAGCTGTCGCACTACCGCACGTACCGCGGCATCGAGCACGCCAGTCTGGAGGCGATCCTCGGCGACTTTTTGCAGCAGGTGCGCAGTGTCGATGCGGTGGTGATCGCCAGTGCCGGTGTCGCACTGGACGATGGCAGCTTCATCAGCAACAACTTGCCGTGGACGATTTCGCCCAGCCAGATACGTCACGCGCTTGCAGTGCGCAGCGTGCATCTGGTCAACGATTTCGAAGCGGTTGCCTACGCCGCGCCACAGATGCAACAACGCGCCGTGCTGCAGCTCAGCGGGCCGACACCACGGCATGCGCGCGCCACCGGTCCGATCCTGGTGGTGGGTCCCGGCACCGGGCTTGGCGCCGCAGTGTGGATCGATGCCAAGCCTCGCCCGATCGTGCTCGCCACCGAGGCCGGCCAGGTCGCGTTGGCCAGCACCGACGACAGGGAGCTGCAACTGCTGCGGATTCTGCTGCGCGGCCAGCCCTATCTGCCCCTTGAGCATGTGTTGTCCGGCCCCGGCCTGCTCAATCTCTACAACGCCGTGTGCGAACTGCACGCGGTGCCGCCACGCCATCGCCTGCCTGCCGCGATCACGCATGCAGCGCTGCACGAAGACGATGCGGTGGCACTCGACTGCCTGCACAGCTTTTGCGCATTGCTGGGCAGCGCGGTCGGCGATATGGCACTGGCCTACGGCGCTGCCGGCGGCATCTATCTGGCCGGCGGGATCCTGCCGACGATCGGGCAGTTTCTGGCCAACAGCACTTTTCGCGAACGTTTTTTAGCCAAGGGAAACATGCGTGCGCTGCTCGAGCGCATCCCGGTCAAGCTGGTCGAGCACGGGCAGCTGGGCGTGCTCGGCGCGGCCAACTGGTATCTGCAACAACACGTCCACGTGTCGTAAGCGATCCACCACGCGTTTTGTGTACCCCGCAGAACGCGCGACATCAAGACCCGCATCCGGCGAGCTGTCGCTCGCCGTCCATCCCTGTGCGTGATGAGGAGAGACATCATGAAATACAGCACCACCCTGCTGTCCAGCGCGATCGCATTGTCGCTGGCATTCGCGGCGCAAGCCCAGGACAACGGTGACCCGCAAGCCACCGACCTGGACGCCGTGCAAGTCGTCGGCATCCGCGCGAGCCTGGAAAAATCGCTCGACACCAAACGCAATAACACCGGTATTTCCGAAGCGATCACCGCCGAAGACATCGGCAAGTTTCCCAGCACCAATGTGGCCGAAGCGCTGTCGCAGATTCCCGGCGTGACCCTGGACCGCCGCTTTGGCCAGGGCGAACGGGTCAGCATCGACGGTACCGACCCCAGCCTCAATCTGTCGTTCCTGGACGGGCATCCGGTGGCGCAGGCGATCTGGTTGTACGGCGAGCAGCCCAGCCGCGGTTTCGATTACACCTTGCTGGCACCGCAGATCCTGGGGCGTGTGGAAATTCTCAAATCCTCCGAAGCGCGTCTGACCGAAGGCAGCCTGGGCGGCACCGTGTTGATGCACACACGGCAACCGCTCGATCTGGAGGTCAACGAGGTCGCCGCCTCCATCGGCTACAGCTACAGCGCGCAAGCCAGCCAGGGCAAACCGAATGCGGCACTGCTCTACAGCTGGAAAAACGCCGCCGACACCTTCGGCATCGCGGTGTCGGCGCAGCATTACGAAGAACGCGTCGACCGCCGCGGCATGGAAGTGTTCGGCTACGCGCCGGCCGGCAGCTTCGCCAATGCGGCCGGCAGCGTCCCTGCCGAAGCGGACGTGCCCAATTCGATCAATGCGGCCTGGTTTCATCAGGATCGCGAACGCGACAGCGCGGTGGTCAACCTGCAACTCAAGCCCAGCGAGGCGCTGGAGTTCAACCTCAGCGGCCTGTACATCAACGAGAACTTCGACAACTACAACCAGTCGATGTACAGCTTTTTGACCTGGAATCCCGGCACGGTGGCGGCAGTGGACCAGCTCGGCGGGCTGCGCAATGGTGTGGTGACCAGCGGGCATTCCAGCGCCAATGCCGACCCGCTCGGCGGCACAGTGATCTACGACAATAACGTGCGCGAATCGGCAGTGACTACCAAAGGCCTGGACCTGCGCGGTGCGTTTCGCGGCGACGGTTGGGGCTTGAACGGGCAGCTCGGCCAGAGCAAGTCGGAGAACAAGGATCTCTCGCAATACTTCATCGAGCCGTTCTACAACGGCGGCTTTAGTTGGGATACGCGGCGTGGCATTCGCTTCGACGATCCGGCGCGCGCGCGCGACCCGGCCAACTGGGGATCGGCGGGTGGCTGGTTCGGCAACAACGGCATCTTTTCGACCGAAAGCAAGGACACCTATGGTCAATTGGATCTCGATCTGCAGTTCGACAGCGTGTTCAATCAGTTGCTGCTGGGCGTGCGCCACGGCAAGCACGAGGAACGCTTCGAGCTCAATGTCTATGGCGGCGTCACGCCGGGCACGCTGGCCGATTTGGGCACGATCGGGCTGACCGATCTGCAGGACTTCTATCCCGATCATGGCCAGCATGTGCAGGCAGGTCGCAACAATGTGCTGAACTGGATCCGCAATAGCCCGGTCGACTACGGCGCGCCGGACCCATCCAGTTATCTCAACAACACCTGGGCGCTGCAGCAGAGCAATAACGCGGCGTACGCGCAGCTGAATTTCTCCGGCGCCGGTCTGCGCGGCAACCTCGGGCTGCGCTATGTGGATTCCAAGACCGAAGGCAGCGGCTTTGTCTACAGCGGTACGCCTTCACTGCTGAATGCCGACAGCCTGTGGCAGACCCGCACGCGCAAGGAAGACTTCCTGCTGCCTTCGCTCACGCTGGCCTACGAGGCTGCAGACGACTGGGTGTTTCGCTTCGCTGCGGCCAAGGTGATCGCCTGGGCACCGTACAACCAGATGGTCAACAACACCTTCCTCAACGACACCACGCTGACCGGCAGCGGCGGCAATGCGGAGCTGTCGCCGTACGAATCGTGGAACTTCAATCTATCGGCCGAGTACTACTTCGCACAGCAGTCGGTGGTGGCATGGTCGGTGTTCTACAAGAAGATCGACAACTACATCGACACCAGCGCAAGCGTGGAGCGCCAATACAACGCGCTGCGCGACACCGCACCGCAGAGCTGGGCGCAGTTGGTCGGCAGCAATGGCTGCAGCGCAGATGGCTATTGCGATTACAGCATCCAGCGGCCACGCAATGCCGGCGACGGCAAGGTCAAGGGATTCAATATCGCGTTCCAGCAACCGTTTGGCGACAGCGGCTTTGGCCTGACCGCCAACTACACCTACGCCAATGGCGAAAACAACACCGGCGATGCGCTGCCTTACCAGTCGCGCAACAGCGTTGCCTTCAGCCCGTACTACGAGAAAGGCCCGCTCAATGCACGGCTGACCTACAACTGGCGCGATAGCTACCTGGCCGGCGGTTACGTGGCCGGCGCGGCACCGGCGAGCGTGGATGACTACGCCGAGCTCGGCGCGAGTGTCGGCTATGCGTTCAGCCCGAACTGGTCGCTGCAAATCGATGCGCAGAACCTGTTGGACGAGGAGTACCTGCAGTATCTCGGCGACAAGCAACACCTGGCTGGCCGCTACAAGAGCGGGCGCCGCTATATGGCGAGCCTGCATGTGAAGTTTTGACGGCATGACCAAAGCCCGGGCGCAGCGTCGGCAAGCTGCGCCCAGGCGGCATGGAGCCTACCCACGCGGCGTGCTCCAGGTATGCCGCCCGCTCCTGTCTGACAAGCGCTCAGCAGGTTTTAGAGGCGTCATGTGGCTGCATGCGCTGGCCGCTCAGATGCGATCTGTCGGAGCGGCCAGTGGATATCGATCCGCATGGATCAGCGCGTCTGGTGATCACCTCGACCCTGGCGCATCCGGCACCATTCAAGCGCGCAACGCAGCCACCCGCTGCGACAACTTTTTCGCAGACACGCCCGACTTGGCGCCCAGCTCCTGCGCGAACACCGAGACGCGCAGCTCTTCCAGATCCCAGCGCAGCGACTCCCACTCCGGGCGCTGCTGCAAACCGCGCGCGGCGGCATCGCCCAACGCATCCACAAACGGTTTGAGTTCGAGCATGCGGGTCTGGTCGCGAGCCGGATCGCGTTTGGCGCGCTCGGTCCGCAGGATCATCGCCTTGAGATAACGCGGGTAGTTGGCCAGCGCCTCGGCCGGGGTCTCGCGCAGGAAGCCGGCATGCACCAACGCGCGCAACTGTTGCTCCATATCGTCCAGATTGCCCCGCGCCCAGCCCATCAACGGCGCTTCCAGCAAGGGCTTGAGTTCGGCCACGGCACCGAGAATGCTTTCGGCCAGTGTCAGGCGTTCCATCGCCTCGCCGAACAACCGTTTGATCGCATCGTCACGGCGTTGCGCAAAGGCACCCGCGTCGCGAATCGCGCCCAAACCTTCCGCCAACACCGCATTGAGCGCGGCATCGACCAGATCGCCGCGCAGCCGCTCCTGCGACTCGATTGCCGCGTACAAGAACCCGGTTTTGGGCGACACCGGCAATTGCTTGCGCGCCTGCTTGATCTTGTCGGCAAGCGCGATTTCCAGCAGCCGGCGCACGCCGCGCGGATGCGCCTGCGCCGCTTCGTTGCGGTCGGCAAAGATGCGTAGCGCTGCGTCTTCGCCCTGATCCACCAACGCCGGATACGCCGGCACACCGGCCTCGCCCGACACCTGTTCGGGGATCGGGGTGGCCGGAAAATCGCGCAAGCCCTCGGCGGCCAGGGCGCGGCCGGCACGTGCGGCAAACGCCTGGCCCGCCCGCTCGCCGAAGCGTGCGCGCAGCCCGTCCAGATCGCGCGACTCGGCCAGCACCTTGCCGTCGTCATCTCGCAGGCGCAGGTTCATCAGCAGATGCGTGTCCAGCGCCTCCTCGTCGAAATCCAGCGCCGCCACTTGCGTGCCGGTGGCCTTGCTCAGAAAGCGCGCCAGCTCGCCACGGATATCGTCGGCCGACGCAATGCTGTAGGCCTCGTAGAACGCACGCCCGAAATCCGGCGCAGGCACATAGTTACGGCGCTGCGCCTTGGGCAGGCTACGAATCAATGCCGATGCCTTGTCGGCAACAAAACCCGGCGCCAGCCACGACAGCCGCGTCGGATCCAGCGCATTGAGCAGATGCAACGGCACATCCAGGGTGACGCCGTCATCGATGGCCCCCGGCTCGAAGCGGTAATGCAACGGCAGCCGCGCATCGCCAAGGGAGAAATACTTCGGGAAGCGATCGGCCTCGCTGCCTTCGCCCGGCAGCAGATCGTTCAACGACCAATGCAGGCTGCGGCGTTTGTCCGGCGGCAAGGTTTTCCACCACGCATCCAGGCCGCTGGCCGAATGCAGCTCGGACGGAATGCGATCCAGATACCAACGTGCCTGCCACTCTTCGTCGGCAACGATGCCGGCGCGACGCAACTTGGCTTCTTCTTCGCGCGCCTGCTCCAGCACCTTGAGGTTGTCGGCCACGAACGCTGCGCGCGTATTGATTTCGCCCGTCACCAGGCCCTGACGCACGAACAGATCGTGCGCCGCGGCTGGGTCGATCTTGCCGAAATGCACCGGCTTTTTCGGCGCCAGCACCAGCCCGAACAGGCTGATCTGCTCGGAGGCGACCACCTGCCCCTGCGCACGCGACCAATGCGGGTCGAAATGCTTGCGCGCCAGCAGATGCGGCAGCTCGGCGATCGCCCAATCCGGCTCGATCGCGGCATTGGTCATGCCCCAGACTTTCTGCGTGTCCAGCAGCGTGGCGGCAAGAATCCACGGCGGCGGTTTGCGCGCCAACGCCGAGCCGGGGAACGGCACGAACCGGCGTTGTCGCGCGGCGAGGAAATCGCCTTTTTCGGTGCGATGGCCGATCTGCGTCGGCAGGCCGGCCAACAGCGCGCGATGCAAGGCCTGATACGCCGCAGCGCGTTCGCGCTCGCTGGTCCGTGCCGATACTTCAGCAGCCTCGGCCTGCTTGTTCGTAGCTGCGGAGGTGGTGCGTGCAGGTGCCGCACTTGGCTCCGGCTTGCCTTCGCGCGTCAGACGCGCGGCGCGATGCAGCTGCCCGCGCGTGGGCCGGTTGGCGTTGTGCCCATCCTCGCGCGGCGGTGCGCTGGCACCGGCCAGCAGCGGCGCCATCATCACCCCGGCCGGCTCTTCGCTCCAACCGAGTTCTTCGCACAACAAGCGTAGCTGCCGATGCAGTTCGCGCCACTCGCGCATGCGCAAAAAGCCCAGAAAATGTCGATTGCACCAATCGCGCAATTTGGACTGGGTGAGCTCTTCGTGCACCTGTCGGTACGCTTCCCACAAGCGCAGGATGCCGACGAACTCCGAGCGCGCATCGGCAAACAGCGCATGTGCGTTGTCGGCGGCCTCGCGCGCTTCGGGCGGGCGCTCGCGTGGGTCCTGGATGCCCAGGAAGGAGGCGATGACGATCATCTCGCGCAGGCAGCCGTGCTGCTGCGCGGCCACCAGCATGCGCGCCAGTTTGACGTCTACCGGCAGGCGCGCCATCTGGCGGCCGGTCGCGGTCAGGCGGCGCTCGCCATCGATCGCGCCCAGTTCCAGCAACTGCTGCCAACCATCGGCCACCGCACGCTCGTCCGGCGCTTCCAGAAACGGGAAATCCTCGATCCGCCCCAGACCCAGCTGCAGCATGCGCAGGATCACGCCCGACAACGACGCGCGCCGGATTTCCGGGTCGGTAAACGCTGGCCGGGCGGCAAAGTCGGCTTCGGCATACAGGCGGTAGCAGATGCCCTCGGCGATGCGTCCGCAACGGCCCATGCGCTGATTGGCGCTGGCCTGCGAGATCGGCTCGATATGCAAACGGTCCAGCTTCTGCCGCGGGCTATAGCGCTTGATGCGCGCAAACCCGGGGTCCACCACATAGCGGCTGCGCGGCACCGTCAGCGAGGTCTCGGCCACATTGGTCGCCAGCACCAGGCGCCGACGCGGGCCCGGATTGAACACCCGGTCCTGGTCCTGCGCAGACAACCGCGCGTACAACGGCACCACTTCGGTCTCGCGGTATTTGCGCCGTTCCAGCGATTGATGCGCATCGCGGATTTCGCGCTCGCCGGGCAGGAACATCAGCACGTCGCCGCGTGGGTCGATGCGGGTGATTTCGTCGATCGCCGCCACGATCGCATCGTTGACGGTGCGTTCGCCATCGCGGCCACTGCCTTGTTCGCCGTCGCCGTCAGTACCGGCGTCGCCTTCGAGCGGGCGATAGCGCACCTCGACCGGGAAGGTGCGGCCTTCCACGTTGATCACCGGCGCATTGTCGAAATGCTGCGAGAAGCGCTCGGTGTCGATGGTGGCCGAGGTGACGATCAGCTTCAGATCGGAGCGCTTGACCAGCAACTGCTTGAGATAGCCAAGCAAAAAATCGATATTGAGGCTGCGCTCGTGCGCCTCGTCCACGATGATGGTGTCGTAGGCCGACAACCAACGGTCGCTGGCGATCTCGGCCAGCAGGATGCCGTCGGTCATGAACTTGATCCGCGAGTCTTCACCAACCCGGTCGGTGAAGCGCACCTGGAAGCCCACCGTGGTGCCCAACGGCGTTTTCAACTCCTCGGCCACGCGTGCAGCCACCGCACGTGCGGCGATCCGGCGCGGCTGGGTGCAGCCGATCATGCCGGCCGCCCCGCGCCCGGCCGCCAGACACAGCTTGGGCAACTGGGTGGTCTTGCCCGAGCCGGTTTCGCCGGCGATGACCACCACTTGATGATCGCGGATCAACGCGATGATGCGCTCGGCCTCGCGCGCGATCGGCAGTTGCGTGTCCAGCGTGATGGCGGGCTGCTGCTCGGCGCGCGCCTGACGCTGCGCCTGCGACGCCGCCAGCGCCTGCTCGAAGGCCTGGCGCAGCTGCACGTTGCCGGGTTTGCCTTGCCAGCGCGACCACAGGCCGAGCAAGCGGCCCCGGTCGCGGCTCATGCCGCCATCGACGGCGCTACGGCGCTCGCGCAAGGTGGTGGCCAGGTCGGTATCGATAGCGCTCATTGATGAAAAAGTGTGAAAGATTGAATGACGAGTGATCCTTTAGAGTGACTATTGTGACCCGATATCTGTTTCCTCAGGAGGACCATCCCCATGTCCAAGAAAAAGAACGCCAACAAGCCCTTCGTCACCAATGACGTGCCGGACGCATTGCCGGTCGCCGCTGCATCGGCCCCGCATATCGATATCGGGATCAAGGACGGCGATCGCAAGAAGATCTCCGACGGCCTGGCCCGCTACATGGCTGACGCCTTCACCTTGTATCTGAAGACCCACAACTTCCATTGGAACGTCACCGGGTCGATGTTCAACTCGCTGCACACCATGTTCGAAACCCAGTACACCGAGCAGTGGGCCGCACTGGACGAAGTGGCCGAGCGCATCCGCGCCCTGGGCTACAACGCGCCGGGCTCCTACAGCGAGTTCGTTGCCCTGACCTCGATCCCGGAAGAACAGGGCCTGAGCGATAGCGCCGACTGGCGCGAGATGGTGCGCCAGCTGGTCAGCGGCAACGAAGCGGTCTGCCGCACCGCACGTAAGGTGCTAGGCACCGCCGACGACGCCGGCGACGACCCGACCGTAGACCTGCTGACCCAGCGCCTGCAGACCCACGAAAAGTACGCATGGATGCTGCGGTCACTACTGCAGTAAGCACCTCTCTCCACGCGCCGGCACTGTCAGCCGCGGGGCACAAAGTCCCTCTCCCCTCGGGAGAGGGGTTGGCGTGAGGGTACGGAGCGAAGCTTACGTCCGCATCAGCACTCGTAGGCACACCCACCACGTCGCGGCGATCCCCGACACCGCATTACGCAACACCGCCGGCATGACACCGGCCAAGACGTGACCCGCGCGGTATCCTAGACGGATGTCTTCCCCCGCCCACGAACTGCTCAGCCGCGTCTTCGGTTACGACGACTTCCGCGGTCCTCAACAGGCCATTGTCGAACACGTCGCTGCCGGCAACGATGCCCTGGTGCTGATGCCCACCGGTGGCGGCAAGTCGTTGTGCTATCAGGTGCCTGCGCTGCTACGCGATGGCATCGGCATCGTGGTCTCGCCGCTGATCGCATTGATGCAGGATCAGGTCGAAGCCTTGCGCCAGCTCGGCGTGCGCGCCGAATTCCTCAATTCCACGCTGGATGCGGAAAACACCCAGCGGGTCGAGCGCGCCTTGCTCTCGGGCGATCTGGATCTGCTCTACGTCGCGCCGGAGCGCTTGCTGACGCCACGCTTCCTGTCGTTGCTGGAACGCAGCCGCATCGCGCTATTTGCCATCGACGAGGCGCATTGCGTCTCGCAGTGGGGCCACGACTTCCGCCCCGAATACCGCCAGCTCACCGTGCTGCACGAGCGCTGGCCGCACATCCCGCGCATGGCCTTGACCGCCACCGCCGATCCACCGACCCAGCGCGAAATCGCCGAGCGTCTGGATCTGGTCGACGCGCGCCACTTCGTCAGCTCCTTCGACCGCCCCAACATCCGCTACACCGTGGTGCAGAAGGACAACGCGCGCAAGCAGCTGCAGGAGTTCCTGGGCCGCTATCGCGGCTCGGCCGGCATTGTCTATGCCATGTCGCGGCGCAAGGTCGAAGAAACCGCGCAGCAGCTGTGTGCGCAAGGCTTCAACGCCCTGCCCTACCACGCCGGTTTGCCGGCCGAGGTGCGGGCGGAAAACCAGCGCCGCTTCCTGCGCGAAGACGGCATCATCATGACCGCCACCATCGCCTTCGGCATGGGCATCGACAAGCCCGACGTGCGCTTTGTCGCGCATGTGGATCTACCCAAATCGCTGGAAGGCTACTACCAGGAAACCGGCCGCGCCGGCCGCGATGGCGACCCGGCCGAAGCCTGGCTCTGCTACGGCCTGGGCGATATGGTGCTGCTCAAGCAGATGATCGAACAGGGCGAAGCCGCCGAGGAGCGCAAACGCCTGGAGCGCGCCAAGCTCGATCACCTGCTGGGCTACTGCGAATCGATGCAATGCCGCCGCCAGGTGCTGCTGGCCGGCTTCGGCGAGACCTATCCCAAGCCCTGCGGCAATTGCGACAATTGCCTCACCCCGGCGGCCGCCTGGGATGCCACGGTGGCTTCGCAAAAAGCGCTCAGTTGCGTGTACCGCAGCGGGCAGCGTTTCGGTGTGGGCCACCTGCTCGACATCCTGCGCGGCAGCGAGAACGAGCGCATCAAGCAGCTCGGCCACGACCAGTTGAGCACCTACGGCATCGGCCGCGACCTGGACGAGCGCACCTGGCGCGGCGTGTTCCGTCAGTTGGTGGCCGCCAGCCTGCTGGAGGTCGACAGCGAAGGCCATGGCGGCCTGCGCCTGACCGATGCCAGCCGCCAGGTGCTCAAGGGCGAGCGCCAGGTGATGATGCGCCGCGAGAACCCGGCTGCCGGACGCGAGCGTGAGCGCGGCACGCAACGCACCGGCCTGCCTGTGCAACCGCAGGATCTGGTGTTGTTCAACGCCTTGCGCGGCTTGCGCGCAGAGCTGGCCAAGGAACAGAACGTACCGGCGTTTGTGATCTTCCACGACAGCACGCTGCGCAACATCGCCGAACAACGCCCAACCAGCATCGATGCGCTCTCGCATATCGGCGGCATCGGTGGCGGCAAACTGGCCCGCTACGGGGCGCAGCTGATCGAGATCGTGCGCGAACAAGGCTGATGCAACAGCGTGTGTCATCGGCATACCAACGCTGGCACAAAAAATCCACAAGATCGACAGCGCGCATTCAATCAGCCGTTGCTAGTTTCACAAGGCGATCTGGCACGCGCTGTCAGTCCCTCATGTAGAGTCCACTCGATGAAACGCAGCCTGCTTCTCCTGGCCACTCTGTTTGCCGCTGGCGGCGCGCTCGCCCAGGCCGGCGACGGCAGTGCCGAGCCGGTCACGGCGCGCTCGCTCGATCTGAGCATTCCGCAGGCACCGGTGCAGTACCGCTCCGATCCCGAAGTCCCCACCGATCCGCCAGGCACCTTTTACGGCGACAAAAGCGGTCCCCAGCCTGCGTTGAGCCGGCCCAGTGCCGCTGCCATCGCCGCCGAACGCGCCGAGCAATGCCAGGGCAAGCTGCATGGCGCAGTCGAAACCGGCATGGGCTATGCCAGCCGCGGCGGCAACAGCAACTGGCAGGCGGTCAATCTGAATTCCTGCAAGACCTATTACGACGACGACGGCAAGGCGCACCAGATTGGCGTCAGCATCAGTGTCGGGCGTGGCGAAGGCCCGATTTTCGGCCCGCGTTATGGGCCTGGTGGCTACGGTCCCGGCCCGTTCGGCTGGTAACCATACGGCCCCGTCTGCGTTGACGGAGGGTTCACCCCTGCATCGCTGAGAATGCGGCTTGCCTTACGAGACGCGCTCATGTCACAGAACAAGGAACGGCCGGTTGTCTTCGTCGTCGAAGACGGCGATGGCACCCGACAACTCAGCTGCCTTGTGCTGGAGAGCTATGGGTTCACCTGCCGCAGTGCAGGCTCGGTCGAAGAAGCGCTGACCTTGATCGAAAGTGACCCGCGCATCGACGTGCTGTTTTCCGATATCCACTTCCCGGGCGGTTTGACCGGCGTGGATCTAGCGGTCAAGACCGCGCAGGCGCCGTACAAGCTTCCGGTATTGCTCACCTCCGGCCTGGCGGTGGAGTACGTGGAAGAGATCCTGCCCGACGGCGTGGCCTTCCTGGAAAAGCCTTACACCCCCGAGCAACTGCTGACCGCCATCCGCAGCGTGATGGCCAAACACCGGGTGCTTCCCACCCCGGTGGCCTGACGGCGGCGGCCGCCACTGGACGGCGGCCCACAATCCCGGTATGAAATGCCAGCCGTCGCGCCATGCGGCGGCCACGAGGAATGATCAACACACGCGTGTGTCTAAGGATGCGGCGCTATCGCCCGCCTGCAAAAGCCGCTCAGTCAGCCAAACGCTGCAGGGTCTGCTTACACGATCTGCGCCAGACATTGCGCTTCGACACCAATACACCGAACGTCCATCGCATGACGCCTGACGAATGCAACGTGCAAAGAACATTTGAACCACGCATACGTCGTATTTCACGCGATCAAGCACGCCGCTCGCTAGGCTGGTTCGAATGCAGCGCTTTGCTGCCAAAGAACTCAGGAGATCCCCATGGGCGACAACTCGTTTCTGTCACCGGCTTTCATCATCTTGGTCGTTGCGATCATCGGCGTGGTGTTCTGGCTGGTGACGCGTGCCAAGAAAAAGCGCAACAAGAAGTAAGCGACTCGGGTAGCAGTTCAACGGCAGCGCGTCGTCGTATTGCATGCAGGTTGCCGCCAGCGTTGAACGCCAGCGGCACACTCAAAAACGCTCGCCCGCCGGTAGATAGCGCCATTCGCCGATCGCCAGTTTGCCCAGCGAGATGCGGCCCACGCGCAAGCGCCGGATGCTCACCACGTCCAGCCCGACTTCCTTGCACATGAAGCGCAGTTGCCCGGGCTGCACATGTTTGATCGCAAAGCGCAGCCGCTCTTCGTTCTGCCAACTCACCTTGCACGGCGACAGGCTGCGCTGTTGATAGACCAGGCCATGCGCAAGCCGTGCCATGCCGTAGGGGCGCAGCTCGCCGCTGACTTCCACCAGGAATTCCTGCTCGATGGAGTTGGCATCGGCGCTGAGCCTCCGTAGCACGCGGCCATCCTGGCTCAGGACCAGCAAACCGCTGGCCTCGTCTTCCAGCGGCAACGGCGCGCTCAGACGCAGGAAATGCCGCTTCAGCACGCGCACGTTGGCATGGTCCAGGCTGCTGCGCGCGGCCGGTACGGCCAGTGTCAGCGCGGCCTCGGCGGTCATTCCGGCAGGCTTGTGCAGCAGCAACGTGGCTGGCTCGGCAGGCTCAAGCAGCGCATCGGCTGCCAGCGTCACCTGCGGCGCGGTGGCCAATGTCTGCGGCTCCTCGACCACCACACCGTCCACGCTGACCCAGCCGCCTTCGATGTACTGCTGAGCCTCGCCACGCGAGCAGCCGAACAGCGCGGCAACGCATTTGTCGAGACGGATCGGTTCGGACATCGGACGAGCTCAGCATCAGGGGACGGCAGTGTACGTGCTGGATCCGTGGATGCGCGAGGTTGGCCCCGGATGGCGCCAGCGCTGAGGCTCTACAGGCGCCTGGCGGCACCTTGGCATCCATGTACGCCGAAGAGTCAACGCCGCCGTTGAGGTGCTTATGCAAGCTTCGCCCTGCATCCAGCTGCCATCGCGCTTCTGCGGCGCCCGACAAAATGGGAAACTGAGCGCTCACACAGGAGATTGCAGATGTTCATCAAATTCGGCACAACCCGGATCCGCCTTGCCCATATCTCCGTCGTCAACGACCCGTTCAACGCCGGCGAGAGCTTCGGTTCGTATTGCCACTCGGTGCGGGTCGGCCTTATCTCCGGCGACGAGGTGTTCGCACGCTTCAACAGCGAGACCGATGCCGAACAGCTTTACGCCGAAGTCCTTGCCGCGCTGGAGAGTTGAGCGCAAGACAACTCCCATCGCGCCATGCTTGCTGCGCGCGACGGCGCGATGGATCAGTGGCTCGCTAAAAAGTAGCCGGCACAGGCCGGCTCGCGATGTGCACGGGCAGGCTGCTCTGCTGCCCAGCATCAACCGAATCGCTCGCGGCATTGAGGCATTCGCAGCAATCTTGCGGTTCTCATCCGCCCATACCGCACACGCCAGCGAACTCGACCATTCGTCAGTTCCAATCGTTGGCTGTGCGCGCTGCGTTATCCACTTCAGCGCGTCGGTAAAACGTCGGAAAATCGTCCTGCCATTGGCACGCTTCGATCCAGCAATGACGCATTAAACAAGGCGTTTTTGGCGGGATGTCAGGTAGCGGCGGACAGCTGTCGGGAAATTTCTTCCACGTCATGAATCCGTCATAAGTATTTCCGAATACAAGCCTTTAGCTCCTCGATCTCCTGCCGCTAGCTGGGCAAGACGCTTGAGTGGATGCACCCCGCATTCACTGAGTCCTTCAGCTGCACAACCTGGATGCGGTGATGAACCAATATCTGCAACACCTCAATGTCGGCCGCCGCTTGGGCGTGGCCTTCGGCATCTTGATCTTATTGTCCGGCCTGCTTGTGGCAACCGGCCTGGTCACCATGTCCACCGCCCGTCTCGAGTTGGACACCATCGTCAACAACAATATGGAGCGGATCAGACTCTCCACCGACATGCTGGACGCCAACACCAACGTGGCGATCGGCCTGCGCGACATCGTCATGGTGTCTGGCGATGCTGCCAACCGCAGCGCAATGGAGATGATCGAAAGCAACCGCGCCCGTTATAAAACGGCGCACGATGCGCTGGCAGTCATGCCGAGCAGCGACGGCGAAAAGAACGCGCTCAAGCTGGTGCAGGAAAAGCGCGACATCTCGGTCAAGTACAACAACCAGATTCTCGAATACGGCATTCATGATCAGAACCAGGAGGCGCAGGGGCTGTTGCAAGGCGCCGCCGCGGTGGCGATGAATGAACAGCAAGCCGCCATTCGCGCCAACGCAGCACTGGAAAGCCGCCTCAGCAAACAGGCCTATGCCGCAGCGGTGGCATCGATGCATTGCGGCAAGGTCACGCTCGCCAGTGGCGGCATTGCCGCGTTGGCCATCAGCGCCCTGCTTGCGTGGATGATCACGCGCAGCCTGACCATACCGCTCAGCCAGGCCACCCGCACTGCCGAGGCCATTGCCGCCGGCAATCTGCAGAACGACGTCCACACCACCGCCACCGATGAAACCGGCCGCCTGTTGCAGGCAATGGACAAGATGCAGTTGCAGCTGCGCAACCTGATCGCCGCGCAGACCGACATGGCCAAGCATCACGACAATGGCCAGATCAGTTTCCGCATTGATGCGGCGGCATTCCCCGGCGATTACGGGCGCATGGCCAACGACACCAATTTACTGGTCGCCTCGCATGTGGCGGTGCAAAACGATCTGGCCCGCATCATGGGGCGTTACGCCATCGGCGAACTCTCCGAAGACATGCAGCCACTGCCGGGCGAAAAAGCCGCTTTCAGCGACACCATGTCGCAGGTCAAGCTCAATCTGTCGGCGATGAATCATGAGATCAAACACCTTGCCCAGTCGGCCGCCAATGGCGACTTCACAGCGCGTGGCGATGTCGAGCGCTTCCAGTTCGATTTCCGCATCATGGTGGAAAGCCTCAATCATCTGATGTCCACCGCCGATGGCAATCTGCAGTCGCTATCGTCGTTGCTGCAGTCGATCGCCGCCGGCGATCTCACCGCACGCATGAGTGGCGAGTTCCGCGGCGTGTTTGCACAGATGCGCGACGATGCCAACGCCACCGCCAGCCAGTTGGCGCAGATCGTCGGCAACATCCAGCAATCGGCGGTCTCGATCAACTCGGCTGCCAGCGAAATCGCTGCCGGCAATCAGGACCTGTCGCAGCGCACCGAGCAACAAGCGGCCAACCTGGAAGAAACTGCTGCCTCGATGGAAGAGCTGACGTCCACCGTCAAACAGAATGCAGAGAGCGCACGCGAGGCCAATCAGCTCGCGATCGGCGCCGCACGCGTGGCCTCGCAAGGCGGCGAGGTGGTGGGCAAGGTCGTCCAGACCATGACCGGTATCGAAGCCTCGTCCAAAAAGATTGCCGACATCATCAGCGTCATCGATGGCATCGCATTCCAGACCAACATCCTTGCCTTGAACGCCGCAGTGGAAGCCGCGCGTGCCGGGGAACAGGGACGCGGCTTTGCAGTAGTGGCGTCGGAGGTGCGCACGCTCGCACAGCGTTCGTCTGGCGCGGCCAAGGAAATCAAGAGCCTTATCGACGATTCGGTGCAGCGTGTGGCCGAAGGCTCGGCGTTGGTGCACAGCGCTGGCAAGACCATGGGCGATGTGGTGGCCAGCGTGCAACGTGTGACCGACATCATGAGCGAGATCTCTGCGGCCTCGCAGGAGCAGTCGGCCGGCATCGAGCAGGTCAACCAGACCATCACGCATATGGACGAGGCCACCCAGCAAAACGCCGCGCTGGTGGAAGAAGCCACGGCCGCCGCACGCTCGATGGAAGAACAGGCTGTGCAGCTCACCGACGCGGTGGCGATCTTCAAGATCGATGCACGGCAGGCAAGCCAGGCACAGACGCGCGCGGCAGCACCGGTCGCGCATCTGTTGAACAAGGTCCGTAGCGCTTGAGGAGTTGGGCGGTGAAATCAGCGCCGCCTTCAACAGAGCCGTCGGCGTGGTTCCACTGACGGCACTGGTTGGGGCTTGCATAGATCCGCCCTCGAAATGTCGTCTACGAAAAGCGTCGGGCAAGGCGCTTTTCGTTGTTCTCGATCGTTTAAACCGCATCCACGCAGATCACTGCCATGACTGCAGGCCTGATCGGTTGTCAGGCGCGGTCGCGGGTATATATCCCGGGGATGTAACGCTCCATCAGCGACTGTGGATACAACGGTGGCGTAAAGCCGTAGCGCGCGTACAACCCGTGCGCATCGCTGGTGGCCAGGCTGAAACGGCGCAATCCCTGCAGCTCGGGGTGCGCCATGACCGCATCCATCAGCAGCTTGCCATAGCCCTTGCCCTGATGCTCGGGCAGCACGAAGACATCGCCCAAATATGCAACTGTTGCGTAATCGGAAACCACCCGCGCGAACGCCACCTGCGCGCCCTCCACAAACCCGCCAAAGCACAGCGAATTGGCGATGGAGCGCTGCAGCAGCGACAACGGAATGTCCCTGGCCCACGTGGTCTGCTGCGACAGATAGCGGTGGATCATCGGCACATCGAGCTCGGACGTGTCGGTGGTAATGCGCAACGGCGGCATGACAGTGACTCCAGTCATAGGGGGGCGTCAGAGTAGCGCAGCATGCGATGGCAGCAGCAACAAGGCGCACAGCACCAGCATGAACACCGCGATCAATGCGTCCAGTACGCTCCATGCGCGCGGATCACGAAAGGCCGGCTGCAGCAAACGCGCGCCATATCCCAAGCTGGAGAACCAGGTAACACTGGCAAGGCACGCACCCGACGCAAACGCCCAGCGCAGCTGGCCCGGATCCAGTTACGCGTTATCCACTCGCACTGGCTGATCTCGGCAATCCTGCTGAAAGAGCAGACCTAGCCTGCGCTTGTCTGCTGCAGCAGCGCCAATGCGGCCTGCAGATCACGTAAGTGGAAGGGCTTTTGCAAACCGTGCCGATGCTGGAATTTTTCGGGGATTCCACCCACAGAATAGCCAGTCACAAAAATATACGGCACTCCGCGGGCATCCAGTTCCTCGGCGATCGGAAAGGAATAGCTGCCGCCTAGATTGACGTCCAGCAACGCCAGATCAAGATTCCCCTTCTTCACTTCCTCAAGCCCGGCATCCACGTCACCCACCGTCGCCGCGATCTCGTATCCCAGTTCGATCAAGCAGTCTTCCAGCAGCATGGCAACCACGGATTCGTCTTCGACCAACAAGACGCGCCCGGTCACGTGTGCGCCTCGACCAGCTCGGCCGGCAGCGGCATGCAGACACGGAACGAAACCCCCGCAGGGTCAAAAACGAGTTCGACATCGCCCTTGAGGTCGTGCTTCAAACCACGTTCCAGCAATCGGGAGCCGAAGCCTTTGCGCGTTGGTGGGCGGACAGCCGGCCCGCCGCGTTCCTGCCAGATCAGTTCGAGCTGCGCGTCTGCATCCTGCATTCTGCGTTCCCACGCGATCAGCACGCTGCCTTCCGGAACAGACAGGGCGCCGTGCTTGAGCGCGTTGGTACACAGCTCGTGCAGCGCCATCGATAGTGCCAACGCCCGCCGAGGATCGAGCCGGCACGATTGGCCCTGCAACGCGAAGCGCCCGCCATCGTGCGATTCATACAGTGCGGCAGCATCGCGGGTCAGCTCGAGGATATCGGCACTGACCCAGTTCTCGCGGGTGAGCGTGTCATGGGCTCTGGAGAGCGCAAGCAGACGCGCATCGATCTTCTCTTGCGCATCCGCAAGGCTGGTCGCGTTATTGAACGACTGGCGAGCCAGCGACTGCACCATGATCAGCGAATTGTTGACGCGATGATTGAGCTCGTTGATGAGCAACTGCAGGTGCTGCTCATGCTGTTTGTGTTCGGTGATGTCACGCGTGGCGCCGGCGATCGCCTCCACCTCGCCATCAGGCCCAAAGACCGGTGTAAAGATGTACTCGTACACACGCAGGCCCTTGGTGGTATGCGGAAACGGCACCTCGCCTCGCAGCGGCTGGCCGGTGGCCTTCACCCGCTCGATTTCTTCATCGTGCATGGCCGCATGCCAGGGCTCGTAGCCAATTTCCAGGCAGGTCTTGAGGTGCGCCTCTTCCCAGCGCATCCCCCACATCGTCAACAATGCCTCGTTGGCGTAGATAAAACGATGCTGGATATCGAACACGTACAAGAGATCCGGAATCGCCTGTAACAGCGTCTCGTAGATACGCGATTTCGCGGCGTCTTCCTGCTGGTCGGCCATCACGTCATTGACTCCGGATTCGATCCGCACAATAAACCGGTAACCGTGAACAAAAAATCATGCGGCCGCCACTGCAACGTTCACTGGCTGGGCGGTGTAACGATGCGGCGTGCAGAGAGCCATGCACTATCTCTAGCAGCGGCATAGCGTCAATAAACAAGCGCTCAAGACATTCAAACCCTAGGCCTCGACCGGATGCCAGAACTCCTTGGCAGGACCATGCGGCAATAGCGCGCTGTCGCCGTGCAACGCCGACCCTGCTAGCCTCTCCGCTTCCGTTGTTACCGCCTGATTCCGTCATGAAAAAAGCCGTAGTTCTCCTGTCCGGTGGCATGGATTCCGCCGCCGTCGTCGCGCTCGCGCAGGAACAGGGCTTTGCCGTGCACGCCCTAAGCGTGCGCTACGGCCAGCGCCACACCTCCGAACTGGACGCGGCCGCACGCGTGGCCACCGCACAGGGCGTCATCGCCCACAAGGTGGTCGACGTGGACCTACGCAGCATCGGCGGCTCGGCGCTCACCGCCGACATCGACGTGCCCGATGCCGGCGGCGACGGCATTCCGGTTACCTACGTGCCTGCGCGCAACACCATCATGCTGTCGCTCGCGCTGGGCTGGGCCGAGGTGATCGGCGCCAACGACCTGTTCTGCGGCGTCAACGCGGTGGACTATTCGGGCTATCCCGACTGCCGGCCCGAGTTCGTCCGCGCCTTCGAAGTGCTGGCCAACCTGGCCACCAAGGCAGGCGTGGAAGGCGCCGGCCTGCGTGTGCACGCACCGCTGCAGTTCCTCAGCAAGGCCGATATCGTCCGCGAAGGCGTACGCCTGGGCGTGGACTTCGGCCTCACCGTGTCGTGCTACCGCGCCGACACCGACGGACGCGCCTGCGGCCACTGCGACGCCTGCCGCCTGCGCGCCGCCGGCTTCACCGACGCCGGCATTCCGGACCCCACCCACTACGCCATTTCGTCTTGACGCCGGTGTAGGGTAGAATGCGCACCCCGGCGCAGTGCCGGGACAGTGGGCCGTTAGCTCAGTCGGTAGAGCAGAAGACTTTTAATCTTTTGGTCGATGGTTCGAATCCATCACGGCCCACCAATCAAATCAGTCACTTGAAGAGCGCCTAAGGCGCTTTTTTTGTGCCTCCGGAAAACCAAACAGGTTCCGCGTTTAGCGCCGGCCGCATGCATCGCGCATCCGCGCGAGGATCAACAGGCGAACTCAAGGTTTGTCGCCATTCAAGCCGCAGACAAGGTCCTTCAGGCCGTCAAAACCTGAAACACCGACACGTTTGGCCATACGAATATCTCAGCCGACGCCCCTGTGCCCATGCAGTGCAGGCCTCGGCAGCGATCAGCTCGGGCCACATCAAACGCGAATTCACAAGCCGCGCCACGTTTCCTATCGTTGTGGGCTCAACGACACGCGAGCGCAACGCCATGACCAACATCGACAAAGCCGGAACGTTTCTCCTTGGTGACCGTCAGGTCACCCGCGTTAGCTACGGAGCAATGCAGCTTGCCGGGCCTGGTGTGTTCGGCCCGCCCAAGGATCGCGATGCGGCGTTGGCGGTGCTGCGCGAAGCCATTGCGCTGGGCGTCAACCATATCGATACCAGCGATTTCTACGGGCCGCACATCACCAATCAGCTGATCCGCGAGGCGCTGCATCCCTATCCGCAGGACCTAACCATCGTCACCAAGATCGGTGGAGCGCGTGGCAAGGATGGAGCGTGGCTGCCGGCTTATTCGGCGCCGGAGTTGATCAAGGCCGTGCACGACAACTTGAGCAACCTGGACCTGGAAGCGCTCGATGTGGTCAACCTGCGCATCATGTTCAAGGCCGATGGTCCGGCAGAAGGCTCCATTGCCGAGCAGTTGGAAACCTTGGTCAAACTGCAGCGCGATGGCCTAGTGCGGCACATCGGCATCAGCAACGTCACTGCAACGCAGGTGGCCGAGGCACGCGCCATCACCGACATCGTCTGTGTGCAGAACATGTACAACATCGCGCATCGACACGACGATGAAAT